>JBBSGX010000094.1:0-9211 GCA_038253685.1 Candidatus Limnocylindrales bacterium | reverse complement strand
GCAGATCCTCACGGACGATCCGTCGTTCATCCAGGCGCTGGCTGTCACGATCAAATGGATCGCGCTCTCGACACCGTTGCTGCTCGTGGCCGGGCTCGCGGTTGCGCTCCTGCTGAACCAGAAGCTGCCTGGCATGAACGCGTTTCGAACGCTGCTCTACATACCGGCCGTCCTGTCTGGCGTCGCGGTCACCGTGCTCTGGTTCCTGCTGCTGAACAGCGAGACCGGCGCCGTGAACCAGCTGCTGCGGGCGATCGGCTGGCACGATCCACCCGCCTGGTTTGCCAGCCCCGACTGGGCCATGCCTGCGCTCGCGATCATGAGCCTCTGGGGTGTCGGAGGAGGGGCGGTGATCTTCCTCGCGGGCCTCCAGAACATCCCGCCGCACCTGTACGAGGCGGCGTCGATCGATGGTGCCGGGCCCGTCGCCAAGTTCAGGCACGTCACGCTGCCGATGCTGTCGCCGACGCTCTTTTTCGTGGTCGTGAACCTGGTCGTCGATGGGTTGCTGGTCTTCGGGCCCATCTTCGTCATCAGCGGCGGCGCGCACAGCGGCGGCCCCGCCGACTCGCTGCTCTTCTACATGCTGTACCTCTACCGGAAGGGCTTCCTCGAGGGACAGTTGGGGTACGCGGCGGCGCTGTCCTGGATCCTCACGGTCATCGGCGTCGGCATGGTGTGGCTGACGCTGAAACTGGAGCGCCGCTTCGTCTTCTATGAGACGGAGCCTGCCGAGTGAGCGTCGTGCAGCCATTCGGGCCGGCGGTCGGATTCCGGGCGGGGCGCCGGAGACCACCGCCAGCACGATTGGCGCACGCGGTTTTCGTCTACGGCCTCCTGTCGCTACTCGGCCTCTTCATCCTGCTGCCGATCGGTTGGATGCTGACAGCGGCGCTGAAGCCCGACAACGCGCCGGTTTTCACGACCCCGCCCGAGTTCTTTCCGACGCGCTACTGGGATTGGAACACGTTCGTGAGGGTCCTCACCAACCCCGACGAACCGTATCTCCGGTACGCGCTGAACACGGCGTTTCTGGTTCTAGTGAATGTGACGGGAACCGTGATCTCCAACTCGCTCATCGCTTACGCGTTTGCGCGGCTTCGCTTCCGAGGCAGCAGGGTGCTCTTCGGCCTCCTGCTCGCGACGATGCTGCTGCCGGCGCCTGTCCTGCTCATCCCGCAATTCCTCGTTTTCTTCCACCTTGGATGGTTCGACACCTATCTGCCGCTGACGGTGCCCGCGTTCCTCGGAAACGCCTTTTTCATCTTCCTGTTGCGCCAGTACATGCGCACCATTCCACGGGATCTCGACGAGGCCGCGAGGATCGACGGTGCCGGCCACTGGGCGATCTATCGCCACATCATCCTGCCGCTCACCGCACCGGCGCTGACAGTCGTGGCCGTCTTCACGTTCCTGGGCGTGTGGAACGACTTCTTCGGGCCACTGCTCTATCTCAACGACCCCGACTCGTACACGGTGGCTGTGGCGCTCGCGACCAAGGTCAGCCGCGTCGGGACCGAGTGGAACTCGCTCATGGCCGCCAACCTCATCGCCATCGTCCCGCCGCTACTTGTCTACTTCGCCGCGCAGAAACGCCTCATCGGCGGCATCGCCTCGGTCGGCATCCGTGGCTGAACGGGCAAGAGGGCGGGCCGAGCCGGCCTGCGAGGGAATGTCCCCGTCTCCGTCCATGCCGATTGGGCATAGGCCCGGTCTGCGGTGGGTCGATGGAGCGCGGCCGGTCACCCGTGCGGGAGATCGCGTGCGGCACTTCGGTCGGGACTCCCCGGCGAGCGGGCCCCTCAGCTCATCGACGCGTGCAGCTGCTCGGCCATTTCCAGGTAGGGGCGCGTCTCGAGGCGCTTGAGGATGGCGATTGCGGTTTCGACGTCGGCCTTGGCGGACGCTCGATCGCCTGACGCCATGGTCGCGTTCGCTTGAGCGCGGTGCATCAGCGCCAGGGCCTCCTCCAGGGGGTCGCCCGCTGCCCGCGTCTCGTCGATGAGCAGATCAAGCCCGCTCAACGCCGGCAGCCCCTCACCGGCGATGGCGCGGGCCGTCTTGAGCGTGACGCTCGTCATCCTCTCCACGTCGGGGGCCTTGCAGGTGGCCGCCAGCTCATTTGCTTGCTGCAGCCATTGGATGGCGGGACCGACATTCTGCGCGGACAGCTCGCTTTCACCGGCGAGCCAGGTACCCATCGTCTGACAGAGCAGCTCGCCCGCGGCCTGCGCGGTAGCGGCTCCGCGCCTGGCGTAGGCCGCCGCCTCGTCATGCCGGCCCTGGAGACCCAGGAAGATGCCCTCGAAGATGTCGATGTCGGCAAGTGCCTTCGGGTCCGCGCTCCGCTCAGCGAGCTGTCGGGCACGCGCCATGATCGGCCGTGCCTCGTCGAACTCGCCAAGCTCGGCGTGCGCGATCGCAAGCTGGCCCGCGTAGAAGGACGCCTCATTGACGACGTACTTCTCGAGTGCGTCGACCGCCTCTTCGAGCACCGGGATTGCCTGGCGACGGTGCCCCTCTCGAATGAGGCGGACACCATTGAGGGCGCTCGGAAGGGCCAGGATCTCGGGGTCGTTGAGCCGGTGCCCGATCTCGAGCGCCTTGTCGATGACCGCCTGCTGATGCCCAGCGTTGCGCAGCAGCTCCATCATCGCCCGCGTTCCGGCTTCCCGAGCGTACACCAGGCCGAGCATGCGATCGTCCCCGAGGCGTTCGGCCCGCGCGCGAGCGTCGGCGATGATGTCCAGGTCCTCCGGCTTGGAGAAGGTGGCGTTGGCGGCTGCCCGGTCGATCGCGATCTCGATCCGGGTGCGCTCGTTCTCGGGAGTCTCGGGCGCATCCTCGAGCAGGGCCGCCGCCCGATCGAGCAGCTCGCGTGCCTCCTTCACGGCGCGCGCCCTGAGCGCATGCCGGCCCGCCAGGTGCAGGTACCTGACGCCACGCTCGATGTCCCCGGCGCGCTCGAAATGGAGGCCAAGCAGCGGCGCCAGCTCCTCCCGACGATCCCCGCCCTCCTGCGACTCGAGCACCTCGCCGACGCGCAGATGCAGCCGTCGACGGTCAGTCTTGAGCAGGGAGTCGTAGGCTGCCTCCTGGATGAGCACGTGGCGGAAGCGGTAGACGGACTCGGGATCCGTGGCGACAAATCGCACGAGGCCGGCGGCTTCGGCCTGGCCCAGAGCGCGCGCGGTCATGGCCGGATCGCCGGTCACCTCTTCGAGCAGCTTGACCGGCACGTCGCGGCCGATGACCGAGGCCATCCGCAGCGTCCGGCGCGACTCGTCCGGCAGGCGATCGATACGGGCAAGCAGCAGGCCACGCAGCGTGTCCGGAACCTCCGCCTGCGCCACCGTCCCGGAGCCGACCCAGCGATCCCCGCTGCGGACGACCCAGCCGCGCTCGATGAGCATGCGGATGAGCTCTTCGGTGAAGAACGGGTTTCCCTCGGCACGTTCCATGATCGAGGCTCGCAGTCGCTCCGGAAGTGACTCGATCTCGAGCAGGTTGCCGATCAGCAGGCGGCTGTCGGAAGCGTCCAGGGGACTGAGCCGGATCTCGGTGAGCGCATCCCCGAAGCGCTCGCGTGCCGTCTCCACCAGGCGCCAGCCGACTGCCGCTCGCTCTGGCCGCGATGTGATCAGGAACAGCAGCGGCAACTCGTGGGCAAGCGGCAGCAGCTCCTGGCAAACCTCCACCGAGGAGGCGTCCGCCCAGTGCGCATCCTCGAGGACGACAACGAGCGGCCCCAGGGCCAGCTGTGCCCGCATCAGTCGTTCGGCGGCCGCGAGGTATCGCACGCGCAGCGCGCTCGGGCTCAATGGCTTGAGCTCGGCCGTGACCTCGGCAGGCAAGGGCAGGGACAGCAGGTTTGCCAGGCTCACATAGGTTTCGCGCCAGGCATCGCCGAGCGTCGAGCGGACGGCCTTCTCCAGTGCGACGAGGCGCTCCTCCGCGCTGCCGGCGGTCGGGGGCCGGAGGCACGCGGTCACGAGATTGATCGACAAGCCGTACGGCGAATCCTCACCGTACGAGATGCCGCGGGCCTCGATCCAGGCCATGTCGCCGGCAGCCGCGCGCGCCTCGGCCAGCAAGCGGCTCTTGCCCACACCCGGCTCACCGATTAGCACGGCGGCACGCCCGCGGCCTGCGCGGATGGTTGCCACCAGCGAGACGAGCTGGGCCAGCTCCTCGTCGCGGCCGACCATCGGGCTCGTCAGCCCTGCAAGTCCGCGGCCTGTGCCCGGCGAATCCGCGCGCCCGATGATCTCCCAGCCGTCGATCGGGTCGGTCTTGCCCTTGACGACGACGCCGCCCAGCGACTTCGCGCGGAAGGCGGGGCCAGCGTAGCGCCACGTCTCGCCGGTGACGATGATCGTCCCGGGGCGGGCGGCACTCTGCATTCGCGCGGCCACGTTCACCGCATCGCCAAGCGCGTCGACGCTTCCCGCGCCTTCGCCCATGCCCTCCACGATCGCGACGCCGGTGTTGATGCCGACACGCACCTGGGGACCGTCGCCGAGCTCCTTCCCGAACTCCCGCCGCAGGCGAGGCCCTGCTTCGACCACCGCGTCGATCATCTCGAGCCCGGCCTGGACGGCGCGGATCGCATCGTCCTCGTGGGCGGCCGGCGCACCGAAGACGGCCAAGAGGCCATCCCCCATCAGGGCCGCCACCGTGCCGCCGTACCGCTTGACCGGAGCGGACATCAGGGAAAGCACCGTGCGGATGGCCCCGCTCCAGTCCTCGGGGTCCATGCGCTCCGCGAGCGACGTCGAATCGACCACGTCGGCGAACAGCACGGTGACGAGGCGTCGCTCGGCTGAGGCCGTCGTCTCCGTGTCTGGCTGTGCAGGCAGCGTCATCGCGAACGCAGTATCGCGCAGCGGGTCCACAGGGCGACGTCGAGCCCGCGGCGGCCCAGGCAGGTGCGCCCTGCGGCGCGCGTCGTCACGCCGTAGGCGGCACCGTGCCAAGGCTGAGGATGTTGCCGGCCGGATCCTTGAACCACGCGGCCTTCGTTCCGCCCATGTCTTCCGTGGCGAGACCATCCACCGTCTTGATGCCGGGCATGTCGTAGTCCTCGAAGGTCACGCCGCGTGACCGCAGATCGGCCATCTCCGCCTCGATGTCGGAGACCAGGAACGTCACCGTCGTGTTCTCGGGCGGGACGTGGTTGGGTCGCAGGTAGACGGTGAGCGCGCTCCCGTCGGGGAGCTGGTAGCCCGTGAATTGCTCCATGGAGACCATGGTCGGCAATCCCAGCGTCTCCGAGTAGAAGGTGTGTGCCGCGGACATGTCCCTCGTGGCGACTGTCGCGACGGCCTTTGAATCCTTGAGCATGGCGCTCTCCTCTGTGCAGATGGGTGTGGCGTGCAGTCTAGGCTCGCCGGCCAGCCGTGCCTGCTCGATTGTGCCACCGTCTGCTACATGAGTGAAACCGGTCGAATTCCTGCGCGCGTCGGTGTTCGCGAGCTTCCCAGAACCTTTCCGTGTACCTGGACAGGGTGAAGGAGGGCGAGACCCTCGAGGTCACCGAGCACGGTCGCTTGGTCGCACGTTTGGGACCCCCCGCTGCCCGAACGAGCTCACGACTCGAGCAGCTCATCGCTGGTGGCCGGGCGAGTCCAGCCCACGGCGACCTGTTCGACCTTGGTCCGCCACCGCAGGTCCCCGTCGACTCACCACTGCCGTCCGAGATCCTGCGGCAGATGCGCAAAGAAGATCGCGGGTCACCGATGCCGTTTACGTCGACTCCTCGGCCATCGTGAAGTTGCTCGTACAGGAACCGGAGTCGGAGGCGCTCGAGGAATACCTGCGAGACAAGCTGGCCGCGCGTCAGCCGACTCGCCACCGTGGAGGTCCCGCGCGCCATCGCACGGATTCCCGGCCTCGATGCGGCGATGATGTCCGATCGCTTGCGCTCGATCTTCGACGGGCTGACGCTGCTCGAGTTCGACGCCGTCGATGCCGCGGCTGCGGTCCGGCTCGGGCCTGCGACGTTGCGAATGCTCGACGCGATCCACCTTGCTTCTGCGTTGGAGCTTCAGGAGGCAGGCCGACGGACCGGAGGAACTCTCAGTGCGTGACGGCCTCTTCCCGATTCCGCGTGCTCGCCCCGGCTGTGTCCTCGAAGAACCTTGCCAGGCACTGGCGTTCGTTCTGGAGGACCCGCTCGAAGAACGGCTTCGCCTTCGAGTAGGAACCAACGAGCGGGTTTCGCCACGAGCGCCTGGATCGCTCGCCCGCGGTCGCTGCTGAGCGCGGCCTCGATCGTCAACTCTCGTATGCCTTGACTGCCGGGATGAGGCCGCGCACCGCGAGCGGCAGCGGGCCCACGGGGAGCGCCACCGGCCCATCGGCCCCGACCCGTGCGGGAATCTCTGCGCAGGCACCGGGCGGCAGGTCCGGGATGGCGCCCTCGTTCCTCACGTCGGCAACGACGATGTCGCCGCTGTCGTGGACCATCGACCCGATGACATCGAGCACGCTGACGTAGTAGTTCGCGCCGCCCTTGGTTCCGAGGATCTTGCGGGCTTCGTCGTTGTAGCCGACGGTCCTGAAAATCGTCCCGAGTCGCTCCTCTGCCTGGAGGTCTCGGTCGGCCTTCATTTCCTCGGGGGTCGTCTCCTCGGCCACGATGCGATCGGTGAACGAGAAGTAGCGCACGTCCCATGACGGAATGAGGCGGAGCGCCCGGAAGTCGTCGATCGCCATGAGGGGATCGAGGAGGCCCGCCAGGGTGAACCGCGATCGACCGTCTCGTCGATCAGTGGCCCGAGCCGGTCGTCGCCGTCCACAAAGGCGCGGCGCAACCAGCTGAGGTGATTGAGCCCGAAGGAATCGAGCCGCACATGAGCGCCACGGTGCCGCAGAGCCCCCGACGCCCGGTTCGCCGCTAGGATTGGCGGACCGATGACGCAGCCCGCCGCAGTCACGCCGGAACCCACATGACCCGGATCGTGCTCGTCGGGGCGGGCAGCGTCGAGTTCACCCGCAACCTGCTCGCAGACTTTCTGTCGTACCCGGAGCTGCGCGACGCGGCCATCGTCCTGCACGACATCGACGCCGATCGGCTGTCGACGGCGCAGCGGATGGCCGAATGGACGGCGGCGACCCTTGGCGCTGAACCGCATATCGAGGCGCACCTCGATCGCCGGCAGGCCCTGCGGGGCGCCGACTACGTCGTCAACACGATCCAGGTGGGGGGCGCCCGCGCCACGCGCCTGGACTTCGAGGTGCCCGGGCGCTACGGCCTCCAGTACACGATCAACGACACGATCAATGTCGGCGGCGTGTTCCGCGGCCTGCGAACGATCCCGGTGGTGCTCGACATCGTCCGTGACATGGAGGACGCCTGCCCGGACGCGCGTTTTCTCAACTACACGAACCCGATGTCGATGCTCGTCTGGGCCGTGGCAGGCCGCAGCGATATTCCGACCGTCGGGTTGTGCCATTCGGTCTACTGGACGGTCCGGGCGTTGGCCGACTACGTCGGCGTGCCCTGGCAGGAGGTCGAGGCTGAATCGGCAGGCGTCAATCACCTTGCCTTCATCCTCAGGATCTCGCGCGGCGGCCGCGACCTGTACCCGGCGATCGCCGAGGCGGTCGCACAGAAGAAGATTCCCGACGATGACCTCGTGCGCGCAGAGCTCTACCGGCGCCTCGGTTACTGGCCGACCGAGTCATCCGAGCACCACGCCGAATACAACCCCTGGTTCATCGGCAAGGGCGACTCGGTCGAGCGCTACCACATCCCCATCGGCGAGTACCTGCGCCGGGTCGATGCCAACCTCGCCGAATACGCGGAGACGAAGCGCCGGCTCGACGCGGGTGAGCCGTTCGAGATCGAGCAGAGCGGCGAATACGCGGCCGTCATCGTCCACTCGACGGTGACCGGCCAGCCGAGCCGGATCGTGGGCAACGTCATGAACAACGGCCTGATCCCGAACCTTCCGGCGGACGCCTGTGTCGAGGTTCCCTGCCTGGTCGATGCACTCGGCGTCCACCCGACGGCAGTGGCATCGCTGCCGGCCCAGCTCGCGGCCTATGTCCACGGCGCAATCGATGCCCAGCAGCTGACGGTCAGGGCCGCACTCGGCGAGGATCGCGATTCGGTCTATCACGCGGTCTTGCAGGACCCCGTCGTCCAGGCGCGATTGACGCTCGACGAGGCCTGGCGGATGACAGACGAGTTGATTGCCGCGGAAGCGGAGTGGCTCCCGGCCTGGCTGGGTGGATCGGCGGAATCGAAGAGGAGAGAGCAGTGACCCGAGACAGAACCCTGCGGCAGCTCAGCGGGCTGGCCATGGCCGTCGGACTCGTCGTGTCGGCGTGCAGCAGCAGCACCGGGAGCCCTCAAGCCAGCGTGGCTCCCGCCCCGAGCCCATCGGCGGCTGCCGTGACGAGCCCATCGGCGGCTGCCACCGCGACCGCAGCGCCAGTCGAGACCGCGACCGCAGCGCCAGTCGAGACCGCGACCGGTTCGGCGGAACCCGCCGTCAGCCCGTCGGAGGCCACTGGCCCGAGCCAATCCGCCTCGACCGGCTACACCGGTCCCGCGGCGACGATCGAGTACGCGATCTGGGGCGATCCGACCGAGCTCAAGAACCAGCAGGCCATCGTCGATGCATTCCACGCCGCCGAGCCGAAGATCACGGTCAAGGTGACGGTCTCGGACTGGGACACCTACTGGGACAAGCTCCAGACCGGCCTCGCAGGCGGCGCCGCGCCCGATGTGTTCGCGATGGACGGCCCACTCCAGCCGGATTACGCCGGCCGCGACGTGCTGCTTGACCTGACCCCCTACATCCAGGCCGAGAACTACCCGCTATCGTCGCTCGCCGATCTCGCGGTCAAGGACTTCACAACCGCCGACGGCAAGCAGTTCGGCCTGCCGCGCGACCTGAACGTGATCGCGCTCTTCTACAACAAGAAGCTCTTCGATGCGGCCAAGGTGCCGTACCCCGACGACACATGGGACTGGGCGAAGCTCATCGAGGTGGGCAGGAAGCTGACGGTCGACGCGAACGGCAACGGGAAGCCAGACCAGTGGGGGCTCTACACCGAAACCACGGACATGGAGAACTACTGGTCGTCGCTCGTGTGGCAGAACGGCGGGGACATCCTCGCGCCAGACGGGAAGTCGACCGTGCTCGACACGACTGAGGCCAGCGGTGGGATCCAGTTCCTCCAGGACCTGATCTGGAAG
>JBBSGX010000093.1:0-9212 GCA_038253685.1 Candidatus Limnocylindrales bacterium | reverse complement strand
TTCGCGCCGGAGACGCCGCGCCTATGATGCCGCGGTGACGCTGCCGATCCTGGTTGGGCCCTCGACCGTCACCATCAACCGCGACGACCGCTTCCTTGTCTGCCAGCCCGACGGCCGCATCACCGAGCCGGCCGAGGAAGGCTTCTTCGCGCGCGACACGCGCTTCGTCTCGGGATGGGATCTGCTGATCAATGGCCGGCGGCCGGTCCTCCTCAATTCGTCTCCGATCGAGTTCTATTCGGCTCGCTTCGAGTTCACGAACGATGGCCTGATCGACGACCAGGGCCCGGTCGAGCGCCACTCCCTGGCGATCCGCCTGGATCGCACCATCGGGGGCGGCATCCACGAGGACTGCGACCTCACCAACTACGGGCGCCGGACGGTGCGACTCACGATCGAGTTTGACATCGCGTCGGACTTCGCCGATATCTTCGACGTCAAGTCAGGGAGCCTGATCCGGCGCGGGACGATCAACAGCCGCTGGTTCCGCTCCCGCAGGGAGCTGCGCACCACCTATGTCAACCGCGAGTTCCGGCGCGAGCTGTTGTTCGTGGTCGACCGCCCGGACTCGCAGCCGCAGTTCGCCAACGGCCGGCTGGTCTTCGTCGCGACCATCCAGCCCAAAGCGCGTTGGCACACCTGCCTGCGTTGGCTGCCGCTGTCCCCCAGCGGGCGCCGGCCCGCCACGCTGGCGTGCCACGCAATCGCCGGTCCCGGTGTGGAAGCGGCCGCGCCACGGCTGCCCAAGGTGACGCTGGAGGCCTCGAACGCCACGGTCGTGCGGGCGTGGGACCAGGCGGTCCGCGACCTCGAGTCGCTGCGCCTGGAGGATGCGGCCGTGGAGCGCGGCGTTTTCATCCCGGCCGCGGGTGTGCCGTGGTACGTGACCCTCTTCGGGCGAGATGCCCTGGTGGTCTCGATGCAGGGCATCTCAGGATTCCCCGAGTTCGCTTCCGGCGCCTTGCGCCGCCTCTCGCAGCTCCAGGCCACGGGCGTCGACCCCGAGCGCGACATGGAGCCCGGCAAGATCCCGCATGAGGTCCGCCACGGAGAGCTGGCGCAGCTCGGGATCCTGCCATACCAGCCCTACTACGGGACGCATGACGCGACGAGCCTCTTCATCATCGTGCTCGCGCACCTCTTCGACTGGCTCGGCGACCTGGACGTGATCCGCCGCTACCTGCCCAATGCCGAGGCGGCCATGACCTGGATCGATGACTGGGGCGATCGGGACGCGGACCTCCTCCAGGAGTACGGGACCCGCTCACGTCACGGCTACTACAACCAGGGCTGGAAGGACGCCGGAGACGCCATCCAGCACTCCGACGGGTCGATTGCGACGCTTCCGATCGGGCTGAGCGAGCTCCAGGGGTATGCGTACGACGCCAAGATCCGCATGGCCGGCATGTACCAGCTCCTCAGCCGCGGCGAGGACGCCGAGCGCCTGCGCAGCGAGGCCAGTCGCCTGTTCGAGCTCGTCAACGAGCGCCTCTGGTGGGAGGAGGAAGGGACCTACTACCTCGGGCTCGACGGGGAGAAGAAGCCGATCAGGACAGTCGCCTCGAACGCGGGCCACCTGCTCTGGTCCGGCATCGTTCCGGCCGAGCGCGCGCCTCGCGTGGTGGAGCGGCTGCTCGCGCCGGACATGTGGTCGGGCTGGGGGATCCGAACCTTGTCGTCCGACCACCCGGGGTACAACCCGTTCAGCTACCACACCGGCAGCGTCTGGCCGCACGACAACGCGATCATCGCCGACGGTTTCCGCCGTTACGGCTTCGATCGCGAGGCGGCGAAGATCGCGCGCGGCACGTTCGATGCTGCCGAGCGTTTCCAGGTTCACCGCCTGCCGGAGCTCTTCGCAGGATTGGCACGCGAACAGGGCAGCTTCCCGGTGCAATACCTCGGCGCCAACGTGCCGCAGGCCTGGGCGGCCGGGGCCGTCATCCGCCTCGTGGCCATCCTCGCCGGGATCGAGGCGCAATCGGGAGCCGACGGATCACGGATCTTCGTCAATCCCGCCCTGCCGGACTGGCTGCCTTCCCTGCGATTGTCCAACCTGCGGGCCGGGCGCGGCGCGCTCACGCTTACCCTCCACGATGGCAGCGTGGACGTCGTCTCCAACACGACTGGCTTCCGCGTGGTGCTCGGCCCGGCCCCAAGCGCGTTGCACGACTGGTCCCGGGATCAGGGCTCGGGGTCGCCGCAGCCGAGGCCCATCCCTGCGTCGTGAATCCCATGCGCCTCCGACGAAACAAACCCGCAAGGTCGGCCACGCTCCGTGCGTTGTGCGCTCGCGACAGCCGTCCCGCGACGATGGACTCATGAAGGCATGATGCGCAGCCGTGCGCGTCCGCAGGAGGCTGATCAGATGGCCGAACTCGACGCCAAGGACCGCGACAAGCTTCGCAAGAGCCAGTTCGCATACGTCGACTCGAAGGGCGAGGAGCACCTGCCGATCAACGACGAGTCGCACATTCGCAACGCTATGGCGCGCTTCAACCAGACTGACTTCGAGAGCGCCTCGAAGAAGGAAAGCGCCCGCCGCAAGATAGTCGGCGCCGCGAAGAAGCACGGCATCGAGATCGACAAAGACGACAACATCGCGCGTCCCGCCCGGAAGTCCTGATCGTTGAGACGTGAGCGCGCGGCGGATGCACGCTGCTCCGAGCGCCTCGAGGCCACAGGACTCGACGATTCGACTGATCCGCGCCCCGTCCGGCCGGAGACGAGAGCATCCGTCGAATATGCTGTGCAGCAGCTGGGTTTTCGCCCGAACCGAGTCGCTGGATGGTTGCGCGGTCGGCGCACCAAGGCAATCTCCGTGATCGTCCCCGATGTCTCCAACCCCTTCTTCGCGGACCCCTGCGCGGAGCAGAAGACGTCTTCTCCGACACCGGCTACGTCACGGCAATCGGGAATTCGGACAACGACCCGATCAAGGAAGAGCGCTATCTGCAGGACTGCCAAGAGCGCCTGCTCGACGGCCTGCTCCTCGTTGTCGCTGCTGAAGATCACCGCGACCACGTCAGCACTCTCGCCCGTGAGGTGGCGACGGTCTTGGTTGACCGCACGATCGACGGCTGGCCAGGCGATGCCGTCTGCGGCGACAACGTGACGGGGATGCGCCTGGTGGTAGACCACCTCATCAGCCTTGGTCATACGCGGATGGCGTTTGTCGGAGGCAATCCCGCACTTTCAACCGGCCGTGACCGCTTGCAGGGGTTCGTCGACGTGGTACGGGCGCAGGGACTGGAACCAGCCGCGATCAGTGAAGGTGCCTTCACAATCGAGAGTGGCCACCAGCAGGCTTCGAGGCTGCTGCGCGATGGCCCGCGGTTCTCGGCCCTCTGCGCCGCCAATGATCAACTCGCACTGGGTGCGTTGCTTGCCGCCAGGGAACTCGGCATTTCAGTGCCGGATCGCCTCAGCGTCACCGGCTACGACGACATCACATATGCGCAGCTGAGCTCCCCCGCCCTCACGACAGTCCGACAGTCCGGCTATGAGATGGGGCAGGAAGCAGCGAGGCTGCTGATGGGAAGTATGGCCGGCAGGAGGCGGCGTCCGGTTCGGAAGCTGCTCCAGCCGAAGCTCGTCGTGCGCTCGACGACAGCTCGTGCTGAGCGAACAGAGGGGCCGGCATGAACACGCGCCCGCGGGTGGTGGTCGCCGGATCGATAAACGTGGATCTGTCCATCCGGGTGCAGCGGCTGCCGCTGGTGGGCGAGACCGTGACGGCCCTCTCGCGCACCCGATACCCGGGAGGCAAGGGCGCCAATCAAGCCACTGCGGCGGCCCGGTTGGGCTGCGACAGCCTCCTGATCGCTTCTGTCGGTGACGACGAGGCGGGAACCGCCGTCGTCCGCGAACTCTTGGCGAGGAGCGTCGAGGTGTCCTTCGTACAGGTCGTTCACACGTCCACCGGGGAGGCCATCGTGGTCGTGGACGACGAAGGCGAGAACCAGATCGTGGTGCTGCCGGGCGCTAACGCGGATCTGAGTCCCGACCACGTCGCATCCTCCCTTGCCCGCGTCCTCGGCCCGGACGACGTCGTCCTCGTGAATCTGGAGATACCGGACGATTGCGTATTCGAGGCCGCCCTTGCTGCGCGAGCAGCCGGTGCTCGGTTCATCCTCAATCCAGCTCCAGCTCGCCCTTTGACCGCAGGTCTCGTCCCCCTCTGTGACGTCCTGACGCCGAATGATCGTGAAGTGTTGGCGCTGGGCTTTCCGTCCATTGACGCGCTCCTCGATAACGTCAGTGGAGGCGTGGTTGTGACCAAGGGAGGCGATGGCGCGGTGCTCTACCGACCGGGCGAGCTGCCGCTTCTTCAACCGGCCTTCCCGGCCGACGTGCTCGACACAACCGGCGCGGGAGACACGTTCAGCGCCGCCTTCGCCTGCAGCCTGGCCAGGCGCGAGTCTCTCAGCGAGGCTCTTCGCTATGCGGCCGCGGCCGCGGCCCTCTCCACCCGCGCCGGAGGCCCGATTGCCGGACTCCCGACGGACGCCGAGGTGCGACAGCTGATGGGCGAGCACCGTGCGCCGCAGCGTCATCCGCTGGAGACAAGAGTGTGAGGTGGAAAGAGAGCTGCGGATCCTGGATGGGCAGCTGGCGAAGGCGATTGTCTCGCTTACTCACGGGGAGATGCTCGTGATCGCGGATGCCGGCGTGCCGATTGCCGGCCTCACGCGGTGGGGCCCCCGAGCTCATGCGCTTCCGCCGGCGGATGCTCGCCGCCCGCGCCGGACGTTCCCGGCCCGTCTCCCGCCCGTCACCGCCTTGACACCGACGCGAGACGGGGCGAAAGTGACGAGTCGTAGGACGACTGGTCGTCTGGTGAGTGGAACCACGCGAGAGGGAGCCATCCGTTGAGCGAGCACCTCCGGCCCATCGAGTGGATCGGGGCCGCCATCCGCGTGATCGATCAGACGCAGCTTCCCGGAACGCTCGTGTTCGAGTCGTTGGAGACCGTGGACTCCCTGGTCGACGCGATCGTGCGGCTCGCCGTCCGCGGCGCGCCGGCGCTCGGGGCCATCGGAGCGCTCGGCGTCGCGCTGGCGATGGGCCAGGGCGCCCGCGAGGGCTGGGATGGCGCCCGCCTCGAGGCCGAGATCGACCGGATTCGCGATGCGCGCCCGACCGGCGTAAACCTGGCCTGGGGCGTCGACCGGGTCCGCCCATTGGTAGCCGCCGGCCAGGCGGCAGTCCTCGCCGCCGCCCAGGAAATCGTGGGCCAGGACGCGCGGGTCAACCACGAGATCGGGCGCCAGGGCGCCGACTGGATCCTGGCCCGCACCGGGCGGTCCCGCGTCCGCGTCCTCACCCATTGCAATACCGGATTCCTGGCCACCACCGCGTGGGGCACCGCGCTCGGGGTCATCCGCGAGCTCCATTCCCGCGGTGCGCTCGAGATCGTCTTCGCCAACGAGACGCGGCCGCTCCTGCAGGGCTCGCGGCTGACCGCGTGGGAGCTCGCCCAGGACGGCATTCCGCACGTCGTCCAGGTGGATGGTGCGGCCGCCGGCACGATCCTCTCTGGCCTCGTCGATGTCGCGATCATCGGCGCCGACCGGATTGCCGCGAACGGAGACACCGCCAACAAGGTCGGCTCGGTTGGCGTCGCCCTCGCCTGCGCCCATGCCGGGATCCCATTCGTGGTCGCCGCCCCGGAGTCCACCGTGGACGTGGCGACCCCGAGCGGCGCCGCCATCGAGATCGAGATGCGCCCCGGGGCGGAGGTCCTTTCGTTCGCGGGGGTGCCCGTCGCGCCGGCAACGTCGCGCGGGCACAACCCGGCCTTCGACATTACGCCGGCGAGCCTGATCGCAGCCCTGGTGACCGAGGAGGGCGTCCTCGAGGTGGCGAAGGGCGAGACGCCCGGCGACCGCCGCCGGGTCGCCGCACGGTGAGCACCGTCATGACGCTGCCTGCCTTGCCAGCCGGTCTCGGCGAACTCGTCGAGCGCTCGCGCCGGATCGGCGCTGACCCGTCCCTCGTCGTCAACGGCGGCGGCAACACCTCCGCCAAGGGCGAGCTGGTCGACCATCTCGGACAGGTGCACAGGGCGCTCTGGGTCAAGGCCTCCGGCGCAGACATGGCCAGCGGGGACGTGGCCGCCTACCCGGCCCTGTGGATCGACGAGCTCCTCCCGCTCCGCGGGCGCGCCGAGATGTCCGACGACGAGATGGTCGCACTCGTCCGGCGCGCCCTCGTGGATCCCGCCGCGCCGCGCCCCTCGATCGAGACGCTCCTCCACGCGTTCCTGCCATTCGTTCACGTGGACCACGTGCACGCGGATTCGATCTGCGCGCTGACCAACCACGAGCACGGCCCGGAGGTCGTGCGCGAGGCCCTTGGCGAGCGCTTCGCCTACGTCGACTGGCTGCGCCCGGGCTTCTCGCTCGCCCGGATCGTCGGCGACCTGGCCGGCTACGACGGCGTTGTCCTGGCCTACCACGGCCTCGTGACCTGGGCGGACGACTCCGAGGCCTGTCTCCGCCGCACGCTGGACGCGGTCGCCGCCGCGTCCACCTACCTCCGCGGCAGGGCCGTCGCGCCCGCCCGGCGCACCGTCCCGGACCTCTCTGACGAGGACCTTGAGTCGCTCCTCCTCCTCCTGCGCGGCGCCCTGTCCTTGACAGGGCGCCGCGTTCTCCGTGTCGAGCGGCGCCTGCGCGCGATCGCGGACCGGGAGGACGTGGCGGACGTCGTCGCGGCCGGCGTGCCGACCGGCGACCACATGCTCTCGATCAAGCCGCGCGCCGCACTCCTCGACGCGCCCGGCGACGACGACGCGGTGCGCGCGGCGGTCGACGCCTACGCCGCCGGCTACGCCGCGTACTACGAGGCGAACCGGCACCGCCTGGAGCGCGAGATCCCATTGCGCGACCCGCTGCCCCGGGTGGCGCTCGTGCCGGGCGTGGGCGCGATCACGACCGGCGCGCGCGCCGAGGACGCGGCTCGGGCGGCCGAGGTGGCCGTCCATGCCTGCGGGACGACCGCGCTCGCGATCGACGCGTTCGGGTCCGCCCGCCCGCTCTCCGACGCCGACACATTCGACTTCGACTACTGGCCGCTGGAGCTCTACAAGCTCTCGCTCCGCGCAGTCGCCCGGCCGTTCGCCGGGACCGTGCACGTGGTCACCGGCGCTGCCAGCGGGATCGGCCGGACGATCGCCGTGGAGCTCGCTCGGGCCGGTGCCAGCGTCGTTGCGGCGGACCTGGACGGCGACCTCCTCGAGACGCTCGTCGCCGAAGTCGTGTCGGACGGTGCCCCGGCGCCTGCGTTCGTGGCCGGAGACCAATCGCGCGAGGACGTCGTCCTCGAGACGGTCCGGACGGCGGTCCTGCGCTTCGGTGGGCTCGACGGCGTGGTCGTGAACGCCGGGATCGGTGTCGCCGCTCCGCTCGAGGAGCTGGAACTGGCCCGCTGGCAGCGCGGCCTGGACGTGAACCTCACGAGCGCCTTTCTCCTGACCCGCGAGGCGCTGCGCCGGATGCGCCGGCAGGGCGTGGGTGGGTCCATCGTTTACGTCGCCAGCAAGAACGCGCTCGCGCCGGGCGCCGGCTTCGGCGGCTACTCCGTGACGAAAGCCGGGATGCTCCAGCTGATGCGCGTCGCCGCGCTGGAAGGCGGGTCGATCGGGGTTCGTACCAACGCGGTCAACCCGGACGCGGTCTTCGACAATTCCCGCCTGTGGGCGGGCGGCCTCCGGGAGCAGCGGGCGGCCGAGCACGGCATCAAGCCGGAGGAGCTCGAGGACTTCTATGCCCGCCGCAACCTGCTCCAACGCCAGGTGACCACCCATGACGTCGCCAACGCGGTCCTCTTCCTCCTCTCGGAGGCATCATCCCGAACCACCGGCAGTGTCATTCCCGTCGACGGCGGCGTCGCCGCCGCGTTCCCGCGATAGGCCGACTGGCGCCCCGAGCTCAAGCAGGGAGGACTACAGGAGGTGGAATGCGCCAAGACGTGATCGCACCCCGAACATGCCGTGTAGTTCTAGGTCGCAAGGAGATGCCAATGTCTCGTAGCAGGATCCTCGGGGGCCTGATGGCCGCCGCGTTGCTGGTGACGGCGTGCGCGCAATCGAGCGCACCGGCCGCGAGCACCAACTCGGCCACCCCGACCACCACCGCCCCGACCGCGGCCACTCCGGCCGCGGCCACCCCGACCACGGCCGCCTCGAGCGCCGCAACATCCACCGCGGCGAAGCCCGCACCGTTCGACAAGGGCCCGGTCAAGATCGCCATGGTTCGCCAGAGCGGCGCCGGCGACTACTTCCAGCAGTGGGGCGGCGGCTCCGTCAAGCAGGCGGCGGCGGTCGGCTTCGACATGCAGGTCTACGACGCCCAGGCGGACAACGCCACCCAGGCGACCCAGATGCAGACCGCGATCGACTCCGGCGTGGCCGGGATCATCGTGGATCACGGTCTGGCCGACACCATGAACCCGCTGATCACCAAGGCCCTCGACAAGGGTATCCCGGTCGTCGTTTATGACGTCGAGACCGTCGACCCGCGGGTCATCCACACGACCCAGAGCGACGCCGACATGGCCACGAAGGTCCTGACCATCATGGCCAGCGACCTTGGCAAAAACGCCAACATCGGCTACGTCAACGTCCTCGGCATCGCGCCGCTGGACCGCCGCAACGTGGTCTTCCAGCAGTTCGTCAAGGACCAGGGCTGGAACGTCGCGTTCTTCGTCGGCAAATACACGAACTCCACCGCCACGGACAACGCCGTCCTCGTCGACGCCGCCCTCAAGGCCCACCCGGACGTCACCGGCATCTTCGCGCCGTACGACGAGCTCACCAAGGGCACCCTCGTCGGCATCAAGAACAACAATCTCTCGGACAAGATCAAGGTCTACGGGATCGACATCTCGAACGCCGACCTCGAACTCATGAACCAGCCCGGCGGCCCGTGGGTCGCCACCGCGGCCACGGATCCGGCCGGCGTGGGCGCCGCCGTGGTGCGGGCGATGGCCCTCAAGATGGCCGGCCAGCTCAGCGGGACGGACTTCAAGTTCCCGGCCTCGCTGATCACCCAGCAGCTCCTCAAGGAAAAGGGCCTCACGAACATGGATCTGCTCCGTGCCGCCATGCCCGAGCTGGCCGAAGCCAGCCAGATGACCGCGGACTGGATCCAGGTCGCCTACTAGAATCGAGTTCGGCGGCGCGCCGGGCCACCCCGGCCCGGCGCGCC
>JBBSGX010000092.1:0-9327 GCA_038253685.1 Candidatus Limnocylindrales bacterium | reverse complement strand
GAGCCTGCCCGGCCGCCCTCGCGCTCGGTTCCCTCTGCGCGCTCGAGGTCTGCGCCCGTGTCACTCACGACGGGGTGGCTCATCTGCTGCTCCTCCCTGGCCCACCGATCGGTAATCAACTCCGATCCGTTTCGTTTCGACTCCTCAAGTGCATGGCGTGCCAGCCGCGCACTCTTGGTCCAATTCCGTGGCCCAGCCAGATGCCGTTTCAGGTGTATCCGGCGGTTTCGAGGCCCGGTAGGACTACCCGCGGCGACGTTCCACAGACCTTGCAGAGTACGCCGATGGATGGTCGATGTCAAGGCCTGGACCACAACATGTAGGGGATGCGATTGGGCACGCGACACTACATCTTGGGGCGCGAGGCTTCGCGCCGCCTCCGCTGTGGATGGGGTTGGGGACAACTCCCGGGTCGAGCGGGGACGGCCTGTGGGGAACAGAATAGAACATCTGTTCTGGTGGGTGCCGCCGACGAGCCGCGCTCGACGGTTGCGTCAGTACGCGACCAGGCTCGACCGCCCTCGACGCCACTCCGCCGGTGGTCAGGCCGGTTCGGATGTCCGATGCCGGGTTCGAGGTCTGGCGCGCGAGCAGCATCGCGGCGTACGCCCAGTCGCACGTCGACGACGGTCTCTGGCCGGCGGACGAGGCGCTCTGCATGGCGGTTAACGAGATCGCCGAGATCCTTCCGGGCGGCCGCGATACGCCTGGCCACCGGGGCGACGGCAATCCGTGATCGCGCCTAGATCGGGCCGCTGAATGTGTCGCAGGCGCCGGGGTCGCCGCCCTGGAATCCGACCATGAACCAGTGGTCGCGCTGCGTGCTCGAGCCGTGCCTCCACGACTCAGGGTTGACGCTGCCCTGCACCTCCTGCTGGATTCGGTCGTCTCCAACGGCCGCCGCGGCATTGAGCGCGTCCGCGATCTGTTGCTCGGTCGGCGGCACGAGGTATCCGGTGCTGGCCGCGTTCTTGACCCACACACCCGCGTAGCAATCCGCCTGGAGCTCGGTCCGGACAGAGCCTCCCTGCGGGCCCTCCTGGCTGGACTTCCGGCCGAGCGTGCCGAGCAGGTCCTGGACGTGATGGCCGTATTCGTGCGCGATCACATACGCCTGGGCGAGAGGCCCACCCGTCGCGCCGAATTGCCCCCGCAGCTGATTGAAAAAGCCGATATCGAGGTAGACATACCGGTCGGTTGGGCAGTAGAAGGGCCCTGTCCCGGAGCTTGCAACGCCGCACGCGCTGTCCATCTGGCCGCTGAAGAGCTGCGTATCGGTGAGCTGGTAACTCCGGCCCTCCCGCTTGAGCTCGGTCGTCCAATAAGCCTGGACGCTGTCGACGACACCGACGATGAAGCAGTCGAGCCGCTCGTTCGCCTGCGCACCGGTGTGACAGTCCGCGGTATTGGAACCTTCCGGCCCGCCAACCGCGGGGGCACCGCTGCCCGCGCCACCAGGTCCGGGGATCGGGGCGCCCTGCGACTGCAGGAAGTAGATCAGCAGAGCGACCACCACGGCACCGATCCCGCCGCCCCCGACGAGGAGACCGCGGGTGCCACCGGTTCTGCCGCGCGCGTCCTGGACCTGGGAAGGGTCCAGGCGGGCACCACGTCGGAAGGTCATCGTGGATCACGATAGCGCACGGGGCCCGTCAGTCGTACGCCGGCGAGCCACATGTGCCCTCTAGTTTGCATATCAACGACCGGTGGACCGGGGACCGCGGGGATCTGGAGTGCCGAGAGCTACACCGGCTCGTTCGCGCCCGCAATTCGGCGTGACTACGACATCGTCTTCCTCGACCAGCGTGGGAGCGGCATGTCAGGCGAGATCCAGTGTCCCACCGCCGCCACCGCCTGGTACACGAGCACGGCCTCCGGCCGACGACGCGAGCGGCGGCAACGACCTGAAGGTTGCGGCGCAGGTCTTCACGCAGGACTGCATCAACGAATCGCACCTCGACCGGACGAAGCTGCCCTACTACTCGACGCGCCAGGCGTCGAGATCTCGAGGCATTCCGGATCTGGCTGGGCGTCGACAAGATGAGCATCTACGGCGAGAGCTACGGCACGCAGTTCGTGCAGACCTACGCTTCCGCGCATCCCGACCACGTGAAGGTGTTGTTCGTCGACGGACCCGTCGACCTCGAGCTTAGCGGCGCGGCCTTCTACGTCGAGGACGCACAGGCATTTGACAATGTGCTCGTCGCCACGCTCCTCGACTGCCCGACCCAGGAGAGCTGCAGCGCTGACGTCAAGGGCGGCAACGCGCTGACGGCCTACGACGACCTGGCGAAGCAGCTCGCGCACGAGGCCATCCACTACACCTCACCAAGGCCGACGGGACCCGAGAGCAACGCGAGTTCACGCTCACGGACCTCCAGAATGCCGCCGCGGACTCGATGTACAGCGAGAGCGACCGCGAGCTGTTCCAGCGAGCGATGGCGGCACCCTCTCGCGGAGACGTGTGGTGGATGCGACGCCGACGTCGATTCGACCCGCCTGGCAGCCGACTACTACGGCGACCCGCCCTGCGTCTACTGGCCGGCCCACCCCGAGCCCGGCGCACGGCCGCCCGGACTGACGGACACACCCTACCGGTTGGTGGGGCTCGGGCGCGACGCTGGATCCGGCGACACGTTCCAGAACGCGCAGCTCATCGTGGCGCGCATGGCTGCCATCGAGGACGAGATTCTCAACGGCGTCGACTACCAGTACTGGGACGGAGTCAAACCGCTCGCCTATGGGTGCCCGTTCGGCGGGAACATCACCTACACGCCGAACAGCCAGGGCTCGAAGCTCAAGCTCGAGACGTGCGCCTTCACGACCGATGGTCAAGCGACCGGGACGGGCCAGATCAACGACAACACCGGAAGCTTCGCGCTGACGGTCACGTTCAAAGCGCCCGGGCAAGTGCAGGGGCATCTCGTCTACGTTCACGACCCGAAGGGCCACAGAACAGCAAAAGGCTCGATCACCCTCGGCAGTGGCGGCTGATCGCGGCAACCCTTCGTCCCCTGACCGGGGGTCGAACGGGTGGTGTCAAGCTACCGCCTGGTCGAGGCAGGGTTGCGGCGGCGGTACCCGCAGGGGATGCCGTCTGCACCGCGGGGCGTCCGCTCGACCCACCCGGGCGTTTCGCGGTGCAAACACGTCGTTGGCGGGCTTACCCGCGGCTTGCCCGTTTGGCGTTCCTGTTGACGGCCAGGCCATAGGCCTCGGCAAGCAGGGGCTTGACCTTCTCGAACGTCGCATCGCTCGGGTTGAGCACGCAGACCCAGCGCTGGCGTGCGTAGACAGGGCGCGGGAGCAGCTGGTCCAGGGCGGCCACCGCGTGGGTGTCGTCGAACGTCGCGTTGATGTGCCGGTGATCGAGGCTTCGTCCATCGCTCAAAGACTACGGTCGCAGGCGATGGGGCAGGCCGATCCTGGTTGGCTCGGTCAACCGTTGATTTCGCGTTTCGTGTGCTAGCCGCCTCCGATCGACGTGGCGGTCGCGCCGCCTGAGAAGACCTGGAGCTCGGCGACGCGGACATTGGTGTCCTGGGTGGAAGCCAGCTGGCAATCGGTGTCGTTGGTCGGGTCGTTGTCCTGCTCGCCGGCGTAGGCCGGGTTGCCTGTGCATTGACTGTCCAGGACCACGAGCCGGACGCGCGTGGCCGTGGTGTTCGTCACGTCAAAGCTCTTGATCAGCATCTGCGGCATGACAGGTCGCGGGATTGCCGCGCTGAAGGCGTTGACGAAATGACCGACGGTGACCCAGCTGATCGGCAGCGCGCAGTTCACGGAACTCTCGTTGCAGGTCTGGATATCGAATGAACGGAGGGCGCAGAAGCGGCTCTGGCCGATGCTGTCGTAGTCGTCGGCGTCATCCCTCGGGTGGAGCATGGCGCTGACCTGCACGCGATCGACCAGGTGGGCTGCGTTGAGCTTGACGGTCACCTGCTTGCGGTTGATGTTGGAGGCCGCGCCGATGACGGCCCAGTTGGTGGACTCGGTGTCGTCGATCAGGTCCGCAAAGTTGCCCCCGTCCCCGCTCGCGGTCGCACCCTCGACGGAGGACGCCCAGTTGGTGGCGAAGTGCAGGACGACAGAGGCGTTCGCGTTTCCGACGGTCCAATGGAAGCGAAGGTGGCCGTAGCCCGGAGCCGCCGCCACGAAGTCGTAGCCGCCCGCCACCATTGGCAGGTCCTTCTTCAGCGGCGTGGCGGAGTTCGTATCCGCGGCGGGCGTGATCGCGGCCTCGTAGCGGCCCACGAAGATCTTCGCGTTCACCGCGGCGCCGTTCTCGTTGACGGCGCTGAAGTGCAGGATCGGGCTTGACTCGTCGGGGGACTTGAAGCTCGGCTTCGGATCAGGATCGTTGTTGTCGAGGGTGCTGGCGAGCTGGCCCATACCTCGCTTGGCGAAGACGTGCCACATCGCGGTCTGGTTGGCGCCACCGAAGCGCATGACGTCCGCAGCCAGATACGCGTCGCGGGCGTCGAGCATGGAGACGTCGGGCGGCATGAGCAGCCAGGCGTCGTACATGATCTGGATCCAGCGGCGATTGCCGGGGCAGCGATCGGCGGGCAGCTTGCCGTCGGCGCAATTCCGCTGGAGCGCCGCATTCGACGCGGGGAAGCCGCCGTTGTACTTGTTGACCAGGGCTTGCCGCAGGTCGTAGTTGACCGCGTTCCAGATCTCGCCGTCGGAATGGACCTCGCTGCGCGACGCGCAGGCTGGCTCGACCGGCGGTCCCACCAGCGGAGCGTTGCAGGATGAGTCGTACCCGATATCGCTGTAGTTGAGCGGGTTGTTGTCCAGGGCGTAGTTGCGGATTCCGACCGACTTGTTGCCGGTCACGTAGGCGCCGAGGGCCCACGGGTTCTCACCACCGGTGGGCACGTAGTTGTACTCGTGGAGGTATTCGAGGGCGTCCAGGTCTGACCAGGACTCGCCCATGGCGCCTGCCTGGTCACCCGTGAGGCTGGAGTCCGGTCCGCCCGCCATGCGGTTCGAGATGGCGTGCGTGTACTCGTGGCCGAAGACCGTCGTGTCGAAGGAGCCGTCAACGCACGGGCTGTAGAACGCGGCCGCGATCGGCTGGAAGAGGTACTGGTTGGTGATCGGCGCGATGCCGTCCTGGAGCGTGATCTGGTTTGCGTTGTCGCGACCTTCGTAGCTCGGCGCCCCACCCGTGACAGCGCCGGCCTGGACATTGCCGAGTTCGGGATCAGCCTCGCCGCCGGCGGGGAAGGGACCCGGCTGGCCGTTGCCGAAGTTGTCCTGCTGCAGGTTCCAGGTCTGCTCGGTGAAGCCCAGGAAGTAGGCAAAGTCGTGGAACCGGTTGTGACCGGCGAAGAGGTTGATGATCGATGCGTCGATGTCGTTGCGCGCCGGGCTCGCAAAGTTGGCCGGATTGCACTTGCTCGTGTACGCGCTCCATCGGCGGACAGGAGCGGCCGGCGCAGCCCTGTCGACGCGGGCTGTCGGTGCACGTGCCGGCCTTCCATCGACCTCGGAGATCGAGGGGGTGGTTGGCGACCACACGTGAAGCTCGGTCAGGTAGTCAGGCGTTCAGGGCGTCGCGCGCGTTCGTCGGCTTGTGCGTGCGTCACAGGCAAGGCGCCCGCAACTGCGGGCCCACTCGAGTCGGGCTACAGGCCGCTGTAGCTGTGCAGCCCCGCGAAGAACAGGTTGCCGTAGTACGTGAACACGACCGCGGCGAAGCCGATCACCAGGATCAGTGCCGCCGGGCGACCCGCCCAGCCGCGCTGGTTGCGCGCGTGGAGATAGACGGCATAGATGAGCCACGTGACGAGCGCAGAGGTTTCCTTCGGATCCCAACCCCAGTAGCGTCCCCATGCGATCGAAGCCCACCAGCTGCCGAGAATGATCAGCGTCGCGAAGATCGGGAACCCGATGATCACGGCCCGATATGCGACCTCGTCGAGCACCTTGTGGCTCGGCAGCCACGCGTAACGGTCGTTGGGTCCCTGCGCCAGGTACGCGACCGCCGCCCCGAAGCTCGTGGCGAAGATCCCGTAGCTGATCATCGCCATCGCGACATGGATCGTGATGAGGGGCGGGTTCTGGAGCGCAGGCACCAGCGGCTCGATGGTGGAGGGGAGCGTCGCCGCGTAGCCAATCAGGAAGAGGGCCACGCCCAGCGGCAGGAAGCCGATCGAACGGATGGGGTAGCGGCGCTGCAGGAACAGGTATCCGCCGACGATCCCGAACGCGAACGCGACCGAGAACTCGTACATGTTTCCCCACGGCCCGCGCCCGACGATGTAGGCGCGGATCGCCATCGAAAGGCCGATCATGATCGCGGCGGCCCACGTCAGGGCAATCGCGATCGATCCAGCGGCCGTTGATCCGGAGCTTGAGGAGACGACGGCCGACTGCCCGCCTGCGCCCTGACCTCCGCCAAGGAAGCCCGAACCCGAGGCCGCTGAGAGCACGGCCGATGCCGCCTGGCTGTTCGAAGTCGAAGCGCCGCCAGGTCCTCCGAGCGTGATGGACGTGCCGGCTCCGGCGCCCGCAGCAGCCGGACCTCGCGCGAAAGCGAGCGATCCAATCGTTCGACGACCCACGGCGAGAACCGTGGTATGCGCGACGTGCAGCACGAACCCAAGGACCAGAAGAACGGCGCCGGTCGCGAAGATGTACTGCGAGAGGTCGGCGAGCGCGGTCATTGGGTGCCTCCGCTACCTTCGGTCAAGCGGTCAGAAATGGTCAGGCGACTGCGGCGCCGCCCTCGGGCGGGCGACCGGTTCGTCGAACGGTCAATGCCGTGCGTGACGCGCCGAGGACGTACCGGGTGCCGCACGCTCGACACACCTGTTGGCTCGCCACCCGCACCGTGTGGTCGACCGGGCAGGAGACGCTAAGTTCGTCGCGGTCAACCTCACAGGTCGTGGCCGCGGCCGGGTAGATCAGGGCGTGGGCTTCGCAATACGGAACGTTTGGTGCGAACAGGGGTTGGCCGTTCGCGTCGAGCGGGGCAGGCATCGCTTCAGGTTCGGCGATCCGCACGCGGCCTCTACGGCGGTGGAGGAAGTGCCACACCCAGAGCAGCATGATCAGGCTGAGGATCGGGCCCACCACGCCGAGCAACAGGAACAGCGGCAGCATCGAGATCAGCTCGCCCCAGTTCGGCGAAACGAGCGTCTGGAGGAAGTTCAGGAAGGCTGTCCACGGATCGGGGGCCGGCACGGTCGCATCTTAGCGGAGCCGGCCACTCGGCTGGGTTCGGGCGGGTTTCGTGGAACCTCCTGGCGGCGGGTTGCTCTCCTCTATGGGTCATGCCGGTCGGGCATGGGCGGCGAGGGTCGTCGGGGCCGTGTGCTCAGTCCGGATGGCCTCGCTTGGGATTGCCGACCTTGCGGGTCGCGCCGCGACCTGGTCGCCAGGTCTTTCGGTCCTCCGACCGCTCCGGCCGGCCTTCCGTTATCCGTACTGAGCGACCTCGGCCGATGCCGATCGGAGGACCCGTACCTGGCCCCATGCCCCGAGCGGACTGGCCGGCGCCAGGTGATCCCGTCGCCCTGGCCAGCTGGACGCTGAGCCAGTCGAGCCGGCGCGTGAGCCCACCAACGTGTCGAGCTCGATCGGTCAACCCTCGGTCGTCGGTCACCAGGAGGGTGCGGGCTCGATCCGCATAGGGTCGCGCACCAAGGATCGCCACGAGCGCCGTGTCGGCATCCACGTTTCCTGAGTGCTGGAACTCGATCCCGGGCGCGACCCGGCGCCGCAGCACCTCACCGGGATCCGGATGCCCATCGAGCATCACGATGACGTGCGCGCCCGCGGGCAGCCAGGCGCGGAGACGGGGAAGCAGCCAGCGCAGGCCGGCTTCGTCGCGCGTTCCGCGAACGCGATGCAGCAGGTTGTCGCCGTCGACCAGGAGCAGCTGGAACTCGCTGGGAGACCCCTGCGCCGCCCGCCGGGGATGCGGGGAGCCGCGGGTCATCGGGCGGACCCTGCCGCGGCTACCATCGCGCCGTGCTCCTTCTCGTCGACCTGGATGGCGTCGTGTATCGCGGCCCGATGCCGGTTCCGGGCATGCCGGAACTGCTCACGCGGCGCGTGGCTGCCGGCGACACGGTGGTCTACGTCACGAACAACAGCAGGTGGCATCGCTCCGAGTATCGGGCGCGACTCGAAGGAATGGGAGCGCCGGTCGCCGCCGATGGCATTGTCACGGCCGCGCGCGCGACGGCGCTGGCACTCAGCGAGGACGGGGAGCGGCCGCGCACGACGATGGTGTTCGGCGGCCCGGGCCTCAGCCGGGAGTTGCGGGATGTGGGTCTGCACACGGTCGCGCCGACGATGCACGGCCTCGCCGCAGGGCCTGACGCGGTGGTGGTCGGCATCGACTTCAGCCTCAGCTACTCGCGCCTGAGCATCTCGGCCGAGGCGGTCCGTCGCGGCGCGCGGTTCGTGGCGACCAACCGCGATCCGATCTATCCCACGCCCGACGCGATGAATGCCGGTGCCGGCGCGATCGTCGCGGCCCTGGCAGCCGCCGTCGGGCGCGAGCCTGACCTCACGATCGGCAAGCCCGAACCGATCCTCTTCCACGAGGCGGCTCGCGTGGCCGGCATTCCCGCGCAGGAGGCGGTAGTCATCGGCGACAGCCTGCTCAGCGACATTGCGGCGGCCCACGCTGTCGGCGCGCGCTCCGTGCTGATGCTCACCGGGGTTTCGAACGAAGTCCATCTCGAAACGACGGCGCTGCACCTCCAGCCGACCGCGGTCGCCAGGGATGCCGATGAGCTGACAACCATTCTCGATCGATTCGCCTCTGCCTGATCGGTCGGTCTGTCAGCCGACCCCTGGGGCTCGGAGTCCGGGCTCGGAGTTGGCGAAGGCGTCGAAGTCGGACAGAAGGTTCGTGCGGAGCAGTTCGTCGTGGTGGAGGAATGCCGCCTCGAGGCCATGGCGGTTGATCGACCAGAGCTCGGGTAGCGAGAGACCGAGGATCGCGTGGGCGCGGGCGTACTCGCGGGGGAGCGTCAGGTCGGCGACGGTGCGGTCGTCCGTGGAAAGCGAAACGGGCACTCCACGGCGATACAGCACGGCCAGTGGATGCGACGCGAGATCGGGGACGATTCCGGCCTGCACGTTGCTCGTCGGGCACAGGTCCAAGGTCACGCCGCGCGCACCCAACTCGGCCTGGAGTGCCGGATCGTCGGCCGCCGGCGTGCCGTGTGCGATGCGCGACGGGTCGAGGGCGAGTGCCCTCCGGACCTGGGCTGCGCCGCCCCACTCCCCAGCGTGGCAGGTGATCCCGAGGCCTCCGGCACGTGCCGTCGCGAACGCCTCGGCGTGGAGCAGCGGGTC
>JBBSGX010000091.1:0-9364 GCA_038253685.1 Candidatus Limnocylindrales bacterium | reverse complement strand
GTGGTAGATCTTGTCCTGCATCTGCTTGACGATCGCGGCACGCGCATTGAGATCGGACTGCACGCGCTGCTGCCCGTACATCTCGTCGTACGCCGGGTCACAGTAGTTGGAGTCCTCCCAGTCGTTGATCTGGTTGCACGCGAAGATGCTGAGGATGAAGTTGGGGTCGGGATCGGGCCCCCATCCCCAGATGTACAGGTCCATGTCGGCGTTGCTCGTGGAGGGGTACGTCGCGTTGTAGAGGCCGGGGTCCTCGGAGACCTGCGTGTAGTTGATCTTGACGCCGGCAGCCTCGAACCAGGTCTTGAGGAGCTCGGCGGCGAGCTTGTCGGTCGGCTGATCCTGTCGTGCGAACAGCCGCACCTCCAGGTCCTTGCCAGCGCCCTTCGGATCGAAGAGCTGTGCGTCTGCTGTGTTCGGGGCGTTGAGAATGCCGTTGCCGTCGGTGTCGGTGAAGCCGAGCGCGGCCATGGCCTGCGTGAAGCGGTCCTGCGCCTGCAGGTGGGCAGCGTCCCGACTGGCGTCGTCGGTGTAGTCGGGGAATGTGGCGGGATCACCGGGCGGCGGCTGATAGGCATAGAGGGGGTTGAGCGGCGAGACGATCGAGACACCTGGTGAGCCGTAACCCTGGAGTGCCTCGATGATCAGCTCCTTCTTGTCGATGAGACCGGCCAGCGCAGAACGCACTTCCGGCTTCGTCAGCCACGGGTTGCCGAGCGATCCAGTCGTGGGTCCCTTGGGGCAATCCTTGCAGCCTTCCTTCTTGAGGCGAGCCGGTGTCGGATCCCAGCTGTTCATGCCGAGTTCGACGAAGTCGGCGGCCTTGGCGTTGTTGATCGTGACGGCCGCATTGCCCTGGAGCGAGGCGATGAGATCCGGCGACACGGTATCGAGGAAGTCCACGCCGCCGCTCGGTGCGATCAGGGCATTGACGGACGCCTCGTTGTTGTCGAAGTACTGGTAGATCAGCTGGTCGATGTGCGGAGGACCGCCCCAGTAGTTCTTGTTCGCCTGGAGGATCACGTCCTGCTTGGGCTTGAACTCGGTGACGCGGAAGGGTCCCGTGCCGATGGCCTGGTCCAACGTCAGGTTGTTCTTTCCGGCGTCGGCGAAGGTGACGTTCTGCCAGATGTGCTTGGCGAGCATCGGGATATACATCGTGGACAGGGTGATGATCGGCTCACTCGTGTTGATCACGAGTGTCATCGGGTCGGGCGCGCTGATCTTGGTGATGTGCGTCTTGTCGAACCCATTGTCCAGGTCGACGTAGCTGTCGAATGCTGTCAGCGGATTGTCCGCCGCGCCGTCGCCGTCGGTGTCGTTGCCGTTGGGCGCCGCCGGTCCTGTGTACTTGGGATCGTGGCTATCGAAGATGTACTGGAGCGTGAAGCGGGCATCGTCGGCCGTGAACGGCTGGCCGTCCGACCAGGTCACCCCGGGTCGGATGTGGTAGGTCCATGTGTTGCCGTTGTCGGTCTCCTGCCAGCTGGAAGCGAGGCCGGGCGCGGGCTGAAGATCGGGCCCAAACTCGAGCAAAAGGTCGTACTGGTCGACCATGAGCGTGTAGTCCGCGCTCAAGAGCGCCTTGAACGGGTTCAGGCCCGTCTTGCTCGGCGCCTGCGTGATGCCGACCTTGAACGTGATCGGATCAGCTGCGCGAACGCCTGCGAGCGCGCTCGCAGAGAGAAGGGCGGCGATCGTGGCAACTCCCACTGCCGCGCGCCACCTGGGCTGCGTGTACCTCATCGGACCCTCCTCTGCCTGCCTTGTGCGCCTCAAGGGGCGCGAACGGCTCAACATTGGCCCGCCTCTCCCGACGGGCTGGCGGTCGTGAATTGCACCTGCCACGAGCCTGTGCTCCTGGCCAGCACATAGGTGTTCTCAGCGGACCCGAGCTGCTCCCCGTTCGGGCCGCGGTACGTGTCCGAGGTGCGGATCAGAGCGCCGTGTGGGTCGCTTGCCCCTGCGAACTCCACCGTGGACGTTCCCATCGTGGCGGCGACGCTGGTGTCCCCGATTACGGCACTGGCGCAGGTCCCCTCGAAGTGATCGAGCGCGGCCATCAGGTCGCCGAAAGTCCGCCTGCCCGCGGCCACAGCCACCGCATCGAATCCCGCCACGGAGGATGCAGTGGGTGCGCCACCGGCATCGGACAACACAGTCAGGAGGCGAAGCGCCCTGGGTTCGTCCTCTGTCTGGAAGGACAGCGCAACCGATCGGGTGGCGTTTGCCGGAATGCTGTCCGCGCTCTGCCGCGGGTCGAGCAGGACGTCCGGAGCGGCCTCGGCCCAGGACTCATCGAAGAGCTCGAAGCTGAGCTCTGCCAGGGGCAGCTCCACGCTGCCTAGATTCTCGATGCTGACCCCCACGCTCACCTGCCAGAAGTCGCCGCTGTTGCCGTACTCGATGCTGCGGGTTCCATGCCGAGCGAACACCGTGGTCTGGTCGCTCGCCCAGTGCGCCACGCTCAACAGGGATGGGGTGACGCGAAGCTGGCCGGGGACCTCCAGAGGGGCCTGGGCGGCCGCGGAGGGGAGGGGGATCGGTGAGTTCTCCGCGCGTGGTTCGTTCAGTGCGACCGCCAGCTCGTGGAAGGGATCCCCGCCCGTCGAGAAAACGTGCAGCTGCGGGACCGGCAGCGCCGTTGGCCATTCGCCGATGACCTCTCCGGGCACGGCATAGCCTTCGGGAACGAGCAGCGGGCTGTCCGCGAATACCGTCGCCTGGAGGCCGAGGACCTGGCCGTTGGACGAGGTCACGCTGGCTCCAATGGCCGGTGCGCTGCCCAAGCCGGGCCCACGCCATAGAAGGAGGAGCGTGGCATCGAGGTTGTCATAGCCCGCCCTCCCGAGCGTCTCGTCGATGGCCTGCACGGCGACTGTCCAGCCCGCGCCCTCGGCCAGCTCGCTGGGAACTGCGCTCGGCTCGGGGCTTCGGAACGCTGACGGGCTGCGGCTCCCGGCCGGCGGCGACGTGGTCGGCGACGAGCAGGCGGCCGCCAGGACGGCGAGGAGCGCGAGCGCCATTCGACGACGCGGCACCGATCGACACGTGCGTCCAGGCAGCCGGCTCAAGCGTCCGCTGCGTGGAGCGCCTCCCCGAGGATGCCGATCGCACGGTCCACCTCATCGCTCGTGGTGACCAGCGGCGGGATCAGCCGGACCACCTGTCCCCAGGAGCCCGCCGACAGCAGGATCAGGTGCCGTTCGAGGGCTTCCGCCAGCACCCGCTTGGTCATGGCCGGGTCCGGCGTGCGTGGATCCGCCGCGTCGGGACGGACGAACTCCATCGCGACCATGCAGCCGAGACCACGCACGTCCCCGAGGGTCGGATGCGGGCCCTTGAGGGCGCGGAGACCGTTGAGCAGCTGGCGGCCGCGCTCCGCGGAGTTTTCCACCAGTCCCTCGTCGCGGAACACGTCCAACGTGGCGTTGGCCGCGGCACAGCTGACGACATTGCCGCCGTAGGTGCCGCCGTGAGCGCCGGGCGACCAGCGCGCCAGGATGTCCCTCGGTGCCATGATCCCCGAGAGAGGCAGCCCCGAAGCGATCCCCTTTGCCATCACGACGATGTCCGGCCGCACGTTCCAATGCTCGACGGCCCAGAAGCGCCCAGTCCGGCCGAACCCCGTCTGGACCTCGTCGGCGATCAGGAGCATGCCGTGATGGTTGGCGATCTCGCGCAGCCGCGGCAGGAATCCCTGCGGCGGAACGAGGTACCCGCCCTCGCCGATGACCGGCTCGATGATCATGGCCGCGACCTTCGCCGGGTCGACCATCTGCGCGAAGAGGGCGTTGAGCTCGCCCTCCCAGTCGCAGGTGCAGGCGGACGGGTCGTGCGGGCCCGCGGCCGCGCGGTAGCAGTAGGGGTACGCCGTGTGGTACACAGACCCGGGCAGCGGCTCGAAGTCGCCGCGGACGGTCACCCGCGAGCTGGTCAGGGCCATGGTCTGGGCGGTCCGGCCGTGGAAGCCGCCGCGGAAGGCGATGATCGTGGGCCGGCCGGTTGCCACGCGTGCCAGCTTGACGGCCGCCTCTACGGCCTCCGCGCCACTGTTGCTCAGGAAGACGCCCCATCCGGTGCCCGGCATCGTCGCGGCGAGGCTGGCGTGCAGCTTCAGACCGGCTTCGTGATAGACGATGTTCTGCTGGCCGTGCAGCAGCTTCGCGGCCTGCGCGGCGACCGCCGCCGCGACCCGTGGATGGGCATGGCCAGTATTGGTCACGCCGATCCCCGACGAGTAGTCCAGGTATCGCTCGCCATCGGTCGTGACGAGCCAGGAGCCCTCGCCGTGGTCGACGAGGAGGTCCGTGTAGCGAGCCCAGACGGCGGGGATCACCGAGCGGTCGAGGGCGGTGTCCGCGGGGACGAGGGTCTCGGTCATGACGGGTTACTCATCGACGGTTGCCTCCACCGGATCGAGCTTCTGGCGACGTGACAGCAGCGTCGAGAGCACCACGAGCAGGACCGCCGCCGCAAAGATGATGGTGCCGATGACGTTCACCTGGACGGGAATGCCGCGCTGCTGCGACCCGTAGATGAAGAGCGGGAAGGTGGGCGTCTGACCGGCGGTGAAGCTGGTGACCACGTAGTCGTCGATCGATAGGCTGAAGGCCAGGAGTGCGGCCGCCATGACGCCGGGGAGGATCAAGGGGAAGGTCACGCGCCAAAAGGTGATCCACTCGTTGGCGCCGAGATCCATGGCCGCCTCTTCGAGGTGGCGTGGGAAGCCCTGGAGTCGCGCCTTGATGGTCACCACCACGTAGCTGATGTTGAACATGATGTGCGCGATCAGGATCGTGTGCAGGCCCAGCGGGAAGAGCACGCCCGGCAGGTTGAGGTAGAGGGTCAGCAGCGAGGTGCCCAGAACGATCTCCGGCGTCGACATGGGCAGGAAGATCAGCAGGTTGGTGATGGCCCGACCGCGAAAGACGTGGCGTACCAGGGCCATTCCGATGAGCACGCCGAGGATGGTCGAGATCAGCGTCGCCAGCAGCGCGATGACCAAGCTGTTGAAGACGGCGTCCTGGAGGCCCGGCCGGTCAAGCGGATTGAGCCATGCGTCGAGCGAGAAGCCGATCCAGCGGACGTTCGACCGGCCCGCGTCGTTGAAGCTGAAGGCAATCATGACCAGCACGGGTAGCGCGAGGAACGCCACTGCCACGAATGCATAGACCGGGAGCAGCCAGCGGTCCATGCCGCGCCCGAAGCGCTGGAAGAACGTGCCGCGCGAACGCGCGACGTCGATCCTCGCTGTCGTAGCGGCCGCGCCCGAGGCCGTCACGCGGAAGCTCCTCCGAGCAGCTCTTCGGTGCCAACGATGCGGGCATAGATCAGCACGCCGATGAGGATCGCGGCCATCAGGATGAACGAGAGCGCAGATCCGGTCGGGTAGTCACCGACTGCCAGGAACCGTGCCTGGATGACGTTGCCGATCATCTGCGACTGCGGGCTACCGAGCAGCTCGGCGTTGACGTAGTCACCGACAGCAGGGATGAACGTCAGCAGCGAGCCGGCAATAACGCCGGGCAGGGCCAGTGGCAGTGTCACCCGTCGGAAGCGCTGCCAGTTGCTGGCGTAGAGGTCCTCGGCCGCCTCGAGCAGGCTGGGCGGGATCTTCTCCAATGCCACGTACAACGGCAGCGTCATGAACGGCAGGAAGTTGTAGGTAATGCCCGCGATCACGGCGACCGGCGTGGCCAGTATGCGGAAATCGTCAGGGACCAGCCCCAGCGTCTTGAGCGGTGCCAACACGAGTCCATCGTCCGACAGGATCAGCTTCCAGCTCAGCGTTCGCAGGAGGAAGCTCGTGAAGAAGGGAGCGATCACGAGGAACAGGAGCAGGTTCTTGTAACGGCCGCCCCGGAAGGCAATGAAGTAGGCGAGCGGAAAGCCAAGCAGGAACGTCAGGACGGTCGCGCCGCCCCCGTATACGACGGAGCGCACGAACTGGCCCCAGTACTGCGAGAGCGCGTCAGGGTAGATCGAGAAGTTGAAGGTGAGCGAATACCCGTCCTCGAGGTTCCCGGTCCACAGTGAGACCAGGAACATCTGGACGGTGGGGATCAGGTAGAAGACAAGCAGGTAGAAGAGACCGGGCGCCAGGAGGGCATACGCCACCGCGGTCGGGTGGCGACGGAGGATCCCGCTCACGCCCGCCGTGGCCTCAGGTGGTCGTAGCCAGGCGGACTACTGCCCGATGGCCTTGGTGAACGCACTCTCCCACGCCGACGCCTGGTTCGTGTCGAGGGCCACGAACTGGTGGAGCTTGGCCTGCATCTCGGCACTGGGAAAGATGAGTGTGTTGCTGCCCAGCGCTGGATCGATCTTGGTGATCTCGACGTCCGCGCCCACGACGGGGCAGACGTAGTTGACCCATGCCTCGACCTCCGCCGCATTCTTGGCGATGTAATACCAGTTGATGAACGTCTCAGCCTGACCCTTGTTCTTGGCCCCCTTGGGGATGGCCATGTTGTCTGTCCAGAGCATCGCGCCCTGGTCGGGGAGCGCCCACTGGAAGTCCTGGTCCTTCGATTGGTCGGGCACCAGCAGGCCCTGGACGTCACCGGACCAGCCCATGGCCACGATGACATTACCGCCCTGCATGTCCTCCACGTAGGAGTTGCCGGTCAGCTGGCGCACCAGCTGGTCCGAGACGGCCTGCTTGATTGCCGCGATCGCGGCATCGAATTGTTCCTGGGTGAGGGTGGCCGGATCGGATCCGAGTTTCAAGGCGGTGAGGCCGACCGTGTCCCTCATCTCCGTCAGGTACGTCATCTTGCCGGCGTACTTCTGGTCGAAGAAGACATCGAGGCTCGTGAGCGGGCCGGTCTTCTTCTGGTCGAAGGCGATGCCGGTCATGCCGGACTGCCACGGCGCGGCAAACTGGTTGCCTGGGTCCCAGTCCCGCGTCTTGTAGACGTCGAGCAGGTTGGTTGGGAAGGTCGCGCCGGGGGTGATCGTCTCGAGCCAACCGAGCTTGGCGAGCCGGATGATCATCCAGTCGGTAAGGACCACGATGTCCCAGCCGGTATCGAGGCCTGACTGGAGAGGGCCCTTGAGCTGCGAGGCGAAGAACGACTCGTTGTCGTTGACGGACTCCTGGTAGTCGATCTCCACGCCCGTCTCCTTCGTGAAGCGGATGAGCGAGGGATGGGACTTCTTGTCCTTGCCGGTGCCCACGTCGATATAGCCGATCCAGGTCGCCATCTTGAACGAGCCGCTGCTGGCCGGCGTGCTGCCGGGTGTCGGCTCGGCGCTCGCCGTGGCACCGGGGGTCTCGGCTCCAGGAGTGCCACTTGCTCCCGGCACGCCGGTAGCCCCGGGCGTGCCGGTTGCCACCGGCGTGCCGGTTGCGCTGGGGGTGCCCGTCGCAGCGGCGGCGCTGGCCGACGTGGCCGGAGATTTCGTGCCCGCCGTTCCGCAGGCGGCGAGGAAGGCGCTGAGGCCGGCGGCTGCCGAAAGTTGCAGCAGTCGGCGGCGGGTGATCGAAACGGTCGTCCCGTCCTCGATCGGTGCGTGATGCTGGGTCATTGGGTCCTCCAAGGGATGTGGCGGGTCAGTTCACCGCATGCGGATCGGCCGCTTGGTCAGCCTCGCTGGCTGCGGCGGTCGTGCGCGCGGGATCGACGGCAAACGTGTCATCAGGGGACCAGGCGAGGCGGACTTCCGCGCCCGGCCGGTGCAGGGTACCCGTGGAGGCCCGCTCGAGGTTCTGTTCGTACACCGCGACGACGGCTCCGCTGCTGAGCTCCACCTGGTACTGGGTGCTGACTCCAGTGTAGGCGAGCGTGCGGACATGGCCGGTCAGGACGTTCACGCCGGCGGGAACTGCTGCGCCTTCCGCCAGCAACCGGATCTTCTCCGGCCGCACGCCGACGTCCACCTCGCTTCGGCCTTCCAGCTGCGCAACCGGCACCCGGACGCTGGTCGCGTCGTCCAGGCGGACGTCGCCGTAGTCCCCATCCGTTCCCTGCACCCTGCCGCGCAGCAGGTTGCTGGCACCGAGGAAGCTGGCCACGAAACGCGTCTTCGGCCGCTCGTAGAGGTCCTCGGGCGAGCCGAGCTGCTCGTACCGGCCACGGTTCATGACGGCGATGCGATCGGACATCGTCATCGCCTCTTCCTGGTCGTGGGTGACGTAGATGAAGGTGATCCCCACTTCCTGCTGGATGCGCTTCAGCTCGATCTGCATCTGCTTGCGCAACTTGAGATCGAGCGCGCCGAGCGGCTCGTCGAGCAGCAGCACCGCCGGTCGGTTGATGAGTGCACGAGCGAGCGCCACGCGCTGCGCCTGACCTCCGGACAGCTGGCCGGGTTTGCGCCGGTCGTAGCCGGGCAGCTCGACGAGCTCCAGCATCTGTGCGACGCGCTTCCCGACGTCATCGTTCGATACTTTCTTGCGGCGCAGCCCGAACGCGACGTTCTCGAAGATCGTGAGGTGGGGGAAGAGGGCGTAGTTCTGGAAGACGGTGTTGACGTTCCGCCTGTACGGCGGCAGCCAGGTGACATCCTCGCCGTTCAGCTCGATCAGGCCGCTGGTGGGCTCTTCGAAGCCGCCGATCATCCGCAGGGTCGTGGTCTTGCCGCACCCCGACGGCCCCAGCAGCGAGAAGAACTCGCCGTCGAGCACCTCCAGGTCAATGTGATCCACGGCGACCACGTCAGGGTCGAACGACTTGGTCACCCCGACCAGGCGAACGTCGATGGTGGGCACCAGCCCTGGCTCCTCCTCACGTCGGGACCCCCGAAACGACGGCACGCGGAGCCGTCGCGGACGTCTAATTTCCGCGTCGGCACCATCGTAGCGGCGGGGCAGTATAGGAACCGCCACGAATCAGTGTCAATTCGAGGCGGTCTTGGCGGCGTCATGCGAGATCGGCGCCAAAGACGCGAATTCACGGCGATTTTCGCACTCCGAGGTCCCGGCTCGGGCGGAATCAGCCCAAAGGGACGGCGCGCACGAGTGCCACCAGTCCGACGCCAACGACCAGGCCGAGCAAGAGGTTCCGTCGCCACGCCGTAACCGCCGCGCACGCCAGGACAGCCACGATCTCGATCCCGACGTGGAACTCCACGTGCCCGGCGGCATCGGTGGGGAAGAGGGCACCGAGCGCCGCCAGGGCCGCCAGCGTGGCCGGGCCGATGAGCCGGAGGTATTCGATCACGGGCGGCGGCAGCCGTTCGATGCCGGGCGCAAGCAGCGGCAGCGCCCGCGCCGGGTACGTGACCAGCCCCATGAGCAGTGCCAACCCCACGAGCTCGATGCTCATGCCCGTCCCTCTGCCATCGTGCTTGCGTCCGTCTCTGCCTCATTACCGGGACGGGGCAGCAGCATTGCCACCAGTGGTCCGCACACGCCGCC
>JBBSGX010000090.1:0-9377 GCA_038253685.1 Candidatus Limnocylindrales bacterium | reverse complement strand
GAAGATGCCCAGGCCCTCCTGGATCTCGGCCGACGTGACGTCGAGTGGCGGGATCCAGCGCACGATGTTGTGTGCCGGCCCGCAGGTCAGCAGCATCAGGCCCTCGTCGAGGCAGCCGGCGATCGTGGCATCGCCCATCGCTCCGTCCGGCTCGCGGGTCCCGCGGTCCATGACGAACTCGACAGCGATCATCATGCCCGGGCCGCGCACGTCCCCAATCCGCGTATCGGTTGTCGCCAGCTCGCGCAGGCCGGCCAGCAGCTCCGCCCCACGAGCCGCGGCATTGGCCACGAGGCCTTCCTCGCGAATGGCCTCGAGCACGGCCACGCCCGCAGCGCAGGCAACCGGGTTGCCGCCGAACGTCGAGCCGTGTGCGCCGCGTCCCCAGCGCTCCATCAGCTCGCGCCGCGAGACGATCGCGGACAGCGGCAGGCCGTTGGCGATCGCTTTGGCCAGCGTGACGATGTCCGGCACGACGCCCGCGTGCTCGAAGGCCCACATGCGCCCGGTTCGGCCGTAGCCGCACTGGACCTCGTCGCAGATGAGCAGGATCCCGTGCTCGTCGGCGAGCCGCCGCAGTCCCTGCAGGAACCTGGCGGGTGCCGGGATGAAACCGCCCTCGCCCTGGACCGGCTCGATCAGGAAGGCGGCCACTTCCTGCGGCGGAAGCTCGGTGGCGAGCAACTGGCGCACCTCGGCGAGGCACTCGTCGACCGCACGCGCCTCGTCGCCGGCGAAGTCGCGGTAGACCGCAGGAAACGGCGCGATGTGGATGCCGGGCAGGAACGGTCCGTGCCCGACGCGGTAATTCAGGTTGGACGACGTGGCACTCAGCGAGGCATAGGTGCGCCCGTGGAATGCACCCCTGAACGCGATCACATGGGTTCGTCCCGTCGTGCGTCGCGCCAGCTTGATGGCGCCCTCGGTCGCCTCGGTGCCCGAGTTGCCGAAGAAGACCGAGTCGAGCGGTGCGGGCATGACGCCAGCGATCGCGTCCGCCAGGGCTGTCACGGGCTCCAGGTACCCAAGGCCGCTGCAGACGTGGACCAGCCGATCGAGCTGTGCGTGCGCCGCGGCAGCCACGCGCGGATGGCCGTGCCCGAGCACCGTGGTGGCGATCCCGCACGCGAAGTCGAGGTGCGCCTTGCCGTCGGCGTCGTAGATGCGGTGCCCCTCGCCGTGATCCCAGGCGTGCTGGAAATAGCGCGCCATGACCGGTGAGAGGTGCGCCTCCGACTGCGCGACGAGGTGCTCGGAGGCGGATGAAGTCGGGATCAGCGTTTCGGTCATGGCTCCTGTTTCCATTCGTCCTGCGTGGACTGCATCGACTAGAAGCGCCGGCCGCGCTGGCGGTCGAGCGTGAAGCGGGCAGTGTCGGCGATGGCCATGACGGCCATGGTGCCTGCCTGGACCGGGTCGGTGACCACCAGGTCCGCGGCGTCCGGCACCGACCCGACCATGTTCAGGCAGATCGTGGGGATGCCCGTGAGGCGGAGCTCGCGCACGGCGTTCGTGATGTCGCCGCCCATGATCGAGCCCGCCAGGACCAGGATATGGGCGCGCGGCAGATCTGCCACGGCGCGCACGGCGGACGCGATCTCGGCCTCGCCCACGAGCGCGATCGTGTCCACGCTGATGCGCTCTCCACGCAGGTTGTGGCGATCGGCCTCGCTCACGGCTCCGAGGCTCACCTGCGCCACCTGCGCTCCGCCGCCGATCACGATCACGCGCTTGCCGAAGATCTGGCCGAGGGTCGGCCGGCTCTCGGCGAGGGTGACGCCTGGAACGCCGCCCGCAGCATCCGCGGCTTCCTGCGCGTCGCAGTCCCGGAACTCGATGTCGAAGACGCGCGTGACGTCCGGCTCGCCCCGTGTCGCCGGAAAGGAGTTGACCGCGACCACTTCGGCCCCGCGCTGGCGAATGCGGACGAGGATCTCGACCAGATCGGCCTCCGCGGTCGCGCGCACGCTGATCGCGGACAGAAGGTGCCCGGCCTCCGGAATCTGGAGATCGGGAAGGTCGGCACGGGCCGCGTCGTCCATCGGTCGAGTATGCAGTACGTCGTATAGTCATGCGGCAATGACGGAGACCGTGACGCGCCCTGAATCCGCCTCCGCGCTCGCCCTCGGAGGGCGCACCCGCATCCGCGTCGGCATCATCGGCGCCACCGGATATGTCGGCGGGGAGCTGATCCGGCTGCTGGATCGGCATCCCCACGTGCGCATCGTCGGCCTGCATGGCCGCGACCGCGAGCAGGAGGTCGTCGGTGCGTCCCACGCCCACCTGGGCCGCACGGGGCTCCGGGTCGACGCCGCCATCCCGGACGCCGATGCCGTCTTCCTGGCACTGCCCCATGGGGCGGCCGCGGCGCTGGTGCCGGACCTCCTCGCGAAGGGCACGGCCATCATCGACCTCGGACCCGACTTCCGTTTGCACGATCCCGCCGACTACCCGCGCTGGTACGGGTTCGAGCACCCGGCTCCCGAGCTCCTGGCGAAGGCCGTCTACGGCCTGCCGGAACTCCACCGGGCCGAGCTCTCGGCCCTCGCCGACGCGGACACGCAGATCGTCGGCGCACCCGGTTGCTTCCCGACGACGACGCTGCTTGCGCTTGCGCCGCTTGCCCGTGCCGGTCTCATCGGCGACCTGGTGGTTGACGCCAAGTCGGGCGTTTCGGGTGCCGGTCGCGACCCCAAGCCCGAGCTGACCTACTCGGAGGTCAACGAGAGCGTCCGGGCATACGGCATCGGCGGACATCGCCACGTCGCCGAGATCGAGCAGGAGCTTGGCCGTCTCTCGGAGCTTCCCGGGTCGAACCCCGGCGCCCGCAAGGTCGACTTCCTTCCCCACCTGGTGCCCATGACCCGCGGGATCCTGTCGGCCTGCCACGTCCGCCCCACACGCCCCGTGACGCAGGCGGAGCTGACCGCGCTCTACCGCGAGGCGTACCTGGACGAGCCGTTCGTCGAGGTGTCGGAGCTGCCGGTGGCCACCGGACAGGTGCTGGGCAGCAACTTCGCACTGGTGCACGTCACCCTTGACGAGCGGACCGGGCGCGTGCTCGCGATCGGCGTCACGGACAACCTCGTCAAGGGAGCTGCCGGACAGGGCGTGCAGGCGTTCAACCTGGTCTTCGGATTGCCCGAGACGGCTGGCCTCGAGCAGCTTCCACTGGCGCCCTGACCGCTGATTTGCCAGGCACCCGAGCGATGACGGTCGGTCCAGCTGTCGCGCGCACGCTCGGGCCGTTGCCCGAGGCGCTCCCGGCGGTCGAAGTGCGCGCGCGCCTGCCCCGCGGATTCCGCGTCGGCGCAGCCACTGCCGGAATCAAGGTCTCTGGCAAGCCTGACCTGGCGATCGTCGTGGTGGAGCGGGGCCCGGGGTCCGTGGCCGCGACGTTCACGACCAACCAGCTGCCGGCCGCTCCGATCCTGCTGAGCCGCCGGCATCTCGCGGCCACGTCCCCGGACGGGACCAGCAGCTACGGCCGCGTGGACGCAATCATCTCCACCAGCGGCTCGGCGAACGCGGCGACGGGCGGTCCGGGCCTGACCGACCAGCGGCGCCTGGCCAAGGCCTTGGCGACGGCTACCGGGACCATCCCCGAACGAACCCTGGCCCTGTCGACCGGGATGATCGGCACGCGACTGCCGGTGGACCTGATCCTGCCGGAGGTGGCGCGACTCGTGATGTCCGGCCTCTCGAACGAGGACGCGGGCCTGGCAGACGTCGCGGAGGCGATGCGCACCACCGATTCGCGCCCGAAATTGGCCACGACAGCCATCGAGCTGCCCGGCCGCGGGGGCGGCGTCGTACCGGTCGTCGTCAGCGGCGTGGCCAAGGGGGTGGGCATGATCCATCCGCGCATGGCCACGATGCTCGCACTCGTGCTCACCGATGCGACCGTGGATCCGGCCGTACTGTCGGCGATGCTCCGCCCGGCCGTGGCACGCACCTGGAACCAGCTCAGCGTGGACGGTGACACGAGCACCAACGACACGGTGTTCCTCGTTGCGTCCGGGGCCTCCGGCGCGCTGCCGATCGCCGCGGACTCGCAGGAGGCGGCCGCGCTCGGCGCCGCCATCGAGGCCGTCGCACGCTCGCTGGCCCGCCAGCAGGCGGCGGACGGCGAAGGCGCGACGACACTCATCACGTGCCAGGTCAGCGGCGCCCGCGACGATGCGGACGCACGCGCGGTTGCGAGAGCCGTGGTGAGCAGCAGCCTGCTGAAGGCCGCGGTCCACGGGCACGACCCCAACTGGGGCCGCGTGGCCGGAGCCGCGGGCAATGCCCACCTGGCTGATGCGTCGTCGCTGGAAGCAGCCGGGCTGCCACGCCAGGAAGCGGCGCGGAGAGGCGGAGGGACGGTGGCGCTGGACCCTGCACTGCTGCGCATCGGGATCTGCGGCACGGACGTGTTTGCCGGCGTGCCGCTCGCCTTCGATGGGCCCTCGGTCGGCGCCGCGATGCAGGCGCCCGAGGTCCTCATCCGGCTCGACCTCGGCGCGGGTACCGGCACCGGCGAGGCCTTCGGCTGCGACCTGACGGAGCAGTACGTCATCGAGAACTCGGAGTACTCCACGTGACGCTGGCGACGGAGGTGCCGTCGGCCCGCGAGCTGCTGGTCGTCAAGCTGGGCGGCACCACCCTCGCCGAGCAGCGTTCCGTGCTCGAGGAGGCGGCGGCCGTGGCCACCACGCGCGACGTGGTGCTGGTGCACGGCGGCGGCAAGCGGCTCTCCGAATGGCTCGAGCGGCTCGGCGTGGAGAGCCATTTCGCGGACGGGCTCCGCGTCACCGACGACGCCGCACTGGAGGTCGCGCTGGCCGTCCTGCGCGGCGTCGTCAACGGGGAGCTGGTCGCGGCTCTGCAGGGCATGGGTGCGGACGCGGTGGGCATCTCCGGCATCGACGGCGGACTGCTGATCGCGGAGCGCGTACCTGATCTCGGCCGTGTGGCAACCGTCACCGGCGCGCGGCCCGGTGTCCTCTACGCGCTGTGGGCCGCCGACAAGGTTCCGGTGGTCGCGCCGCTCGCCATGGACCAGGCCGGAGTGATCTGCAACGTGAACGCGGACGACGTTGCTGCCGGGCTCGCAGGCGGGCTCAATGCACGGCTGGTGCTGCTCACCGACACGGACGGCGTGCGCGACGCCAAAGGCAACCGCGTGCCGGTTCTGGACGCGGCAGGGGTCGAGACGCTCATCGACGAGGGCGTCATTTCGGGGGGCATGGTGCCCAAGGTGCGCTCCAGCCTGCGTGCGCTGAGCTGGTCAGGCGCGGAGGCCGTGATCGTCGACGGTGGCGCCCACGCGGCGATCAGCCGCGCGCTGGACGACCCGAGCTTCGGGACCCGATTGCGAGGGGAAGCTGCACCGGCTCCGGGAAGCCGAGGGACAGACGCCGAGGCCGGATGAACCTCAACAGCACGGCCATCTGGACCCACATGCGGTTCTCCGCCTGGTCGAGGACAACGCTCCGCGGACCGTCCAGCACGTCGGACGCGATCTCCTCGCCGCGATGGGCCGGCAAGCAGTGCATCACGATCGCATCGGGCGCGTGGCTGAAGAGCTCCCCGGTCACGGCGTAGGGGCCGAACGCGACCCGGCGGACGTCCGCCTCGGCCTCCTGGCCCATGCTCGTCCAGACATCCGTGTAGATCGCATCGGCGCCTTCGACGCCGGCTACCGGATCGTGCCCGAGCTCGATCCTCGCGCCGCTGTCGTGCCCCAGCGCAATCGCGCGATCCACGATCGACGCCGTCGGCTCGTACCCGGGCGGGGTCACGACCCGGACGTTGAGGCCGAGCGACGCGGCGACCAGCACCAGCGATGCGGCCACGTTGTTGCCATCGCCCACGAAGACCAACTGGCGTCCCGCGAAATCACCGAGCTCCTCGCGCAGCGTCATCGCGTCCGCAAGCGCCTGGCAGGGATGCTCCACGTCGCTCAGGGCGTTGATCACCGGAATCGACGCGACCGAGACCATCTCCTCGAGCACGTCGTGGTCGTTGACGCGGGCCACGATGGCGTCGACGTACCGCTCCAGCGTGAGGACCGCGTCCTTGACCGCCTCGCGCGTCCCAAGGCCGATCTCGTTGGCGTTCAGGACGACAGGCGTGCCGCCCAGCCGCGCCGCGCCCACCTCGAAGCTGACCCGCGTGCGCAGGCTTGGCTTCTGGAAGATCAACGCGACTGAGCGGCCCGCCAGAGGAGCGCTGCCGGCCGAGGGAGAGCGGCCGCTTTTCAGCGCAACGGCAGAGTCGAGAACCTCCTCGATCGCCTCCGGGTCGAGGTCATCGACCGAGAGCAGGCGGCCCGAAGAGCGGGCGAACGGAATCGTCATGGGCGACAGGGTGACAGGTCTTGCATGTCTATGCAATACTGTGCGCTGCGACGCATGTTAATGCAGGACCGCGAGCCGCCACTGCGCCGTTCTCTTGTCTCCCTGGGGCGCTCGATCTGGGTCGGGCGCCCTCCCCTTTCGGTCTGCGCAGCAGAAGGCGGGGCGGCGAGGGTAGGATGCGGCCGGCATCCGGACGGGCTCGCAGACGCCCCAGTCCACTGGAGGGTTCGTTGAAGAAGGTCGTCCTCGCCTATTCGGGCGGGCTCGATACGTCCGTGGCCGTCGCCTGGCTGCGCGAGCAGTTCGGCGTTGAGGTCGTGACGCTCACCGTGGACGTCGGTGGCGGCTCCCTCCGCGAGGGAGTGGCCGACCGCGCGATGAGCGCCGGCGCCTCGCGCTCATATGTGGTCGACGCCCGCGATCGCTTCGTGCGTCAGTTCGTGTGGCCGAGCCTCCAGGCCAACGCCCGGTACCAGGGCGTGTATCCGCTCGCGACCGCACTGGCGCGCCCGCTCATCGCGCAGCTGCTGGTCGAGGTCGCCAATCGCGAACGCGCCGATGCGGTCGCCCATGGCTGCACTGGCAAGGGAAACGACCAGGTGCGCTTCGACGTGGCCGTCCATGCCCTCGATCCACGCCTTGAGGTCGTCGCTCCGATGCGCGTCGGCATGGGACTCTCGCGAGACGAGGAGATCAGCTACGCCCAGGAGCGCGGCATCGAAGTCCCCGTGACGAAGGCCTCCCCGTATTCGGTGGACGTCAACCTGTGGGGCCGCTCGATCGAGACCGGCGTGCTCGAGGATCCATGGGCGACGCCGCCTTCCGACGTCTACCAGTGGACCGTCGCGCCCCAGGATGCGCCGGGCATCCCCGCGGAGGTCGTGATCGGCTTCGAGGCGGGCGTGCCGGTCTCGCTCGACGGACAGGCCGTCGCCCCGGTCGAGCTCGTCGAACGGCTCAACGCGCTGGGCGGCAAGCATGGTGTCGGCCGCATTGACCACGTGGAGGATCGCCTCGTCGGCATCAAGAGCCGCGAGATCTATGAGGCTCCGGCCGCGGTCATCCTGCACACCGCGCATGCCGCGCTGGAGGGCCTGACGCTCAGCAAGGAGCAGCTGCGCTTCAACCGCTTCATCAGCGACGAGCTGTCGCAGTCCACATATGACGGCCTCTGGTTCAGCGCGCTGCATCGCGACCTGCGCGAATACGTACGCTCGTCCCAAGGGGTCGTCAACGGCCAGGTCCGGATGCGGTTCAACCACGGCTCGGCGTTCGTGGTCGGGCGCCGCAGCGACGATTCCCTCTACGACCGCGCCCTCGCGACCTACGACGCGGACGACGCCTTCGACCATGAAGCCGCAGTCGGCTTCATCCGGATCTTCGGCCTGCCGCTCAAGACCGAGGCAGCCCGGCACGGGTCTGCGTGGAGCTGGACGCAGCCGCTCCTGGCCGACCTGCCGATGGAGGTCAGCGACGCACCGGCACCGGTGAACGCCCACTGACTGGCTTCAGTGGACCGCAAACGTGAAAGCCTGGGGCGGCCGCTTCGCTGGTGAGACGGATCCGCTTGCGGCCGACTTCGGTCGCTCGATCGAGATGGACCACGAGCTTGCGCTCGATGACCTGGCAGGGACCATCGCGCACGTCCGCGCGCTGTGGCGAGCGCGCCTGCTGACACCATCCGAGGCGGCCACGCTGATCGACGGCCTGCGCGCGCTCGAGGAAGAGGTACGCGCGCGGACGCTGGTCTGGGACCCGGACCTGGAGGACGTGCATCTCAACCTGGAGATGGCGCTCGTCGCCCGCGTCGGGCCCGTCGCCCGGAAGGTGCATACCGGCCGCTCCCGCAACGACCAGGTGGCGACAGACCTGCGGCTCTGGCTGCGGCGGCGCGTCGCGACCCTGGACGAGTCGCTGCTCGAGATGGAGCGGGCGTTGGTGACGCTGGGGCGGCGTGAGATCAAGACAGTGATGCCGGCGCATACCCACGTCCAGCCGGCACAGCCGGTCCTCTTCGCGCACCACCTGCTCGCGTACGTCGAGATGCTGGAGCGCGACCGCGGACGCTTCGCCGACGCGCTGCGACGCGCCAACGTCTCGCCCCTCGGCTCAGGAGCCATCGCCGGCACCGGCTATCCGATCGATCGCGCGGCTGTCGCGGACGAGCTGGGCTTCAAGGGCGTCACGCGCAACTCGATCGACGCGGTCGGGGACCGCGACTTCGTGGTGGAGGCGCTGGGCGCGGCCGCCCTGGCCATGCTGCATCTCTCGCGGCTGGCCGAGGAGATCGTGTGGTGGTCCCACCCGCGCTTCGGATGGGTGCGGGTCTCGGAGGCCTTCTCGACCGGCTCCTCGATGATGCCAAACAAGCGGAACCCGGATCCCGCCGAGCTGGTGCGAGGCCGGGCCGCGCGAGTGATCGGGCACCTCACCGGAACGCTGGCACTCCTCAAGGGACTGCCCGCGGGCTACCAGCGCGACCTCCAGGAGGACAAGCCGCCGCTCTTCGAATCACTGGCCGTGCTGGAGGCCTCGCTCGGGGTGATGGCGCCGCTGGTGGCCTCGCTCAGGGTGAATCGCGACCGGATGCGCGAGGCCGCGTCCGAGGGTCACATCACGGCAACCGCGATCGCAGATGCGCTCGTCGAGGAGGGCGTCCCCTTTCGCGACGCGCACCACGTGGTGGGACGCCTGGTTGCCGCGGCAGAGCTGCGCGGCGTGCCACTCGACGAGCTCACGGACGCGGCCGTTTCAGCGTCGCTCGCGGCCTCGGACGACGACGCGGCACGAGCCCTTGCCGAGGATTCGGGGATCGGGGAACGCGTCCGCGCTGCGGCCGCCCTCGATGGCGCGATGGCACGCTGCGACGTGGTCGGTGGCACCGCCCCGGGTCGGGTCACGGCCGAGCTGGATGCGGCCTCGACGCGGCTGGGCCTGACCGGAGCAACGACCACGCTCTAGTGTCCCGATTCGCTAGTCGCTCGTGGCTTGCGGACCGCCTTGGCGAGGATCTCGTCGGCGCTCTTGACCCAG
>JBBSGX010000089.1:0-9383 GCA_038253685.1 Candidatus Limnocylindrales bacterium | reverse complement strand
TCTGTCTGACCAAGAATTCAATCGGATCGCATCAGCGCTTGAGCCGGTTCCCTTTCCAATCCCGACGGAGCTCGGGGCAGGGAACGAGGCAATCGAATTCGTTAATTCCCCGACGACGCGACTCGCGGCGATCGCGTCCATGGACGAGGGCGGTAAGACGCACATCAGCATCGTCTTTGAACGGGTTGCTCGCGAGATCGTGCGGGTGCATCAGGGTCATCACCTCCGAGGCGAGGCGGCTCAGCGAGACACTCGGGCGGTGACCGGCGGCATCGAGACACTGGGCGAGTGCGTCATGGGAGGCCGTAGCGCATGAAGTCGTTCTTATTAGGCGCCTTGGCGGGCGCCGTCGGGACGTGGCTGATGGACCTGGTGACGACCGGCCTTCTCGAGGGCCAGTCGAAGGAGTCGTTGCGGTGGGAGAAGGAGGCCAGTCCGAACGGCAAGAGTTCGGTCGCGAACCTGGTGGACCGAATCGAAGGCTTGGCGGGCGTCACCCTCAAGGGGGACCAACGATCGATGGCCACACATGCGATTCACTATGGCCTCGGCATCCTTCCAGGTGCGCTGTATGGCTCCCTCCGGAACCGACTGCCGCTCCTGCGCGCAGGTCGAGGCATTGTCTATGGCCTGATTCTTTGGGCCGTGAACGATGAGTACTTGAACGCGAGATTGGGTCTGGCTGCTGGGTTCGGGGCCTATCCCCTCAAAACGCACTGGCGGGGCTTGGTCGGCCACATTGGGCTTGGGGTCGCCACGGATACGACGCTCGATGTTCTCGGGGGGCCCGGAGGATCTCGGGCGCAGTCCCCGTGAGAATCGTCCGAGTGGCGGTTCGCGAGATCCTCAGTTCTTGGCGGTGAATTCAAACATGGCGGTCGACCCATTCACCCCAACGCGGCGCCTCCTATACGCCGACTATTCGGTCCTGTGCAGCTGTCCAGACGGAACGATCTCGGCCGATCCCGAGGGTTTATACGACCACGACACGCGTGTCCTCTCGGTCCGCCGGTTGACTGTCGATGGGCACGAGCCCACGTTCGTCTCGTCCAGCACCCTTGGGCCCGACCGGTCCATGACGACGTTGATCGCCAGGCAATCGGGCGGCGAGGCGGAGGGTCCGCGGCTGCCGCAGGACGCGATCGAGGTCCGCATCGAGACGCGTGTCGGGCCCGGCATGCACGAACGGATCAAGGTCATCAATCGAACGATGGTCGAACTGCGCCCGGATATCCGGCTCGAGATCGACGGCGACTTTGCCGACATCGCGGAGGTCGGTCGGGAGCGACGTCAGCACGGCAAGACGACCCGAACGTGGCTGAACCGCGGCGGGTTCGAGCTCATCTACCGCGCCGCGCGTGGCGAACGGCTCGTCGAGCGGGGCGTGCGCTTGTCGACCACCACGTCATCTCCCGCGAGACGACGCGGCGCGCGGACGCTCACCTGGCGACCTGGGCTTGAACCGGGCGCGACATGGATTGCCGACCTGACAGGCGAGATCCTCATCGACGGGACCTGGCGGGGGCCGCGGCCGGACGCGGAACGAGATCATGAGGCCGATGCCTGGCGATCGTCTCGACCGGTCGTCGAATCGGAACCCGTCGGCCTCGGCGACATCGCCGATCGCGCGATCGAGGACCTGTTCGCCCTGCGAAACCGGGAGCTCGACGGCGACAGCACGACCTCTTGGGTGCCGAACGCCGGCGTGCCCATGTACACCGGGGTATTCGGGCGCGACACGCTGACGGCCGGCTGGCAGTCGGCGTTGCTGGGCCCGCAGATCAGCCGCGGTGCCCTGTCCTTGCTCGCGGCGACTCAGTCGACCGAGGACGACCCGTTTCGCGACGCGGAGCCGGGAAAGCTCGTCCACGAGATGCGCCGCGGTCCACTGTCCGAACTCGACATCCGGCCTCATCGTGCCTACTACGGCTCACAGACGACGCCGGCGATCTTCGTCCTTGCTCTCTCGGAGTTGTGGCATTGGACCGGCGATGTTGAAGCCCTTCGCAAGCATAGAGACACCGCGATGCGCGGACTGGAGTGGGCGGCGGAGCTCGGTGACCGTGATGGCGACGGTTTTCTCGAATCGGTCACCCGCTCTCCCAACGGCCTGCGGAACCAGGGCTGGAAGGACTCGAACGAGGCGATCCGCTATCCGGACGGCCGGAACGTCGAGGCGCCCCTCGCGACTGTCGAGGAGCAGGTGTTCCACATCCTGGCGGTCGAGCGGATGGCGGAGATCCTCGTCGCGCTCGAAGAGGACAACGAGGCGGATCGGTTCCTCCAGCGGGCTGCCGACCTGCGGACTCGCTGGCACGAGGCCTTCTGGCTACCGGACCAGGGTTTCTACGCGATGGCCCTCGATCCCGACAAGCGGCCCGTGGCCTCGATCGGCTCGAACGCAGGCCACGCGCTCGCCGCCGGGATCGTGCCGCGAGACCTCGCCGCCCAGGTCGCCGACCGACTTCTCGCGCCGGACCTGTTCTCCGGCTGGGGTGTCCGGACCCTGTCGACGAAGCACCGGTCCTACAACCCGTTTGCTTATCATCTCGGGACGGTCTGGCCGGTCGAGCAGGCGACGTTCGCCCTGGGATTCCGCAGATACGGGCTCGATGAGCAGGTCGAGCGACTGGCTTGCGGGATGATCGACGCGGCGCTCGCGTTCCGCGACGATCGGCTGCCGGAGGCGTTGTCCGGCCTGTCTCGCGATGAGAGCCCCGTGCCTGTACCCTACCCCGACTCGAACAGCCCGCAGGCGTGGTCCGCGAGCGCGACGATCCAGCTCGTCCAGATCCTGCTCGGGATCTATCCCTTCGCGGCGCTCCACCTGCTCGCATTGGTCCGGCCGCGCCTGCCGCCGTGGGTCAATTCCGTCACGATCCGGCGAATGCGGATCGGAGACGCGGTCATCTCGCTCCGGTTCGACCGCCGCGACGACGGCAGCGCGAGCCACACGACCCTGGATCAGGAAGGGCGCCTCCTCGTGATCGAGGCGCCGCCGCCGCAGGACGTCCGGGCGACGAGCCCCACAGATATCCTGAAGTCGTGGGCGATCGAGCATGCGCCTGGACGAAACGCGCGAGCGCTCCGGATCGCGCTCGGGCTCGAGCGAGAGGAGTGATACGGATGGGAGACGGCGGAATCGGACCGATCGGGCTCGGCACGGTCATCGTCGTCACCGGGGCGTCGGCCGGCGTCGGGCGTGCGGTCGTCCGGGCGCTAGCGGAGCGTGGCGCGTCGGTCGGCCTGTTGGCACGCGGCGCAGACGGACTGGAGGGAGCCCGGCGCGATGTCGAAGCCGCCGGTGGCCGCGCCCTCGCCATCGAGGTCGATGTTGCCGACGCCGCGGGCGTCGATGCGGCGGCCGAACGGATCGAAGCTGAGCTCGGACCGATCGACATCTGGATCAACAACGCGATGACGTCGGTCTTCTCGCCGGTGCACGAGATGACAGCGGATGAGTACCGGCGGGTGACCGAGGTGACGTATCTCGGGACGGTCCACGGCACCCTCAGCGCGTTCCGCCGGATGCGCGGGCGCGATCGGGGCGTGATCGTCCAGGTCGGCTCCGCCCTGGCGTACCGGAGCATTCCGTTGCAATCGGCCTATTGCGGCGCAAAAGCAGCGATGCGCGGCTTCACCGAGTCATTCCGGAGCGAGCTGATCCACGAGAAGAGCGGCGTCGCCGTGACGATGGTCCAGCTCCCTGCGATCAACACCCCGCAGTTCGGCTGGGTCCGAAGCCGGCTGCCGCGCAAGGCCCAGCCGGTCCCGCCGATCTTCCAGCCGGAGGTCGCCGCCGAAGGAATCCTCTGGGCGGCAGAGCACGTCCCTCGCGACCTCCACGTCGGCGCGTCGACCGAGCTCGCGATCCTCGCCGAAAAGATTGCTCCAGGACTCATGGATCGCTACCTGGCCGAGGCCGCGTGGGACGGTCAAATGCTCGACGAGCCCGAGGAGCCCGACCGTCCGGACAACCTGTATCAGCCGGTCGCCGGCGACCGTGGTGCGCACGGTGCGTTCGACAGCCGAGCGCGCGCTCAGAGCCCGTACTTGTGGCTCGCCAAGCGGCGCTTCCTGGACCGCGGGGCTGCCGTGGCCCTGGGACTCGTCGCCGCGATCTGGACCAATCGTTCCCACCGTCGTCGGTGATCAACCACGCAGCAACCGCGTAGCACAACACTGCTCTGTCAACCGGTGGCTGGAACCGCTTTAGCCGAGCTCAACGAAACGAAGGAGCGCCACTTGGGGACGCCGCTTCTGCGAGGGATGGGTGGCGGTTACCTCGAGCTGAGGTGTTCGACAACACGAGAACGCATGGCCATCGGACCCCGAGTCGACCTTCTGTCAGGCCCGTCTGCGGGGATGTGTCACCCAGGGGTTCGCACTGTCCCTGTGTCGGTGCATGGCCGGCTGCGGTTTCAAGAGCATTCCATTCAGATGGACCCCAACGAGCCATCCCAGCAGGATTGCATCGCTCAGGACACGGCGACAGACTCTTTTCCGTTTCGCAGGGTTCGGCGTCGAGAGGGTCGGGGCACGCCGGTCCAGGCCCGACTCACCCAGCTGGAGTTGGCGGAGACGATCGGCACGACGGAAGAAGCTCCCGACACACTGCCGAGTCCCGTCGTCGCGGCCTCGTGGACATTGCCGCGATGCGATCGTGGGCCGTCTCAGGCCCGCGAGCGGCCCGTCGCGCTGCTCACTCATGTCGCACAAAGTACGCCACTGGAGGACAGGCCGATCGGGCTCATGGCCTAGGCCACGCTGAGCCGGACGGACCAGGCGACCGCCTCGGAGGGAGCGAGGACCGGCGCCCGTCCGGCTGCGATTGCGGAGCCGAGATCGTCATCCTCGGAGGTCGTTGGCTCGATCGCGGCCTGCCAAACGGGCTCCGATTCGGGCCAGCCGCCGAAGTCGAGCCACACCCGGACGACGGGGGCGACCGTCCGGTCCCATTCGAAGCCAAGGCTCGCACCGTCCGGCTGTCGAGCGACGACCCGTCCGGGCTCGAGCAAACGCTCGTAGGCCTTCAGGTATGTGCCCGTCGGTCCATCAGGCACCTGCCACTCGACTCCCTGGCCCGGCCGCTCAACCCGGACGATCGCGCCGGGTTCGAGCTCCAGCAGGGGGTGCATCGACCACAGGAACGGGATCGGTCGCTCACCGTCATTCGTCAACCGGTAGCTGACTTCCACAACCGCCCCGTGGAGCTCGATCCTGCGCTCGAAGCGGTAAGGCCAGCGGCCGCGCAACCAGGTCGTGACGAGCGCCGACGAGCGCAACGAGACCTCCGCCGGCCGGCCCCACAAGTCGCCATGGTCCCGCAGCGCGGGGCCGCCTGGGTGGAGCGGGTCGGCACATGGCGCGACGGTCGGCAGGCACTCGTCCCAGCCGTACGCCTCGCGCCCACCGAACACAGCGGTCTCGTCCGCCCAGGCCGAGGGCGCGGCGGGCGGTTCGCCCGCTACGAGCCACTCGCGATCCCGCCGCCGGTCCAGGAGCGACACGATCCTACCCCCGAGCGGTGCGCACGCGACGATCCGAAGCGTCTCGTTCTCGAGGGTGACCAGTTCGAGTCCCCGCGCGTCAGGCTGCAGCTGCGACCCGGGTCCGCACCCGTTCAGCGCGGCTCTGGCGCCACTGGGCGACCGCGACCGCGAACACGAGCAGGAGCCCGAGCGCGACACGTTGATAGAACTGGCCCACGCCGAGCAGATTCATGCTGTTGTTGAGCACGCCGATCAGGAGCACCGCGAGAACCGTGCCGACGATCGTGCCGCGGCCGCCGGTCGTGGCGGCGCCGCCGAGGAAGACCGCGGTGATCGCCTGGAGCTCGAGGCTGCGGCCGTTGATCGGATTGCCAGACGTGGTCTGAGCCGTGAGGAGAACGCCCGCGACACCCGCGATCGCACCTGACACGACGTACATGAGGACGCGCACACGACGCAGGTTGATGCCGGCCAGGCGGGCGGCCGTGGCGTTGCCACCGATCGCGTAGATCGAGCGTCCGAAGTCGGTATAGCGCAGCACTACGTGCATGATCACCGCCACGATCAGGAAGACCACGAACTGCACCGGCACACCCGGGAACGGCCGGCCGCCGAGTGCGGGAAGAGGGAGGTCGGAGAGGAAGCGGCCACTGCCGAGCCAGGTGAAGTCAGGCTGGGTGACGATCCCGATCGGTTTGCCACCGGGCGCGACCAGGAACGAGAGGCCGTCGAAGGCGGCCAGCGTGCCAAGTGTCGCGATGATCGGATTGACCTTCAAGACAGTCACGATGAAGCCGTTGACAAGGCCGGCCAGCATCCCCGCAGCGATGCCGGCCAGGAAGGCGACCTGCATGGATCCCGCGAAGAGCCCGAACACGCCCTGGGTGACGACGAGCGCCGAGACGACGGACGTGAGGCTGGCCATCGAGCCGACCGAGATGTCGAGTCCGGCGGCCACGATCACCGCGGTCTCGCCGACCGAGAGGAGCCCCACGATGACGACGCTCTGGGCCAGGCTGTTCATGAGGTTCTGCCAGGACAGGAAGTTCTGGCCGCCAGAGATCCCGAGGGCCGGACTGATGAACGCGACGAAGGCACTCATCAGGACGAGCGCGACTACCAGGGACAGGTTGTCCACGCCGATCGCACCGATCGCCCGCCGCAGCGCGCCGGTCGAAGCGGGACGGACAGGCAGTGGTGTCGCCTCTGACTGGCTCATTCGATACCCTCGATCTGGAGGACTTCCGCCTGCAGTTGCACGGCGGTCGATAAGTTGTCGACCATCGCGAGACCGAGCACCTTCTGCTCGGTCGCGTCGGCAGCCGCGAGCTCGCCGGTGATCCGGCCGTTCTGCATGACATAGATCCGATCCGCCAACCCGAGGATCTCAGGGAGCTCCGATGAGATGAGGACGATCGCGAGGCCGTCATTCGCCAACTCGTCGATGAGCCGGTAGATCTCAGCCTTGGCGCCGACATCGATTCCGCGCGTCGGCTCGTCGAGGATGAGCACTTTCGGTCGCGCTGCCAGCCAGCGCGCGAGGACGACCTTCTGCTGATTGCCGCCAGAGAGCTTGCCGACCTCCTGGTCGAGCGAGGGGGTCCGGACCCGAAGTCTGTCCACAAAGGTGGCAACCAGCCGCCGCTCGCGCCCGCGCTGGACGAAGTGAAACCGGCTGAGCCTGCTCAGGATCGCCAGCGACGCGTTCTCGAGGACGCTCCGGATCGCGATCAGTCCCTCCCGCGCACGGTCCTCAGGCGTGAAGCCGATGCCGTTGGCGATCGCCTGGGTAGGGCTCGCGATCTGGACCTCGTTGCCTTCTACGAAGATCCGACCGCTGTCACGCGGAAGGGCGCCGAAGATGACCTTGGCCAGTTCGGTCCGGCCGGCCCCCACGAGCCCGGCGAAGCCGATGACCTCGCCGGCATGGACTTCGAAGTCGATCCCCTTGTGCCAGTCGCTCCGGATGCCCTCCGCCCTGAGAACGACCCGGTCCGTGACGGCGCGCCGGCGCTTGAATACGTCGCGCAGCTCGCGGCCGACCATCAACCGGACGATTTCGTCGTCCGTCAGGGAGGCGGCCGGACGGACGGCCACGAGGCGACCATCACGGAGAACCGCGACCCTGTCGGCGATGCGCAGGATCTCGTGGATCCGGTGGGAGACGTAGATGATCGCGACACCGTCGTCGCGCAGGCGGCGAACAAGGCCGAACAGGCGCTCGACCTCTTCGTCGGTGAGGGACGAGGTCGGCTCGTCGAGCGCCAGCACCCGCAGCCGCGACTTCAGAGCTCGGGCAATCTCGACCAGCTGACGCTGGGCCGCGGAAAGCTGGTCGCCCATGAGGTTTGTCGGCAGGACGCCCGCGAAGCCGTAGCGCTCGAGGTCAGCCTTGACGAGCCGGCCGAGGCGGCTGCGGTCGATGAACGGCCCACGCATGGGCAGCTCCCCGGCGTAGATGTTCTCCGCGACGTCGACGCCGGGGATGATCTCCGGCTCCTGGTAGATCACCCGGACGCCGGCCCTGCGGGCCTGTCCCGGGCCCGAAAAGTGCATCGGCTCGCCATCGAGCGTGATGGTCCCGGCGTCCGGCTGATAGTCGCCGTTCAGGATCTTCAACAGGGTCGACTTGCCGGCCCCGTTCTCTCCCATGAGCGCGAGGATCTCGCCCGGGCGGACGTCGAGCGACACATCGGCCAGCGCCGTGACGTTCGGGAAGGCCTTGCTGACATCGCGGATCTCGAGGCCGCCGGAACGGCTCGACTCGGGCTGCGGACCGGAGACCTCGACAGGCGCGATGGCGGTCAATCGGCGGGTCCTGTGATGGGTTTCGGTTGGGCGAGATTGCCCAGGCGGGGAGGCGCGGGCCCGGCTCCTTTTAGGGGAGCCGAGCCCGCGGAGGAGGAGCTACTTGCAGGCCGCCAGAGACGGCGCGCTGAAGATGCCGGCGTACGTCGTCGGATCGACGACCGTCGTGTTGGCGACGGTCTTTGCCGGGATTGCCTTGCCGTTGACCACGAAGTCGTAGAGGACGTTGGCAGCGGCGGCGCCCACGTCGATACCGGAAATGTAGAGGGCGGCCTTGAAGCCGGTGTCCTGCTTCGCTTGCCACGGTTTGCAGGCCTCGTATGCGCCGAGGCCCACGCCGATGATGTCGGCGGGCTTCGCTCCAGCAGCGGAGAGGGAGTTCAGCGCGCCGAGGACACTCTCGTCGTTGCAGCCCATGACGACCCAGTTGGTGATGTCAGGGTGGGCGGTGATGACCGGTCCCGACGCGCTCTGAGCGCCGGTGACAGCACCGTCGCCCGCGACCGGGAAGATGTTGGCGGCCGTGACGCCGGCCTTCTGGATCTCGGTTTTTTCAGCGTCCGTCCGCTGGCTGCAGACTGAGAGGTCCTGCTTCTCGACTGACAGGACGCCGACCTTCTTGGGCGTATCGGTTGTCCACTTGGCGTCGGTAAGGAGCTTCGCCGCCTCGGTGCCGACCTTGGTGCCCATGTCGGTGCCATCGAAGCCGACGAACGGGACGTCATTGCCGTCGGCGTCCTTGATCGGGTCGTCGGTTGCGACAAGCGGGATGCCGGCGTCCTTGGCTGCCTTCGCGACGGCCGGTCCGATCCCCTGGTCGGGAACGGTGATCGCGATGCCGGCGGCGCCCTTGGAGATCGCGTCATTGACGAGGGAGACGCCGAGCGGTGCCTCGGACTTGGCGTCGAACTTGGCGGCCGTCCCACCGAGTTTGGTGATGGTGTCCGTGAAGGACGTCTGGAGGTCGATGAAGTACTGCTGGTCCGCTTGCTTGTTGATGGCCACGAACAGCTTGCCCCCACCGCCCGCGGCCGTTGACGCGGCGGCGGTTGACGCAGCGGCGGTCGCCGCCGCGGCTGTGGC
>JBBSGX010000088.1:0-9501 GCA_038253685.1 Candidatus Limnocylindrales bacterium | reverse complement strand
TGCTCCTCCTGGACACGGAGACGACGGGCCTCGGCAGCGGAACGGGCACGCTCGTGTTCCTTGTCGGGGTCGGGCTCTGGCTCGACGGGCAGCTGCTGGTCACGCAGTTGTGGCTGCCGGACCATGGCGCTGAGCCGGCGTTCCTCACCGCCCTGGCCGCGCTGGTGCCTTCGGACGCGTGGCTCGTTACCTACAACGGGCGCACCTTCGATTGGCCGCTCCTGACGACGAGGTATCGGTTGGGACGCCGCCCTACGCCCCCGATCGCTGGCCACCTCGATCTCCTGCCCGTCGCGCGGCAGCTCTTTCGGCACCGTCTGCCGGACGCGCGACTGGCCAGCGTGGAAGCCGGCATCGCCGGCGTTCGGCGGCTCGGAGACCTGCCGGGCGCTCTGATCCCGGGCCGCTACTTCGACTGGCTGCGCAACGGCCACGGCGCGCTGTTGCGGGAGGTGCTCGAGCACAACCACCAGGACGTGGTCTCGCTCGCGCGACTCCTGGTCGTCATCGCCGACAGGCTGGCAGATCCGGCAGGCCGAGTGCGGGCACATCCCGAGGACCTGGCGTCGCTCGGTCGCGCGTACCGACGCCGCGGGCGGCATGCCGAAGCGCTGCACTGCCTCGATGCGGCGCTGGCGCTGCCGGACCCGGACCGCGGGCCTGCTTCCGGCTGGTTCGACCGGGGAAAGGCATGGCTGGATCAGGGGGCGCTGTTCGCCGCGACTGGCCGGTCGCAGGAGGCCATCGAGGCGTGGCAGCAGGCGGCCCGATGTGGCGGCCGCACAGCCGTTCGGGCATGGATCGCGCTCGCAAAGCACCACGAACACCGGGCGCGGGACGTTCCACAGGCGCTGTGGGCGGCGGAGCAGGCTGCGACCCTGGTGGCTCGCGGTCGCGCCTTCGGCCGCTTCGATGCGTGGGCGGAGCGCGACCTGGGGCGCCGGCTGCGACGCCTGCGCAGGCGAAGCCGCTAACCTGACGACCCCACCTTCCTGGAGGCTGACCGATGCCGATACAGACAGGCGTGGCCTACTTCGACGCCCGAGCCCCACGCCACACCGTGCCCGACCTCGACGACATGGCCGAGAGCGGCTGCTCCTATGTCATCCAGTGCATGTCCGAGTTCGACTGGCTGTGGTCCCTCGAGTCAATCAGGCGCCTGATCGACCAGACGAAAGCGAGGGGCATGGGCGTCTGGATCGACCCGTGGGGTGTCGGCGAGGTCTTTGGCGGTGAGCCGTTCTCGCGCTTCGGGGCGCTCCATCCGGAGGCTCGCCAGGTCGGGTCGGACGGCATCACCCGGGCAGCGGCGTGCCTCAATCAACCCGCATTCCGGGACTACCTCCACACCTGGATCGACGCGGCCGCCAGGGTCGGCGGCGAGACGGTCTTCTGGGACGAGCCGACCTGGTATGTGAAGGATCATGGTGCGATCTGGAGCTGTCGCTGCGACCTGTGCCAGGGCCTCTTTCGGGAGCGCTTCGGCATGTCGATGCCGCTGGAGTACGCCCCGGAGGTACGCGCCTTCCTCGAGGAGTCGATGGCGGCCCTGCTGAGCGACGCGTGCCTCTACGGCCGACGGCTGGGCCTCGCGAACGCGCTGTGCGTGATGCCGACCGAGTGGGGCAATCCGGGATTCACCAACTGGGAGCGCGCGGCCGTCATCGAGGGGCTGGACAACTTCGGTGCGGATCCGTATTGGGGCAATCACGACGAGCCGGAGGCATACGTCACCCACTACGCGGAAGAGATCCTGCGGGTCGCCAAGAAGCACGGCCTCGACCATCACCTGTGGGTGCAGGCGTTCGAGATCCGCAAGGGCCATGAGCCTGAGATCGGCATCGCGATCGATGCGGCCGCTCGTGCGGGCATCAAGAACATCGCCGCGTGGTCATACGACGGGTGCGCGGCGATGTCGACCTGTGAATGCGCTGACCCGCAGGCCGCCTGGCAGGAGGTACGGCGCGGCTTTCGCCGCGTCCGCGCGATGGCATGACCACGCGCATCGACTTGGACACGGAGCCAAGGATCGAGCCCTACCGCCCCGAGAACGCACCGGCCGTCGTTCAGCTCTGGAATCGCGCGATTGGGGAGGCATTTCCGCTCCAGGAAGCAGTGCTCCACCAGCTCCTCGAGCGCAATCCGAGCTATCGGCCCGAGGATGCGCTCCTCGCCTCGGCCGGCGGCGAGCCCGTCGGTTTCGCCTACGCGGGACTGCATCGCAGCAAGGACCCCGAGATGGAGTCATACCGACGCCGGGCGTTTCTCCAGGCTGTGGTCGTGGACGAGCGGTGGCGCCGCCGAGGCATCGGCCGGAGGTTGGCGACGCGGGTACTGGCCCCACCGCGCGACCGGGGTGTCGCCCGGATCGAGGCTGGCGGCGGCATGTTCTACCTATGGCCGGGAATCCCTGCCGAGCTCCCCGCGGCCATGCCGTTCTGCGCCGCCCTTGGTTTCGAGGCCGAGAGCGAGTCGTACGATCTGCATGGAGACGTCGGTAGACTCGACGCCACGAATGCATACGCACGCCTGGAGTCCGATGGGCTGCGGGTCGAACCGGCAGGCGACCTCGAGCGCGACGCCCTCCTGGCCTTCCTGCTCGACGAATTCGGCAACGAGTGGTGGCACGAGACAGGCTGGTTCCTCGCCCAGGGCGGGGCGGCGTCGGACATCCTGCTGATGCGCGACCGAAGCGACGCGATCGCCGGTCTCGCGCGAATCCACACGCCTGGCACACGCCCCATCGGGCCGCCGCATTTCTGGTCCGGTCGCCGGCCGGCAGACGCGGGAGGGCTCGGGCCGATCGGCGTCGCGGCACGGCTCAGGGGCCACGGGCTGGGATTGGTGCTGCTGACCGTGGCGCTCGACCGGTTGCGAACCATGGGACTCCGAGACGTGGTGATCGACAGCACGAGCCTGCTCGGCTTCTATGGACGCCTCGGCTTCGCGCCGTGGATCACGTACCGCCACGCGTCTGTTGCCACGGAGGCCCTGCGATGACCGCCGCCGCCACGTACCTCAGCCGGACCATCGAAGTGATCGAGACGCTGGCCGCGTCGCAGGCGGACCCGATCGAACGCTCTGCCCAGGAGATCGCGACGGCCATCGCGAACGGGGGCCGCGTGTTCGTTGCGGCCACCAGCCACGTGCTCCACACCGAGCTCTATCTCCGGGCCGGCGGACTCGCGGCCGTCCATCCCCTGGGCGAAACGCCCGACCTGACTCAGCCGATGCTCACCATCGACGCAGGCGCGTTTCGGGGCGACGGCGACTTCCTGCCAGAGCCCGGCGACGTGGTACTGGTCGGCAGCAACGCGGGCACCGACGCCGGAACCGTTCAGGTCGCGCAGGTAGCGCACGAGGCGGGGTGCATCGTCATCGGGCTGACCTGTGTCGCATACGAGCGCTGGACGGACGTGGTGGTCGAGCACCCGAGCGGGGCGAAGCTGGTCGACCTCGCCGACATCGTGATCGACATCGGCGGCGTCGTCGGCGACGGCGTGGTGGAGATTCCCACTCTGGACACGGCGGTCGGCCCCACGTCGGGGGTTGCGCTCGTCGCGGCAGCATGGGCAATCCTCGTCCGCGCTGCCGAGCTGCTCGTCGAGCACGGACTCACCCCGATCGTCTACCGGAGCGTCCAGATTCCCGGCGCGGAGGCGCTCTTCCATGAGCGCATGGCGACCTACGCGCGGACACGCGAAGGCTTCACGCGGGGCAGCTGAGGTGGCTCTCAACGAGGATGCCGCGCTGGCCCAGGACGCGCCGGCACACCCGCTCGCCCAGCGACTTGGCGGCGCCGGCGACGCGATCACCTCGCTCGCTGCACGGCTGGTGTCCATCCCGAGCCATGCGCCGGCCCACGATGAGCGTCCGATCGCCGCCGCGATCCTCGAGGCCGGCATGGGACTGGGGCTCGGGTCGGGCCGAATGGAGAGTGCGATGGCGGAGCACCCGAACGTGCTCTTCCAGCTCGATGGCGCGGAGCCTGGACCGGAGGTGCTGGTGGTCGGTCACGTGGACACGAAGCCGCCCGGTGACGACGCAGCATGGCAGCGACCTCCCTACGCCGCGACGATCGAGAGTGGACGCTTGTGGGGGCTGGGGGCCGCGGACATGAAAGGGGCGCTCGCGGCCATGCTCCACGCCGCCGCGGCGCTGCGGGCGGAAAGCCTGCCGGGCCGCGGTCGCCTGACCCTTGCATTCACGGCTGACGAGGAGGCGGACGGACGGCTCGGGCTGCGGTTCCTCGTCGAGGGCGGACTCGTCCACCCAGACATGGGGTTCATCTGCGAACCGTCCGGTCTCGTTGAGCCCTTCGACACCGTTCCCGTCGGCAGCCGCGGCTTCTTCGGCTTTCGACTCGTGGCACGAGGTAGGCGGTTGCATAGCGGGCTGACGGAGCCTGGATCGATGACGGCCATCGAGGCCCTGGCCCACGTCATCGCCCGGCTTCCTCAGATGGTCGATTTCGGCGGGCTCTTCGCACCGCCGTTCGAGGCCGGGCCCACACTCAACGTGGCAACGTCACTCGAAGCGGGGATTGCGCCGGGCGTCGTCCCCGACCGCGCGGAGGCCCGCGGCGACGTCCGCACCGTCGCGGGCCAGACGCCCGCGGATGTGACCGACGCGCTCGAGCGCGGCCTCGCCAGCCTCCGGCAGGCCGACCCTCGCCTCGACGTCTCGCTCATCCCGGACGGCGATGAGTGGCCGGCAAGCACGCTCGACCCCGGCGCGCCGGTCGTCCTCGCTCTCGTCCGCGCCACCGAAGCGGTGACGGGACTGACGCCCCGGCTCGGATGCTTTCCCGCCTCGAGCGAGGCGCACGTCCTGGGGAGCCTGGGGATTCCGTGCATCCCCGCCTTCGGCCCCGGCTTGCTCTCTGCGGCGCACGTCCCGAACGAGTCCATCTCGACCGCCGATCTGACTTCAGCGGCAACGATCTACGCGCTCGCGTTGGCCTCACTCCTCGGTCCGAGTTCCGCAGCCTCATCCACCGGGACCGGGCGACCGGCAGCCGCTGATCGGTAGATCGCCTGGACGACGGCGATCCCATCCCGCCCCTCTCGCGCGCCAACAGACGGAGCGCGATCCTCGCGGATGGCTCCCAGGAACTCGTCGATCTCGCGCCGCATCTCGTCACGCTCCATGCCCGAAACCGTGCGCGAAGGCTGGCCGGCCAGGTCCACGATCAGCTCGTGCCACGTGCGGTAGCGGATCGAGCCGAGAGGTCCGTGGATCTCGAGCTCGCAGCGGCCGGGCATCGGAACGCTTGGCGCGTCCGCCCGGAGGGGATACGTCGACTGGTTGACGAAGAGCGACGCCACCGCCCCGCTCGCGAAGCTCAGCACGGCGACCCCCCCGTCCTCGACGCCGTCGATGCCGCGCGCGTAGCTCGTGGTCCTGCCGAACGCCTCGACGATCGGGCTGTCGATCAACCAGCTCAGGCGGTCCACCAGGTGCACGGCGTCATGCATCAGCTCCCCGCCGCCTGAGAGTGACCGATCATAGTACCAGCCGGGCCACGGACCGTTCTCCCCGAAGGAGAAGAAGTCCTGGGCCAGGCTCGGTGGCCCGATGGCTCCCTCGCCGATCAGCCGCCTGGCCTCGATGAGCTCGCGATGGAAGCGGTGGGTCATGCCGAGCATCAGGACGACGCCCGCGCGTTCACAGGCTACTGCGATCGCGTCGCAGTCGGCGACGCTCGCGGCCATCGGCTTCTCCAGGAGCACGTGCGCACCCGCCGCCGCCACGTCCTCGGTGACGGGCAGGTGGAGCGCCGTCGGCACGCAGATGCTGACAGCGTCCGGATGCTCCGCTTCGAGCAGCGCTCGGTGGTCCGCGTAGGGGCGGGCGCCCACGTCTCCAGCCGCAGCCGCAGCGATCACGACGTTCGAGTCCGCGACCCCCACCAGCTCGACGTCCGGTCGATGCCCGTACGCGGCGAGGTGATCGCGCCCGATGAAGCCGGCACCGATGACGGCGACGCGGAGCTTCTCGGGCGCCACGAGTCAGGCCACCGATGCCGAGGCCCTGGTCTCCGGCGCTGCGTTCGACCCAGCCGCGCCATCGCGGGCGATGGAGCGCAGTTGGCCGAGAACGCGATCGACCTCGTCTGCAGTGTTGTAGTGCACGAGCCCGAGCCGCAGCACCCCGCCCCGCTCGAACTGGCCGAGCTGCTCGATCAGCGCCTGGGCGTAGAAGTCGCCGTCCCAGGCGAAGATCCCGTTGCGACCCAGTTGTTCGGCTGCCGCCCGCGGCTTGATGCCGTCGAACGAGACCGCGAACGTCGGCGTCCGTCCATCAAAGCGCGCCGGATCGATCACGCCCCAGACACGCAGGCCGTCGATGTCGCGCAGGCCCGCGATCATCCGTTCGGCGAGCGTGCGTTCGTAGGCGGCGATGGCGGTCATCGCCGCCACCAGCTCGCGGCGCCGATCGCTCGCGCCTGGCGGCGGCGCGCCCGGTTCGCCGAAGCGCCGGCCGACGTCGCGCAGGTAATCCACCGCCGCGAGGATGCCCGCGATCAGCTCGAATGCCTGCGTGCCCGTCTCATAACGATCGTGCGCGGGGCGGACCTTGTACGCGGGGAGCCGCTCGAGGATCTCGCGACGCCCGTAGAGCGCTCCCTGGTGCGGTCCGAACCACTTGTAAACCGACGTGACGAGGAAGTCCGTGTCGAGGGCGCGCACATCGATCGGGCCATGGGCCGCGTAGTGCACAGCATCGACATACGTCCAGGCGCCGACCGCGTGGGCCTGCTCGACGATCTCCTTGATGGGATTGATCGTGCCGACGGCATTCGATGCGTATCCGACCGCCACGAGCCTGGTGCGCGGGCCGAGCTTCGACTGGAGATCTTCCAGATCGAGCGTGCAGTCCTCTTCGTGGATGGCGACCGTTCTCACAGTCAGGCCGCGATCCCGCGCCGCGGCATGCCACGGCGCGACGTTGGCCTCGTGATCCAGCGTGGTCACCACGATCTCGTCGCCCGGCGCGAAGGTCGCGGTGATGGCACGGCTCACGTGGAAGGTCAACGTGGTCATATTGGCGCCGAACTTGATCTCCTCGGGAGAGGCGGCGCCCACGAAATCGGCGACCGCGGCGTGCGCCTCGGCAACCACCGCATCGCTCGCCTCGCTCGTGACGAACGCGCCCCCGTCGTTGGCGTTCATCTCGCGGTAGTACCGGGAGACCGCGTCGATCACGCGCTGCGGGACCTGTGTCCCGCCCGGGCCATCCAGGAACACGACGGGGTTGCCTGCCTCGCGACGAGCGAGAGCGGGAAACTGTTCGCGAAGCGGCTGCGGGTCGAACGTGGTCATGAGGATCCTTCGGTGACGGCGGGCTTGTAGCGATGATGCCAGTCGGGCGAGCCCCATGTCAGTAGCTGGACCGGATCGACGCGGACCAGTACACGCGGCCACGCCGCGGAGCGTTCCACGTACTCCAGACCGGCCGCCCCTTCGTAGCGCTCGGCCATGCGGCGCGTCAGCTGGAGCATCCGACCCTGGAGCGGGCCGGGCCCTTCGACGATGGTCGCGCGTCCGCGGATCTGAACGCGTCGATCCGGATTCGCGTCGTCCACGACGGACAACCCGACGCGGTCGTCCCGAGCGATGTCCTCGACCATGCGCCCGGCTGCTCTCAGGACCAGCCACAGGGCCGCCCTGTCCCAGTCGTGCCAGACGGGCGCGATCGAGGGAAAGCCATCAGCCCCCAGGGTGGCCAGACGGGCCAGCAGCGGTCGCCACAGCAGGTCATCAACCTCGTCCGGCATGAGCGCTCCCGAGTCGGGCGTGCTCACAGCAGCCCGTCCGGGACCAGCAGGCGGTTGATGCGATCGAGGGCAATGCCGAAGTGCCGATCTGCCCCGCTGAGAACGGGTGCCAGGTGTCCGGCAAAAAGGCGCTCGGGCCGAAGCTCGGCAAGTCGCTCAACGCTGCGCAGAGCGTCGTGGAGGTGGCAGTCCCAGGTGTCCTGCAGCAGGATGCGGCCCTCGGGAAAGAGCGCATCGCCGGAGAACACGCTCGTGGCTCCCTCCAGCTCTCCCACAAAGGCAAGGTGTCCGGCCGAATGTCCCGGCGTGGCAACTGCCCTGAGCGAAACGTCGCCGACGTCGATCACGTCTCCGTCCGCCATGGCGAGATCGATCTCGCACGGGTCGAGCCGGTAGTCCGGGGGGTACATGCCCGCGGTCCTCGCCCGGTCGACGCTGGTCGCGACCTCGTCGCCGCCTGCCAGCCACCCGCCCACTTCGCCGGACGCCGCGAGCCTCACGCCGGGCAAGGCGCGTCGCCACGCCGCGGCTCCGCCGGCATGGTCTGCGTGACCATGGGTCAGGACGACCCAGCGGATGGCTTCGGGGTCAAGACCATCGCGCCGAGCCGCACTGAGGATCGCGTCGATGGAGCGACCCGCACCCGCGTCGACGCACAGGTAGCCGTCGCGGCCATCGACCAGGTAAACCTGCGAGTCGATTGCGTCGGTGGTCGCGAGGTCCGGCTCTCCGCTGCCAACCAGGAAGACGCGCTCGGTGAGCCTCACGTCACCGACCCGAGCCGAAAGCGACCGCGTCGAGCATGCGCCGTGAGAGGAACACGTACGCCACGATCGCCGGTCCCATCACGATCACGACCGCCGCGAACAGGCCCACCCAGTCGGCCGTGAACGACATGGACTCGCGGAGCGCGTTGAGGGCCACGCCCAAGGTGAAGTGACCCTGCGACCGAAGCAGCACCAGGCCCCAGAGGAACTCCTTCCAGAGGTAGATCAGGTTGAACGCGAGCGCGGTCACGATCCCGGGTCGCGCCAGTGGCAGCATGATGCGCGCGAACACCGCGATCTCGGATGCTCCGTCGACAATGGCCGCCTCCTCCAGCTCGATGGGCAGCGTGGCGAAGAATCCGGTGAGCAGGAAGACCGTGAACGGGACCTGGATCCCGATGTAGACGGCGATCAGGCCAACGGGCGAATCCACGAGCCCGACCTGGTTGAGCATCAGGAAGACCGGAATGATGAGCAGCACCGCCGGTGCTCCCATTCCGGCGGCGAACAGGTTGACGAGCGCCTCCCGTCCGCGGAACTCGCCACGGCTGAGCACGTAGGCAGCGGGCGCGCTCAGGGCGACCACGCCGATGGCGCCACTGCCGGCGACGAGCACGGAGTTCAGGAAGCCGCTGCCCATGCCCCCGATCGTCCAGGCGTGGTCGAAGTTCTGGAGCTGCAACGAGCCGGGAATTCCCCAGACGTTGGCGAAGAGCTCGGCGTTGGACTTGAACGCCGTCATCGCGATCCAGAACAGGGCGAGGACGATGCTCGAGGCAAGGCCGATCAACAAGGCGACCGAGACCTCGCGGGACACGACATCGAGCAATCGGGCCGGATGCAGCCTGGGCATGCCTAGTACTCGACCACGGGGCGCCGGAGGCCTCGCCGCAGCAGCACGATCATCACGGTGATGATCACGACGAGCGTTACGGCGATGGCGGTGGCGTACCC
>JBBSGX010000087.1:0-9512 GCA_038253685.1 Candidatus Limnocylindrales bacterium | reverse complement strand
GGTGACTCGGCGGGACCACTGGCCATGGGTGACTCGGCGGGACCACTGGCCATGGGTGACTCGGCGGGACCACTGGCCATGGGTGACTCGGCGGGACCACTGGCCATGGGTGACTCGGCGGGACCACTGGCCATGGGTGTCTCAGCGGCCGGCGGGGTGACCACTGGGGTCGCGGCCGTGGGCGGGGTGACCACTGGGGTCGCGGCCGTGGGCGGGGTGACTGCGGGGGTTGAAACGGGCGGCACTGATGCCGCCGTGCTGGGTACCGGGGTGGTTGTGCTGCTCGAACATGCAGACACCACCAGGAACATCGAGGCCCACATTGCGAGGCCTCGGCGAGTCCGTAGACTCATTGGCGTCCTTCCTCCTCTGTCCCGCGTCGAGCGGCCGAATGGCCCCCGATCGCTAGCTCTCCTCAACGGCCGGCTCGCATGCGTGCGTGCACGCAAACGTCTCCCACGAGGTGGCCGAAGGTGCCGCATTATAGGTACGGAGCGTGAAGGGCTGTCAAGGAGCGGCGGAAGCTCCGGGAGCGTTTGGCGCGGGTGTGACCCCTGATGGTGGTGGCCCCAGCTTCCAGGCCGCGATGTTCCACCAGAATCGCGGCGCACTCGGATCGACCGGACCGTCCGGGCCGCCGATCCGATTCGACAGCGCGCTCCATGCCTGGTCGTACCAGATGGGCCAGGCCGGGGCGTCCTTGCCGAGCTGGTCCTGGAGCTGCGCGTAGAGCCCCTTTCGTGCCGCCTGGTCGACCGTCAGGCGGGCCTGCGAGATCAGGCGATCCGCCTCCGGAGAGCTGTAGCCGCCCGGATTGGCGTCAGCGGTGTTCTTGGCAGTGGTGGCGTGGCTGGTCTCGAAGGCCACGACATCCTGGTCCGGGTCGGTCCCGAGCTGGCGCGTCAGCAGCACCGTTTCGAAGTCGTTCGGCCACTTGAGCTGTGCCAGCAGCAGATCGCCTGTGAGGTCGAGCTGCTTGACCTTCAGCTCGATGCCGCATCCGGCAAGCTGCGCGGCCGCCGCCTGCGCGAAGGCCAGCAGGTCCGTCCGGCTCGGCCGGATGGAGATGTCGCTGGTGAGGCGCTGCGAGCCGTGCGTGAAGATCCCGTCCGCACCGCGCGTCCAGCCGGCTACCTGGAGCAGCGTGATGGCGGCCGCAGGGTCGCGCTTCTGGGACGCCGTGGTGGTCATTGCCCAGGAGCCTGCATCGGTCGGGGTGTCGGCGGGGATCGCCGTGCCGCCGGTCGCCCCTGCGGTGAGCGCCGACCGATCCAGGCACAGAGCGAAGGCCCGGCGCGTGGCGGCAGCCGCATAGACCCGGCCCGCCCGGACATTGAAGACGATCGTGCGCTGCGATGCCAGCGGCCGCCCGCCGACGCTAAGGCCCGGAGCACCGCGCAGCGCGGCGAGCTGGTCGGTCTCGGCGTGCAGGATCCAGTCGACGTCCCCGGTGAGGAGTTGCGTGGCCGCCGTGGCGGGGTCGCGCACCACCGCCAGCGTGATGCGCGGGATCGCGGGTGACCCGCCGACGTGGCCGGTATTCGCCCGGAGCTCGATGAAGCTGCCGGGCGAATAGGTCGAGAGGCGGTAGGCGCCGCTTCCGAGGGCCCGTTTGGAGAGGTCGATCAGCGGCAGCGCGGCGGCCTGCTGGTCGATGCCCTGGGTCGTCAGCAGCTGATCGAGGGCGGCTACGCGCGCGTACAGCGCACCCGCATAGGCCTCCGCCTGGAAGTCGCCGGCCGAACCGATGAACCGCGCGTGCGGCGGCAGCGTCACGCCGGCATCGTTGAGGGTCTTCTCGAGAGCCGGCGAGTAGTCCGACAGGCGGCAGCCGAAGGGTGGTGCGTCGGTGAGGCAGGCGTCGGCGTTGGTGGCGTCGGCGATCTGCGTGACCTGCCGACCGGGAGCGTCGGCGGGGATCCTCGCAGCACTCGCGAGGAGCGACCGCGTTGCCGCCCGCATGCCGTTCTCCGAGACGATGGGGAGCTTCGCCAGTGCCTCCCCCAGGAAGGGACTGAAGGCCGCGTTGAGGGTCACGTTGACGGTCGATGTTCCGGCCACGCCGGCCCCTGCAAGGTTCGATTGGACGGCATTGCACAGATCGTTGCCGTAGGGGCACGCGGGCGAGGCCGCCAGCTCGAGCGAGAAGGCAACGTCCGAGGCCGCGAGGATGCTGTTGTCCTGGAAGCGAACGCCCTCCCGCAGCCCGATCGTCCAGGTCGTGCCGCTGGCATCCACCGTCGGCAGGCCGGACGCCAGCGTCGGGTGTGGCAGGAGGTGATCGTCGAGGCGGTAGAGCGGGTCGTACAGCAGGTCGACCAGCAGCGCGGTCGTGTCGTCGTCCGTCGGCGGCAGAAACCCGGCAGGATCGCCCGGGACTGCCACGATCAGCTCGTGCGCGTCGCGCGGCGGCGCGGTCGGCGCCTGCGTGGGGAAGCTGATCGCAGGCGCGACGGACGGCTCCTGCAGGGACAGGCAGCCGCCACAGGCGAGGGCAACTGCCGCCAGGACGCCGAGAAGCCTGGCCCGCATGGAGATGGCCCTCACCCGGTCATGACGGGCAGGGCGCCTCCGCTCCGGTCATTGGGCGCCAGCGCAGCTCGGGATGGCGGGCGGCGGTCGCCTCGTCGAGCCGGCGCACGGGCGCCGTGGTGGGGGCGGCGTGGAGCACCTGTGGCGTTTCCACTGCCTCGCGGGCGATGGCGAGCAGCGCGTCGGCGAAGGCGTCGAGCGTCTCGATCGACTCGGTTTCCGTGGGCTCGATGAGGAGGCACTCTTCCACGATCAGCGGGAAGTAGATGGTGGGCGGGTGATAGCCGTAGTCGATGAGCCGCTTGGCCACGTCCAGCGTGCGCACCCCGCTCGCCCGCTGGAGCGGCTTTGCCGTTGCCACGAACTCGTGCTTGCAGGGTCCGGCGTACGGCAGCTCGTAGGCCTCGCCCACGCGTTTCCGCAGGTAGTTGGCAGCCAGCACGGCGTCTTCGCTGACCTGCGTCAGGCCGCTGCCGCCGTGCGCCCGGATGTACGCGTAGGCGCGCACGAGCACGCCGACGTTGCCCTGGTAGGCGCGCACGCGCCCGATCGAGGTGGGACGCTCGCCGGGTGCCTCGAGCCGGTACGTGCCGCCGGCCTCGCGGACGACCAACGGCGAGGGCAGGAACGGGGCCAGCTTCTCTGCCACGGCCACCGGGCCCGCGCCGGGGCCACCTCCGCCGTGCGGCGTCGAGAAGGTCTTGTGCAGGTTGAAATGCATCACGTCGAAACCGGCCGCGCCGGGCTTGAACTTGCCGAGCACGGCGTTCATGTTGGCTCCGTCCATGTAGGCCAGCGCACCGGCTGCATGGACCGCCTCGAGCAGCTCCGTGATCCGCCGCTCGAAGAGGCCGAGCGTCGAGGGGTTGGTGAGCATGACCGCGGCGGTGCGCGGGCCGAGCGCTGCCTTGAGCGCGTCGAGGTCCACGCCGCCGTCCGGAGCCGAGCGCACCGTGACCGTGCGGAACCCCGCCATCGAGGCCGTGGCCGGGTTGGTGCCGTGCGAGGAGTCCGGCACGATGACCTCGTCACGTGCGGTGTCGCCACGGGCGTGGTGGTAGGCGCGGATCAGCAGGATCCCGGTCAGCTCGCCCTGTGCCCCGGCGGCCGGCTGCAGCGTCACGGCGTGCATGCCGCTGATCTCCGCGAGCATGCCCTGCAGCTCGTACAGCAGCCCGAGGCTGCCCTGCGCCGTGGCGTCCGGCGCCAGCGGATGGAGCGTCGCGAACCCCGCCAGCCGCGCCGCCCATTCGTTGATCTTGGGGTTGTACTTCATGGTGCAGCTGCCGAGCGGATAGAAGCCGCCGTCCACCGAGTAGTTGAGATGCGAGAGGTTGACGAAGTGGCGGATGACTTCGGGCTCGTTGAGCTCGGGGAGCGCCAGCGGCGACGCGCGACGCTGGTCGGCGGGGATGCGGTCCAGGGCGTCGGCCGGCGGGTGCGGGATCTTGTCGCCACCCCGGCCGGGACGGGAGAGCTCGGCCAGGGTGGGCTGGAGTGACGCTCCGACGGCCAGGCGCGGACCGAGCGACCCTTCGTCGGTGACACGCCTCGGTAGACGGCCGGCCGCAGTGCCGGCTCCAGAGACGACCCCACGGGCATCGGTCGTGTCAGTGGCCGCGTCGCCGGCGTCCTGCCGGTCCGTGGCCGCTTCCCCGCCGCCGACCCCGGAGGTGGGTTGCGGCCGCTCCAGCGTCTCGGTCACGCCAGCACCTCGCGCAGGGCCGTGCCGAAGCGGTCGATCTCGGCGTCCGTGGTGACTTCCGTGGCACACACCAGGAGCGCATCGCTCAGTGCCGCGTCCTCGGGGAACCAGCGGGCGAGCGGCAGGCCGGCGAGGACCCCGCGATCCACCAGCGCGTCGTGGACGCGGGGTGCACCCGCCACCCGGACGGCGAACTCGTTGAGGTACGACGCTGAGTGAAGGCGCGGCGCGCCTGCCTCTGCCAGCACGGTCTCGAGGCGGCGGGCACGCACAGCACCGGTGGCTGCCACGTCCCGGAGGCCGTGCGGGCCGATCACGGCGAGGTACACGGTCGCGGCAAGCGCACAGAGCGCCTGGTTGGTGCAGATGTTGCTGGCCGCCTTGTCGCGGCGGATGTCCTGCTCGCGTGCACGCAGGGTCATGACGAAGGCGCGGCGTCCCTCGAGGTCGGTGGTCCGCCCCACCAGGCGGCCCGGGATCTGCCGCATCAGCTCCGTCGTCGTGGCCAGGACACCGAGGTAGGGACCGCCGTACTGGGGGGCGATGCCCAGCGGCTGCCCTTCCCCGGCCGCGATGTCGGCGCCATAGTCGCCGGGCGTGGCGAGCACGGCCAGAGAGACCGGCTCGACGATGGCCACGAAGCGCGCACCGGCCGCATGCACAAGCCGCGCGGCCTCGGCCATCGGCTCGAGGAGGCCGAAGGCGTTGGGCTGGCCGAGCATGACGCCGGCGACCGGATGCTCGGTGTCCGCCAGCGCTCGCTCGAGCGCCCCGAGATCGGTCGTCCCGTCCGCCAGCGTCGGCAGCTCGTCGAGCTGGTGCCGGCCGTCGGAGAAGTAGGTGCGCGTGGTCTCCAGGTAGTGGCGGTGCACCGCACGGCTGACCAGCACCCGGTCGCGGCCGGTGGCGCGGATCGTCATGAGCGCGGCTTCCGCGGTGGCGGCAGCTCCGTCGTAGTGCGACGCGGAGACCACGGGCAGGCCGGTCAGCTCGGCCAGCAGCGATTGGTACTCGAAGATCGTCTGGAGTGTTCCCTGGCTGATCTCCGGCTGGTACGGGGTGTAGGCCGTGTAGAACTCGCCGCGCGAGAGGACCTGGTCGACCGCGGCAGGGATGTAGTGGCGGTACACACCGGCCCCGAGGAAGCTCGCGAGGTCGACGCGATTGCGCCCAGCCAGGAGCTCCAGGTGCCGCGCCAGCTCGAGTTCCGGCTCGGGGGGCGGAAGGCCGAGGCCGTTGACTCGGACGGCGGCCGGAATGTCCTCGAAGAGGGCGTCAATGCTCTCGATGCCGAGCGCGGCGAGCATCGCCTCGCGATCATCGGCGGTGTGCGGACCGTAGGGCATGGGGTCAGCCGGTCTCGATCTGCGAGCGGTATGCGGCCGCGTCCAGCAGGCCTTCACCGGCGGACGGGTCGTCCAGGCGGACGCGCACCATCCAGCCATCGCCGTACGGGTCCTTGTTGACAAGCTCCGGGGCCGTCGCGAGCGCATCGTTGACGGCGACGATCTCTCCGGCGACCGGCGCGAAGAGGTCGCTCGCGGTCTTGACTGATTCGATCACGCCGAATGCCGTCGCCTTGTCGATGTGGCGGCCGACGCGCGGCAGCTCCACGAAGACGACGTCCCCGAGCTCGTTGGCGGCGTACGCCGTGATACCGACCACCCCTTCGGCGCCATCGACGCGCAGCCACTCGTGGTCGTGCGTGTAGCGCAGTCCCTCGGGCACTTCCACGGTCACGTTGCTCCTCCGCTCAAATGCCCCACCTCAGGTCGGCCGCGACGGCCCTGACACGGGCCCGGCGTGTGACCAAGGGGTCACGACGGACGCGTGTAGAAGGGCGGTGTGACGACCTCGGCGGGCACGCGGCTGGCACGGATGCCGACCTCGACCATGGTACCCGCCGGCGACCGGTCGGGCGGGACATACGCCATGGCGATCGGCCTGCCGAGCGTCGGGGAGAGCGTTCCGCTGGTCACGATCCCGCACGGACCGGCCGCGTCAGGGAGCATCACCGGGTACCCATGGCGCGCGATTCCGCGGTCGCGCAGCTCCAATCCCACGAGGCGCTTACGCGGCCCTCGACGCTGCGCTTCCTCCAGGGCGGCGCGCCCGACGAAGTCTCCCGTCTTGTCGAACTTGACGACGCGGTCCAGGCCGGCCTCCATCGGCGTCGTCTCGCGATCGAGCTCGTTGCCATACAGCGGCATTCCGGCTTCCAGCCGCAGCGTGTCGCGCGCACCGAGGCCCGCAGGCACGAGGCCGACCGGTGCGCCCGCGTCCAGCAGGGTGGCCCAGACCGCGGGCGCGGCGTCCCACTCCAGGAACAGCTCGAAGCCGTCCTCGCCGGTGTATCCGGTCCGCGCGATCCAGGCCGGCGCCCCGGCAGCATGGCCCTCCGCGATGGCGTAGTACTTCAGCGCCGAGAGGTCCACGTCGGTCAGCGGCGACAGGATCTCCCTGGCCCGTGGTCCCTGGATCGCGATGAGCGACGACCGGGACGAGGCGTCGTCAAGGGCAGCATCGAAGCCGGCCAGTCGTACCCTGAGGGCCGCCGACACCGTCTCTGCGTTCGAGGCATTGGGGACGGTCAGGAAGCGCTCCGGCGCGACCCGGTAGACGATCAGGTCGTCGATGATGCCGCCATCCTCGGCGCAGATCATCGAGTACTGTGCGCGGCCGGGCACCAGTCGCGGTGGATCGCTCACCAATGCGGAGGCGAGCCCCGGGCCCGCGCCGGGCCCGCTGACCCAGAGTTCGCCCATGTGCGAGAGGTCGAAGAGCCCGGCACGCTCGCGGACGGCGCGGTGCTCCTCGATGATACCGGTGTACTGGACGGGCATCTCCCAACCCGCGAAGTCGATCAGTCTCGCCCCGAGCGTGCGGTGCGTCTCGTAGAGCGCCGTGCGCCGGGGCGAGGCGGCAGAGCCCGCGGCCGGGTCCGCCCCGCTCCCGTGCCCGACGGCGGTCGTGGCCTCGCCAGTCATGCGGGCCCTGCCAGCGGCAGCGCGCGGGCGACGATGGCACGCTCGGTTGCGAAGCTCATGAGCGACTCGGCGTCGCGAAGGTCGATCCAGCGCACGTCCTCGAACTCGTGGTCATGGCTTGCGAGATCGCCGCCTGTCGCCTCCATGAGGAAGTAGTGGACCGTCTTGTGGATGCGCGTGCCGGATTGCACGAAGAAGTACTCGATCGGGCCGATCGGGGCCAGGATGCGGACAGTGAGGCCGGTCTCCTCGGTGACCTCTCGCAGCGCGGTCTCCTCCGTCGTCTCGTCGGCATTGGGCGTGCCCTTCGGCAGCGACCAGGTCACGCCGTCACGGTCGCGGCGACGCTTTCCGAGGAGGAGCTGCGGCCCGCTTGCACCGCGCCTGATGACGATGCCGCCGGCCGAAGTGGCGCGTGCGGTTGGCAGTCGGGACCGCGCGCTGTTCCTCAGCCGCGCCACGGGGACGAGCCGGCGATCCGCGATCCGCTCAACCCGTTCCGGGAACGTGTCCAGCGCATCCGGGGGTCCGCTCCAATCGCGGTCGACACCGGGACGCGTGGCTCCATGCCCGTGGCCGGGACGAGGCCACGCGCGGCATGGCGGAGGGCCTTCACGGGCTGCAGTCGGGCCTGGGCGAGCGCCGTCGGGGACGCGGGCGAGGGTGTCCGGAACACGCGATGGAGACCCAGCTGGCGCTCGCGCCGGTGAGCCGGAGGTAGCACGAAGCGGGTTCGGGAGCGAACCGCGCGGATGGCGGCGACGCCGTTCTGCATGAACCGGATAGTACCTGTTCGGCGCGCCCTTGCACGGGACGATAAGCAGCTGGCACCGGTCCGCTAGCCTCTGCCCTTGTCCAGCACGCGCTCCAGCTCGCGCGCCCGCTCGGCGGACAGTTCTCCGCGCCGCTCGGCCAGCGCGACTTCCCGGCGTGCCGCCGCGCGGTAGAGGTCGCCGGCGCCCGGCGCGAGCCGGTTCATGACCTCGAGGTGCGTGTCGACCGTGCCGACGTCGCCGCGCAGCAGCGGACCGGTCAGCGCGGCCTCGATGCCGAGCGTCTCCGCGTTGGCCAGCGACTGGCGAATCAGCGGGCCGTAGATGGCCAGCGAGCCGCGCTCGTCCAGCCCGGCGCCGCGACCCAGCTCGGCAATGGCGTCGAGCAGGCCGATGAAGCCGCCGGCTGCCAGCACTGCCGCCGCGTGATAGGCGGCCTTGCCACCGGGCGGCAGTCGCACGGGTTGTGCCCCGATGTCCCATGCCAGGTCTGACAGGATCCCGAGGAGCGACTCGTCGCCCTCGAGGGCCACCGTCGCACCCCGCAAGGCGGCCACGGAGCCGTCCACGTCGGCGAAGGCGACCAACGGGTGAAAGCTCGCGGCCGACGTGCCGGCGGCCTGCGCCGACACCAGCACCGAGGCCGGCAGCGCCCCGCTGACGTGGACGATGCCCTGGCCGCCGTACAGGCGCAGCTCCGACGCGACGCTCGGAACGGCGTCGTCGGGGACGGTCAGGAAGACGAGGTCCACGTCGTCGAGGAGGGCCGGGCCGCGATCGACCGCGCGCGATCCGGGCACCAGACGTATGAACCGCGCGCGTCGCTCTGCGTCCCGACTGGCAATGGCCACGACCGGCCAGCCGGCGCGGCTGAACGCCACCCCGAGAGCGAGTCCGGCGTGACCCCCACCGATGAACCCGATGCGGGGCTTTCCGCTGGGATCGTCGGGTGGGTGGGGATGCCTGTGGCCAGGCGGCCCGGCATTGGCGTGCGCATGGCCAGGGTCGAAGTCTTCGGGCTCGTGGCCATTCCGGTGGTCATTCGGCGGGTTGTCGAAGGTCGGTCGGTCCATCGCCGGTCATCGTCGCACGAAGCGGGCATCGCCCGGAGCGTGCCCTCGCTATACTCGGGTCACACACGTCCCACACGACCCGAGGCGGGCACACCCGTCAGGAGCCGACCAGCCCGCGTCCGCGCGGGAACAGGAGGCCCGTCCTCGATGAACCGCCCCACGTCTCTTCCGGATCTCTTCTCAGCCCGCGACCGGATTCGCGCCGGCGAGCGCACCGTCACTGTGTACCGCCTTGACAGCGCCGGCCTCGCCGAGCTGGCTCGTGCGCCGATGACCGTCAAGATCCTGCTGGAGAACGTCCTGCGGCACGCGGGCCGCGAGAGCATCACCGATGCTGATGTGCGAACCCTCGCCGCCTGGCGACCCGGCCAGCCAGCCGAGGCCGAGGTCCCCTTCCTGCCCGCCCGCGTCCTGCTCCAGGACTTCACCGGCGTTCCAGCTG
>JBBSGX010000086.1:0-9604 GCA_038253685.1 Candidatus Limnocylindrales bacterium | reverse complement strand
CGGCCGCGCCTTCGGGTAGCATCGGTCATCGGTCGCTTGCCTCCTACTCAGGCTGCGATCTGGACGGCCTCCGGTTCGCGCCGGGGGCCGTCCGCACGTCTAGTCCGTGCTCGTCCGCGTATGCTGCCACATAAGCTGCCAGCGTGCGGCAGGAGTGCTACTCCAGGTAGTCCTTGAGCTTCCGCGACCGGGAGGGGTGGCGCAGCTTCCGCAGTGCCTTGGCCTCGATCTGACGGATCCGCTCGCGGGTGACGTTGAACTCCTTGCCCACTTCCTCGAGGGTGCGGGCACGCCCATCCTCGAGGCCGAAGCGGAGCTGGAGCACGCGCCGCTCGCGCCCGGAGAGCGAGTCGAGGACGGCCTCCACCTGCTCCTTGAGGAGCTGGTGCGACGCGGCCTCGGCGGGTGCCAGGGCGCCCCGGTCCTCGATGAAGTCACCGAGGTGAGAGTCCTCCTCCTCGCCGATCGGCGTCTCCAGGGAGACCGGCTCCTGCGAGACCTTGATGATCTCGCGGACCTTCTCCGGGGTGACCTGGACTTCCTGGCCGCGAGACATGGCCTCGGCGATCTCCTCCACGGTCGGCTCCCGGCCGAGCTCCTGGAGCAGGCCGCGCGAGACGCGGATGAGGCGGTTGATGGTCTCGACCATGTGGACCGGGATGCGGATCGTCCGCGCCTGGTCGGCGATGGCCCGGGTGATGGCCTGGCGGATCCACCACGTCGCGTATGTGGAGAACTTGAAGCCCTTCTCGAAGTCGAACTTCTCGACCGCCCGGATGAGCCCGATGTTGCCTTCCTGGATGAGGTCCAGGAAGCTCATGCCGCGCCCGATGTACTTCTTGGCGATCGACACCACCAGGCGCAGGTTGGCGGACGTCAGCTGCTCACGGCCCTCCCGCCCGATGCGCACGAGCACGCCCCGGCGATCACGCGGCTTGACCGACGTGTCGATCTCCGGGTTCCAGCCCATTTCGAGCATGATCTCGGCGTCGTGGCCGGCCATGATCCAGCGCCGGAGCGCCTCGTGGCCGATCTCACGGGTCCAGTCGTACAGAGCCCGCAGTCCGGGGTTGTCCCGTGACTCCAGGTCGCTGTTGTGGACGGACATGTACGAGAAGTCGAGCAGCTCGATGAACCTGGCCGGGTCCGGATCCTCGTTGTAGGTCGCGACGCGTACCTTGGCGTCCTTGATGAGCGCCTTGGTGGCCTCGCCTGGAGTTTCCCGCTGCGCCTTGACGAGGTGCAGGTCGGGGGTCGGCTGAAGCAGGCCGTCATCGGCCGCGGCCCTGACCGCCACGTTGACGAGGCGGTCGGTCTCCTCCTTGTAGGGAAGACGGTGCTGCGGGAACTTATCCCGCGTCTTCTTCTCGGTATTGTTCCTGGTCCACTCCCAGAGCGAGATGATCGCCTTCTGGGGCTCCTCGACGATCTGCTCGCCGAGCTCGATCGCCTTGGCGAGGACGACCTCCTCCTCGGCGTTGAGGAGCGGCACCTTGCCGATCTCCTTGAGGTACATGCGGACCGGGTCGTCGATACCGATCATGTCGGCGGCGATTGCGTCCAGCTCTTCCTGCGTCGGCTCTTCGGCCTCTTCGGGGTCGAGCTTGGCGGGCGGCTCCTGCCAGGGTTGCTTGTCGGCTTCGTCGACCGCGACGTCGACGCCGAGCTCGGCGGCGGCGGAGAGACCGGGGTCAGCGACGAGGTCGTCGTCATCCTTGGGCTGGACCAGGTCCGCGTCGATATCGCGGCGCTTGCCACGCTCGAGGACGCTGGCGACCAGCAGCTTGTCGGTGGGATCGGTCATGCGGGGCCTCCTGCGGCTGTCGGGGTTCGGGTTTCGGAAATGCGTTTCATGGAGAGGAGTGACGAGTTGTTCTTGCGCTGGTCGAAGTCCGCGCGCTTGGCTTCGAGGTCCCTGACCTCGCCGAGGATCCGCTGCGCGGCGTCGCGATCCTGCCTGGCCTCTGCCTCGGCCAGCTCTGCTCGCTTGAACTCGACGACTTCGTCGATGTGATTGCGCTCGAGCGTGAGCAGGCTCTGGTCGACCGCCTGGTCGAGCTCGGCCTGGCCATCGGGCAGCGGGTCGTTGCGGGCGTACAGGGTGCGAGCCACGTCGCCGAGGGTCGGATCGAGCGCTTCCAGGAACACGGAGCGATCGAACGCAGTCGTCGTCGGCAGGGATTCGAGCGCTCGCCACAGCTCCCGGGCAAAGGTCGTGGTGAGCAGATCCGACGAGAGGCGGTCGCGGACATTGCCGACGAGCTCCGGACGGAGCAGCAGCAGTCGGAGGAGCGATGCTTCCGCCGGCTCGAGCGTGCGCTCGACCGACGACGGGTCCAATGCCCCCGGGCTTGCCAGCACGGCTTCGAGATTGATCCGGGATCCGACCTGGCCGCCTGCCGCTCGGCCACCGCGAGCGGGCTGGGGACGGTGCAGCGCCTCGAGGAGCACCCGCTCTTCGACTCCGGAGCGTTTGGCCAGTTTCTGGAGGTAGCCGTCACGTCGCACGGGGTCGCCGATTGCTCGCAGCGTCGGCATGACGGTGCTGACCAGCTTTTCCTTTCCCGCGATCGTCCGCGGGTCGTGCCGGGTCGCGGCACGGTCGATGAGGAAGTCCATGATCTCCTGCGGTTCCTCCGTGGCCCGGCGCCATGTCTCCGGTTCGTCGCGGATGACTTCGTCCGGGTCCTTGCCTTCCGGTAGACGAACAACATCCACATTCGTGAGGCGGCCGCGGTACGGGCTTCGTTCGATTTCCCCGACGAGCGCGGTCAGCTCCGTTGCGCCGAACGTTGCGGCGTCCTGACCTGCGGCGTCGACGTCGTAGGCAAGCGCTACGCGCGGCGCGTAGCGCGTGATGAGTTCCACCTGGCCCGCCGTCAGTGCGGTCCCTAGCGAACCGACCACGTTCTCGAAGCCCTGCTGGTGGGCCATCAGCGCGTCCGTGTTGCCCTCCACGAGGACCGCGCGGCCTGCCTTCTTGATGGCCGACTTGGCACGATCGATGAGGTACAGCGTCCGGCCCTTGTCGAAGAGGGGCGTCGCCGGGGAGTTGAGGTATTTGGGACCGGTGTCACGCCCATTGGTCGGCGACCCGAGGATGCGGCCACCCAGGCCGGTCGCCTTGCCATATTCATCACGGATGGGAAAGATGATCCGGGCGCGAAACCGGTCGTAGACACCGCGCCGATTCGGGCGGCGTGTTGCCAGACCGGCGCCTTCCAGGTCCTCTTCGTGGAGGTGCCGCCGCTCGGTCAGGGCGCGGCTCAGGGCGTCCCACGAATCGGGCGCGAAGCCCAGCTGGAACGTTTCGATGGTGGTGTCCGTGAAGCCGCGCTTGCGAAGGTAATCGAGTGCCGGCTGCCCGGCGGCGTGCCCGGTCAACACCTGGTGGTAGAAGGCGATTGCCGCCTCGAGTGCCTCGCGGAGGCGCTTGCGCTGAGCGTCCTCGCGGGTGGTGCGCTCGCTGAGCTCAACTCCGGCGCGCCCGGCGAGCTGCCGCAGGGCGGTCGGAAAGTCGGCGCCGTCACGCTCCATGACGAAGTTGAAGATGTCTCCGCCGCGCCCGCAGCCGAAGCAGTGCCACGACTCGCGCCCGGGGGTTACGACGAAGCTGGGCGTCTTCTCCCCGTGGAAGGGGCAGAGACCCTTGAAGGTGGTCCCCGCCTTGCGCAGGGCCACGCTCTCCCCGATGAATTCGACGATGTCAAGCTTCTGCTTGATCTCGGCAGCAGCGCCGACGGACAAGTGATCTCCTGGTTGCTGGAATGGTGCCGACGGCGGCCCGCCTGAGCTGCGCCGGACACACGAGTGGGCCTTGTCAAGTCTTGACAAGGCGCCTGATGGGTATTCTACCCCCTTGACAAGCCCTTGACAAGCTTTTTGGCCCACCAGGGGTATTGACAAGGTCTCGCTGGCTGGTCCCAGACACTCGCGCCGAGCTCGACGACTGGGGTCTCAAAGGCGCCCACATCGAACGGCCGTTCGACTTTAGCGTCCGAATGGGTGTTACACTACCGGGAGTCACTCGTCTGGAGTGGCGCTCCGCGTGGTCGACCCTCCTTCTCGAACGGGCCGTGCGTCTGTCGTTCGGTTCGGGAAGTAGAAAGGGTCATTCATGACCACAGGCACCATCAAGAAGGTCGTTTCCGATCGCGGATTCGGGTTCATCGCTGCCGAGGACGGGAAGGAATACTTCTTCCACCGCGGCGAGCTGGACTCGTCTCTCGACTTCGACCGCCTCAACGGCGGCGAGAAGGTCACCTTTGAAGTGCAGTCAAGCCCCAAGGGTCCCCGAGCGGCTCAGGTCCACGCGGCCTAGTCCCTCGGCCCTCACAGGCTGACGGTAAAGCCCCTGGCAGTGCGCCGGGGGCTTTTCGATTCCCGGGGCCACGATCGTGGAGCTTCATCGGCCGCCCTTGAGCCACGCGGGTCGACCAGCCGCGATAGTCTGAAAGCCATGCAGACGATCGAGACGCCCGCCCCACGCCCGGCAGAAGCCCGGCCCTCCGCGCAGACGCGGAGACTCCGATTCGGCCTCATTGGCTGCGGCGATGTCGCGCACCGACGGTACCTGCCCGCACTCGCGGCCCTGGCTGACATCGTCGAGCTGAGCGGCGTCTGCGATCCACGGCCCGACGCAGCCGAGCGCGCAGCCGACTGGGCACGCGCCGTCTGGCGCGACGTCAATGCCTTCACCGACGTCCCGAGCCTGGTGCGCGACGCGGGGTTGGACGCGGCCATCGTGCTGACGCCCGCTCCCACCCACGATACGATCAACCAGGTCTGCCTCGACGCCGGCGTGAATTGCTACTCGGAGAAGCCGATCGCATCGTCGGTGGCGGAAGCCGACCGGTTGATCGAGACGGCAAGATCTCGAGACCTGCTGCTGCTGTGCGCGCCGGGCGAGGCGGTCACGCACCGGGTTCGCTGGCTCTCCGAGATCGTTCGGTCGGGACGCCTCGGGCCGCTGACGCTGGCGGTCGCGCACCACGCAGACCCCGGTCCGGCCGCCTGGCGCGAGTACACCGGCGATCCCGAGGTCTTCTACGGCCCGGGTGTCGGGCCGGTGTTCGATCACGGGGTGTACCGGCTCCATCTCATGACCACCCTGCTCGGCTCCGTCCGGCGCGTCCAGGCCATGGGCTCCATCGGGACGCCGACGCGCGTCGTGCGCGGCGGACCCCGGACGGGCCAGACCATCCCCGTCACGGCGCCAGACCACGTGATGATCAACATGGAGTTCGCGAACGGGTCCCTCGGGCAGCTGCTGGCGAGCTTCGGGACCGCCGCTACGCGGGCGCCCTGGCTCGAGCTGCACTTCGTCAAGGGCACGCTGAGCTACGGCGGTGCCTCGCACGACCGCGACGCGCCCGCGAGCATCTACTTCGACGACGACTCCCCGCTGGGGCTCGAAGGCTGGGTCGAGGGGTTGCAGCCTCCGCCCCCGGACGACGGGCTTGGCGTCATCGAGGCCGGCGTCAATCACTTCGTGGCCTGCCTGCGCGGAGAGGCGACCCCGGTGCTCACGGCTGAGCACGCTCGGCATGTGCTCGAAATCATCCTCAAGGCCTACGAATCCATGGACGACGGCGCCTCGCACGAACTCCAGACCACGATCTGATCGCAGACCGCGCACGCTCGGCCCGTGGGGCACGTCACAGCCAGGGACTACCCTTGGCGCAGCGACCGCTTCAGCTCGCGCGCGCAGGTGACCCAATGCAGCACCGTCGACTCCGACGCGCCATCGTGGCGCTGGCGCTCCTCCCTGTCCTTCTTGCCAACGCCCCAGCCATGGCGGATACCGCGATCCCGGCTGACGCGGGCGGGCCACTCCCCCACGTGGCGGCGCCGAGCAACTTCCCGCCCGGCGACGAGGGCTACCACACGTACGCGGAGATGGTCAGCCAGATCCACACGGTGGCTGCCGCTCATCCCCACATCGTGCGGCTCTTCACGATCGGCAAGAGCTACCTGGGCCGCGACCTCTGGGCGGCAGAGGTGAGCGACCACGTGGGCGTCGACGAGGGTGAGACCGAGATCCTCTTCGACGGCTTGCACCACGCGGCCGAGCACATGGCCGCCGAGATGCCCCTGGCGATCCTGCACTGGCTGACGGATGGCTACCGCTCGAATGCCCACGTGACGCAGCTCGTCGATCACCGCCGCATCTGGATCGTCTTCATGGTCAATCCTGACGGTGGCCAGTACGACATCTCCGGCGGGCACTATCACGAGTGGCGCAAGAATCGCCAGCCGACTCCGGGCAGCACGGCCATCGGCACCGACATCAACCGCAACTACGGGTACAAGTGGGGCTGCTGCGATGGTTCGAGCTCGAACCCGTTCAATGCCCGCTACCGGGGACCCAAGCCCTTTTCGACACCCGAAGCGCGGGCCATCCGCGACTTCGTCAAGAGCCGCGTCGTGGCCGGTCGCCAGCGCATCACGGTCAACATCAGCTTCCATACCGCGGGCCGGCTGGTGCTCTACCCGTTCGGCTATACCACCGACCCGACTCCCCCGGACATGCCGCCGCTCGACCACCAGGTCTTCGTGAAGCTTGCCGACGAGATGGCCTCTCGCAACGGCTATACGCCGGAGCAGGGCAGCGCGCTATCGATCACCGACGGCAGCGAGGGCAGCTGGCTCTATGGCCGACAGCACATCTTTGCCTTCGTCTTCGAACTCACCAACGCCGACTTTCCGCCCGACGAGCAGATCGGCCCGGAGACCGAGCTCAACCGCACGGCGATCTTTTACCTCATCACCCACGCGCCGTGCCCGTACAAGGTCGTCGGTCGCGCGGACATGTGCACGAGCTGAGGTAGCGCCGCCGTACGGGTCAGGTGCCGCTTCCCGCGTCGACTGCTTCCAGCACGAAGAGACGCGCCCAGAAGTCGCCCTCGGCCGCGCCGGCCCAGCGATCCGCATCGAGTACCAGGCCGGCGTTCATGAGCTCGTCGCCGCCATGCGCGGCTCCATCGTCCGGCTGGCCCGCAGCCTGCGGCCAGGTCCTGACGCGGTAGGTCGCAGCAGGATCCAGGCCGCGCAGGCGCAGGTACTCCGGCCCTCGATCCGCGTGGTTGAGCACGCGGTAATACCCCACGATCGCATTCCGCCCATCCTCGGACGCGACCATCCAGGCGGTGCGGTTGCCGTCACCTTCGAACGGGCTTCGCAGCCGCAGGAAGCGGCCGAACTGGAAGAGCTGCCGGTGGGCCCGGTAGAAGGCGACCTGGTCCGTGACGGCGCCGCGTTCCTCGGGAGTCATCGTCGTGGGATCGAGCTCGTAGCCGAAGACTCCGAAGAAGGCGACGGCCGCGCGCGTGGCAATCGGCGTGATGCGCCCGACCTGGTGGTTGGGCACGGCCGAAACGTGCGCGCCCATGGAGCTCAGCGGATAGACCAGCGAGGTTCCCCACTGGATGCGGAGACGCTCCACCGCGTCGGTCTGGTCGCTGGTCCAGCCCTGCGGTGCGTACGCCAGGATCCCCGGGTCGAACCGGCCGCCGCCTCCGGCGCACGACTCGAAGAGGATCTCCGGGAACGCCTCGATCAGGCGCTCGTAGAGCCGGTAGACGCCGAGGATGTAGCGATGGAAGAACTCCCCCTGCCGGTCCGCCGGCAGCGACGCGCTGAATGGCTCGGTGATGTTGCGGTTCATGTCCCACTTGACGTACGCGATCGGGGCGCTACCGAGGACGTCGCGCAGTACCCCGAAGATGTGGTCCACCACCTCCGCGCGCGAGAAATCGAGGACGTACTGGTGTCGTCCCTCGGTGCGCGGCCGGCCCGGCACGCCGATGGCCCAATCCGGGTGCTGGCTGAAGAGCTGGCTCCTCGGGCTGACCATCTCGGGCTCGATCCAGAGTCCGAACTTCATGCCCGTGGCTTCGATCCTGCTCGCGAGGCCGTCGAGGCCGTTGGGCAGCTTGTGCCGGTCGACGAACCAGTCGCCAAGCGAGCTGGTGTCATCGTCCCGCTGGCCGAACCAGCCGTCGTCCAGGACGAAGAGCTCGATGCCCATCTCGTGCGCGGCCGTCGCCATCTCCACGAGCTTCGCCTCGTGGAAGTCGAAATAGGTGCCTTCCCAGTTGTTGATGAGGATCGGGCGCTCGCGGTCGCGCCAGGTGCCCCGCGCGAGCCGCCGGCGATAGAGCCGGTGATACGTCTCGCTCAGATCGCCGATCCCTCGCTCCGAATGGACCAGCACGGCCTCCGGCGTGTCAAACGCTGCCCCAGGCTCGAGGGCCCAGCCAAAGCTTTCCGGATTGATCCCCATGCGCAGTCGGACCGTCCCGAATGAGTCGACCTCTGCCTCTGCGAGGAAGTTGCCCGAGTACACGAGACTGAGGCCGATCGCCTCGCCGTTCTCTTCGGTCGTCGACGTGCGCTTGAGCATCAGGAACGGGTTGTGTTCGTGGCCGGACGCGCCGCGCACGCTGGAGATCGACTGGCGCCCGGTTTGCAGCCGCCGGGTCCTCACGTCTCGCTCGCGAGCCCACGTTCCGCTGAGGTGCACCATGTCCCAGGCGGCGTCCGCGAGATCGATCGAGGCGCTCATGGCATTCGTCAGCCGGAGCCTCGTCCGCCCGCCGTTCCGGATCCGCGCGCGGCGCGCGACGGCCGCATAGTCACGGAAGATCGTGTAGCTGAGCTGGACCTCGAGGCCGCTCGGTGCGTCGACCAGGGTGACCTCGAGCGTGTCCGCCTCATCGTCATCCTCGACGTAGGTCGCCGGCAGTCCCGGCACCCCGTCTTTCCCGGCCCGGATCGTGTGACCCGCGTACCTGAGCTCGAGAACGCCCGAGCCGTCGGCCACCTCCACGCCGAGCGCCGGTATCCGGTAGTCGCCGCTCCCCGGGGTCGGATACTCGAGCCTCAGCGGATGCCCCAGGTGGTTGTTGAAGCCCGCGGGTGTGCTGCGCGTCAAGTGGCGGTAGGACCGCCCGAGGGCCAGTGCCGGGCCGAGGTAGAGGCCACCGAGAGCACCGTTGTCGAGCACCGCCAGCAGGTAGCTGATGCGCTCGTTGCGCAGGTGGAATTCGCGAGTCTCCTCGCTCCAGTCGATCGTCATGCGCGGCAGTCTATCGGCGGCGGTCGGACAATGAGGGCATGGCTGCGTCGCGCTGCACCGGCTGCGGATTGCTCGTCGAGGGTGGTGCCGAGGGATGCCGGGAGATCTTCGCCGCGCTGGGGGTTCGGGCCTGGGAGGACGTCCGAATCGGCCGCCTGCACTGGATCCTGGTGGACGCCTATGCGCTCCAGCACCCCGATCCGTTCTGCATCTCCGCCAAGTCACTGGCCGCGCACCTCACCGGCCTGTGTGCCGGGCTCGAGCACGCCGACGACCCGACGGTCCGCCCTCGGTTGCAGCGCTGGATCAACGGCAGCTCCCCCGTCACGAAGCCGGAGCTCCCCGAGTTCCGCGGCACCCTGACCATCGCGGACGTGCAGGCGGCCGGCGATTCTGCCGACTACGAGCGCGTCGTTGGGGCCTGGACGCAGGACGTCTGGGCCGCCTATGCGCCGCTGCAGGCGCTGGCCCGTGAGTGGATCGCGGGGGTTCTGGCGTCGGCCTGAGGCGTTACTCCCGACGCGG
>JBBSGX010000085.1:0-9642 GCA_038253685.1 Candidatus Limnocylindrales bacterium | reverse complement strand
TGGTCGGGGCGAGAGGATTTGAACCTCCGACCTCAGCGTCCCGAACGCTGCGCTCTGCCAAGCTGAGCCACGCCCCGACCGAGAGAGTCCCGCAGCGCTCAGGCGCCGGCGGGGTGCCGAGTATAGACGACCGACCTACCGCGCCCTCCATTCGTCGGCCAGCATCGCGTAGACAAGCTCGTCGGTCCACTCGCCCTTGATGAACTCGTTCTCGCGAAGGTGGGCCTCGCGCCGCATGCCGAGGCGCTCCATGACACGCCACGATCCAGTGTTTCGCGCGTCGCAGCGAGCCACGATGCGGTGCAGTCCCAGGCCCTCGAAGCCGAGCCGCAGCATGACCATGCCGGCCTCGGTCGCGTAGCCGTGGCCCTGGTGATCGGGATGCAGGACGTAGCCGATCTCCCCCTGCTGGTGCTCCTCGCTCACCCAGATCAGGACGACATCGCCGACGATGACGCCTGACTGGTGAAGCGCGAGCGCGAGCTGGAGGCCATCGCCTTCGTGCTCGATCGCATTTCGCTTCGTGACCTTGCTGGTGAGGACCTCGCGGATCTCCTCGACGGTGCGCACGCCCCAGTAGAGGTAGCGCACCACGTCCGGCAGGGACTGCATGCCGTAGAACGCCGCGAAATCAGTCGGCGTGTACGGCCGTAGCAGCAGGCGCTCGGTCTCGATGGGGTAAGCGGGCCGGAGCATGAGACGACTCTAGCGATCTGATGACGTCACCGACGCGCTGACCGGGCTTCGAGAAGGCGGGGAGCCAAGGCCTCAGGAGAAGGCCCTCAGATGTCGGCCTCCATGCGCAGCCTCCTCGAGGTCCCGCCAGATTCCAGTGGCAGGTGCTCGACGCGATGCCGGTAGCGTTCCTCGAGGTTCTCGATCAGCGGGATGTGGTCGGGCCAGCGATCCCGCAGTTGGGCCAGCTCAGCGAGGGCTGCCCCCGTGGCGACCGTGGGTGCCCGAATCTCCTCTCGTACCGCTTCGCCGCCGTCACCGAGGTCCAGTCGCCGGCAGGAGCGGCAGCGTCCAGCCCCTGCCCAACCAGCGTCACCAAGATCACCGCAAAGGTGAGAAAGATGAGCAGGTTGCGCTCGGGCAATTGCAGGGGAGGCCAACGCGGCGGCCAGCGACACTGGCGCAGGTCGCGAACCGGGGTCTGTCACGCGGCCGCGAAGATGAGCGGCGGCAGGAAGATCACGAGAACGAGTTCTGGCACGAGCTTGAATTGCGGAATCCCGGGCACGAAGCCGATGACGAGTCCGGCGATGACCAGCAGGATCGGATACGGGATGCCGAGCTTGCGCGCGATCGTGACGATCACCGCGACCGTCATCAGCAGCAGGAGCGCCAGCTCGAAATCGGGCATCGGTGTCCCTCGTCAGGCCAGTCCGAAGGTCACGGGTGCGATCCCTCTTGCTGTAGGTTCCGTTCGGCGGCCTGCACTTCGGCGGTCCGCTGCTCGGCGTGGATGGGAAACACGGCAAGGGCGGCCGCGAGGAAGGCGCCAGCCATGAGCCAGAACACGAGCGGGAGATCGGTTGCCTCGCTGCCCTTGTGGATCATGGCGCCGTAGACGGCCGTCCAGAGCGAGCCGACGCCGAACGCCAGGGTGAAGTACACGGAGAAGGATGCGTCGCGGATGGACGGCAGGGAGATGTCAGCGAGGAGCGCCTGCAACTGCGGGCTCTCCACGAAGTTGAAGACGCTCAGCAGGATCACGCCGAGCCACACGAGCAATGGATCGCTGCCGGCCAGCACGAACGCGGCAAGGGCCGCGGCGCCGCCAAGGTAGACGGCAACGATCAGGGCCCGCCTCCCGAAGCGGTCAGAGAGCCAGCCCGCGATGATCGGCGCCGGCACGCTCCCAGCGAGCAGCACGGTGAGCATCAAAGCGATGCGGCTGTCGTCGTAGCCGAGCGCGTACTTCAGGTAGAGCGGCACGAAGATGTTGAGCACGCCGAGGCCCCGTGCTCCACCGCCCAGCACGGACGAGAGGTAGGTCAGCAGCAGGTCGCGGTCGTGGACGATCGTCCGGAACGCGTCCCCCAGGCTGCCGTGCGCCAGGGCCGCAGCGCGATCAGTGCCGGTCTCGTGGATCAGGGCCAGCATGGCGATGCCGATCAGCACGGCCGGAATGCCGAACAGCACGACGGTCACCTGCCAGCCGTACCCGACGATCAGCCACAGCCCGACGAGCGGCACGGCGACCGTCCCGATGTTGCCGCCGGCGATGTGCACGCTGATCGCGAAGCCGCGGCGGTGGGGCGGGAACTGCTCCGCCAGCAGGCCGTTGCCCACGGGGTGCTGCTGCGCGGCGCCGATGCGCGACAGGATGTTCGCGGCGCTGAACGTCCCGAAGGACGTCGCCAGGCCCTGGAGCGCCATGAAACCGCCGAACATGATGTTTCCCCAGCCCAGCAGCGTTCGCCTGGAGAAGTGGCGCGTCAGCCAGCTGAAGGTGAATTGGACGGCACCCGAGAGAAAGCTTCCGGCCGCGGCCAGGTAGGCGATATCCGTGACGCTGACGTCGAAGTCCCGGATGATCTGGAGGAAGACCAGCGGCAGCAGCGCAGCCTGCGCGTGGTTCACCGCGTGCGCGATCGTCAGCAGCCAGAGCGAGCGATTCGGGCTGATCGCCGCGGGCTCGGCGGGGCGCCGTTGGGCAAAGGCGGCCATCGTGCGCAGCCTAACGCGACGGGCGTCGGTACACTCCGGTGCGGAGGTGAGTATGTCGGAGGAGGACCGGGGCGACCCGTGGGCGGGCCGCGAACGCTGGGCGCTGGTGCTCGGCGCGAGCAGCGGCTTCGGCGCGGCCACGGCCAAGGCCTGGGCACGCAATGGCTTCGGGATCGTCGGCGTGCACCTGGATCTGCGCGGGACCATCGACGCGGCGCGCGCGGTGCGCGACGAGATCGAGGCACTCGGCGTGCCGATCGCCTTCCACAACGTCAACGCCGCGGACGAGGAGAAGCGGCACGGCGTCGTCGAGACCACGAAACAGCTCTTCGAGGCGCGGCGCGCAGCCGGCGCCGATCCGCTCATCGTGGCCATGCTGCACTCGCTTGCCTTCGGCGCGACCCTCCCGTACGTGGTGGACGATTCCGAAGAGAAGGAGCTGTCCCTGAAGCAGCTCGAGATGACGGTCGACGTGATGGCCCACTCGATGGTCTACTGGGTGCGCGACCTCTTCCACGCCGGGCTCATCGGTAACGGAAGCCGGCTCTTCGCGATGACCAGCGAAGGAGCCCAACGCGCGGTGCCGACCTACGGCGCGGTCAGTGCGGCGAAGGCGGCGCTCGAGGCGCACGTCCGCCAACTGGCGCTCGAGCTGATCCCCCACGGCATCACCGTCAACGCGATCCGGGCCGGCGTCACCAACACGCCCGCATTGCGGCGCATCCGCGGGCACGAGGATCTGATCGCGGTGGCCTCGGCCCGCAACCCGGGCGGCCGGATGACCCGGCCGGAAGACGTGGCGGATGCGCTGGTGGCACTTGCATCGCCCAAGACGCACTGGATGACGGGCAACACGATCGGCGTCGATGGCGGCGAGCTGATGGGGTCGCGCAGCTCGTCGGTCTAGGCGGCCACCCCTACGCGGACTCCGGGGACACGAGGGAGCGGCGCAGGTCCAGGCGGCGCAGTTCGGGTGTGGCGAATGCCACGAGCGCCACGACGACGAGCGTCACCACCCCGCCCACGGCCACGCTCGGTACAACCCCGAACAGGCGCGCGGCGACGCCACTCTCGAAGGCGCCGATCTCGTTCGAGGCTCCCACGAACAGCCAGTTCACCGATGCGATGCGCCCGCGCAGATGCTCGGGCGACGCGAGGCGGACGATGACGCTGCGGATGATCATGCTGATCCCGTCGGTCACGCCGCTGACGAACAGTGCGGCCAGTGATAACAGGAAGTTCGAGGAGAGCGCAAACACCACGATCGAGAGCCCGAAACCGAAGACGCAGGTCAGCAGCGTGGTACCGGCGCGGGCAGACGGCGGACGCCGCGTCGAGATGACCATCACGAGCAGCGCACCGACCGAGGGCGCGGTCCGCAGCAGGCCCAGGCCGGCCGGGCCGACCAGCAGAATGTCGCTTGCGAAGATGGGAAGCATCGCCATCGCTCCGCCGAACAGGACGGCGAACAAGTCCAGCGCCATGGCACTCACCAGGATCCGCGAGCGGAAGACGTAGCGCAGCCCCAGCGTGACGCTGTGCCACGTACCTTCGCCAACCTCCAGCTGCGGCATGGCCTTGCGCGGGAAGAAAGTCAGGCAGACCGTCGACACGATCAGCAGCGCGGCCACGAAGACATACGTCCAGGCCGGCCCGACGACGGCGTAGGCGATGCCGCCGAGGGCGGGCCCGACGATGCTCCCGGTCAGCGAAACGGTGCTCGCCGATGAGGTGCCGACCGTCACCTGCTCGATCGGGATGATCTGCGCCTCGAAGGCAGACAGGGCCGGGCGTTCGAATCCGCCTGCGACCCCGGTCAGGAAGATGACCCCGAAGATGGCCAGCAGGCCGTAGCTCGCGGCGTTCGTTGCGATGAGAGCCAGCAACAGCGAGCAGGCGACCATGGCGAGGCTCGCCAGGAGCACCACGGAGCGCCGATCCCTGCGATCGGCCACGTGCCCGCCGAAGAGCGCGAGCGAAAGAGCCGGCGTCGCCTCGACAAGGCCCAGCCAACCGAGCGCGAGCGGATCGCGGCTGATCTCATAGGTCTGGTAGGCGACGACCACGGCGAGCGCCGAGGTTGCCAGCGAGTTCGTGAGGCGCGCGGCCAGATAGGCCCGGAACTCGCGATTGGATCGGAGCGGAACCAGGGGCGTCATCGCCGGCGCGGAGAATCGTTGCGCCGGCCCGAAGGCCGGCGCAAGTCGCGGTGTCGAGCGGGTTCCGCGGTCAGTTCGCCGAGGCCGAGGCGGCCAGGCTCTTGCCCTCGGAGTCGAAGAGATGCATCTCGGAGAGCGGCACCTTCACGTCCAGCACGTCCCCGGGCTTGACGCGGTGCGACGCTTCCACGATGGCCACGAAGTCCTTGTCACCGATGCGGGCATGGAGCAGCTCCTCGTTGCCGAGGAACTCGACCACGTCGATCGTGGCGCGCAATGGGGCGGCGTTCGGGATGTCCGCGAGCTCGAGATGCTCGGGCCGGATGCCGGCTGTGATCTTGCCGTCGCCGGCCCGATCGATGGCGCCCTGGTACTGCGGCGGAAGCGGCAACTCGATCGTGCCCGACTCGTCGCGCATGACCGTGCGCCCGTTCTCCTTGACGACGTTCACGTCCACGAAATTCATGGAGGGGCTGCCGATGAAGCCGGCCACGAAGCGGTTCACGGGCGACCGGTAGAGGTCCTGCGGGGATCCGACCTGCAGGAGGAGGCCGTTGTTCATGACCGCGATGCGGTCGCCCATCGTCATGGCCTCGACCTGGTCATGGGTCACGTACACGGTGGTTGTCTTGAGACGCTGGTGGAGCCGCGCGATCTCGGCGCGGGTCGCGACGCGGAGCTTTGCGTCGAGGTTCGAGAGCGGCTCGTCCATGAGGAATACGGCTGGCTCGCGGACGATGGCCCGGCCGAGCGCGACGCGCTGGCGCTGGCCGCCCGACAGCTGCTTGGGCTTGCGATCGAGGAGGCCGGTCAGCTCCGTGGTGCGGGCTGCCTCCTGGACTCGACGCTCGATCTCATCCTTTGGCACCTTGCGCAGCTTCAGGCCGAAGGCGAGGTTGTCGCGCACCGACATGTGCGGGTACAGCGCGTAGCTCTGGAACACCATCGCGACGTCGCGATCCTTCGGCGCCAGGTCGTTGACCACGCGCTCGCCGATGCGCACCGTTCCTTCGGAGATCTCCTCGAGCCCGGCGATCATGCGCAGCGACGTCGTCTTGCCGCAGCCCGACGGGCCGACAAGGCACATGAACTCGCCGTCCTGGATCTCAAGGGTGAGGTCGTTGACCGCGATCACGTCTCCGTATCTCTTGAAGACGTGGTCGAACGTTACCGTGGCCATGCGCCATCCTCCTCGAGCGACGTCTTCCGGGCCCGGCTTCGGGCCTGATGCGGCTCGTCTCGCTCGTAGAGCGTGATGCTAGCACCCGGTGCTCCACGGAACCAGAGGCAGCGTCCCGTTCGCGGGTGTGTGCCTGAGGGCGCCTGCCGCGAACGGACTGGCGGTGGCAGAGGCGATCCCTGACAGCGGAGACGCCGCCCGCCGAGACAGAGCGTGCGCCGCGGACTCGCGACCGCACAGCCACCAGCGCAAGGCCACATCGTCAACGGGCCGCCCGGAACGCGCCCGTACTACGATGAGGGCGCAAGTCTGCCCACCAATGCCGCCGCATACGGCAGCTCCCAGCTGCCAACTCCCCCCGTCTATCGACCCAGGAGACTGGCCCCGTGACAAAGATCGGCTATGCCGCGATGCTCGAGCAGTTTCATCCGACCGAGCTGCTCGACCTGTGTGCCGCGGCCGAGGCCGCCGGGTTCGACGCCGGCTTCATGGTCAGCGAGCACTTCCAGCCATGGACACCGAGCCAGGGGCAGAGTGCCTTCGCGTGGTCGTTCATGGGAGCGCTCGGCCAGCGCACGAAACTGCCGTTCGGTGTGGCTGTGGCCTGCCCCGGATTCCGCTATCACCCAGTGGTGATCGCGCACGCGGCCGCCACGCTCGGTGCCATGTACCCGGGTCGCTTCTGGCTCGGACTCGGCGCAGGGGAGGCTCTCAACGAACACGTCGTCGGGGGACCCTGGCCGGAGATCGGCGTGCGCTCGTCCATGCTCTTCGAGGCGATCGAGATCATGAACAAGCTCTTCAGCGGCCACGTGGTTCGTCATCACGGGCCGCACTTCACCCTCGAGAGCGCGAAGCTCTACACGCGCCCGAGCCATCCGGTGCCGATCTACGTGGCGACGGCAGGTCCGCTCAATGCAAAGAGGACCGGGCGACTGGCGGACGGCATGATCACGGTCGGGGCCGCCGACGAGAAGATCCACATGCTCTGGGATCGCTTCGGGGAGGGCGCCACCGAGTCGGGCAAGGATCCCGGCTCGATGCCGAAGCTGCTCCAGATCCATGTTTCGTGGGCGGCGACGGACGACGAGGCAGTCGCGAACGCCGTGAAGGAATGGCCGAACGGTGGCATGGCGTTCCCCAAGCAGGACATCAAGAACCCCGAGGACTTCGCGGCGATGGCGCGGCTGGTGCGGCCAGAGGATTTCAAGAATCGGGTACTGATGACCTCGGACCTCGGCCAGCACATCGCGCACATCCAGCACTACGTCGACGTCGGCTTCGACGAGATCCACATCCACAACGTGGGACGCAACCAGACGGAGTTCATCGATGTTTTTGGGCGGGACGTCCTGCCGAACGTGCGGATGGATGGAGGCACGGCCCCCCTCCACGACCCCGAAGTCGAGGCCGCAATCTCCGAGTACTGAGGCCGGCTACTCGCCGAGTACCTCTGCGAGGAGATGCGCGAACCGCCACGCTTCGTGGAAGGTGTTGTAGAGCGGCGCAGGCGCGAAGCGGATCACGTCGGGTTCGCGGAAGTCGATGACGGCTCCGCGCCGCGCGAGCTCCTGCTCCACGTGTTGCGCCCGATCTCCGATGCGGAGTGACAGCTGTGCGCCGCGCGCCGCCGGATCCCGCGGCGTGATCTGCTCTCCGATCCCCATCGAGTCCAGCAGCGACTCGAGCCAGGCCGTCAAGCGCTCGGATCGAGCCCGGATTGCGTCCATGCCGACATCGTCGAAGATCGCGAGTGACGATCGCAGGGGAGCCAGCGCGAGGATCGGTGGGTTGCTGATCTGCCAGCCCGCGGCGCCATCGCGTGGTTCGAACTCGGCCGAGAACGCGAAGCGCATTTCCGGATCGTTGCCCCACCAGCCCGCGTAGCGCTGCAGGCCCCCGTCCCGTGCCCATCGCTCGTGGACGAACGCCTGCCCGATCGAGCCGGGCCCCGCGTTCATGTACTTGTACGTGCACCAGACGGCGAAATCCACGCCCCAGTCGTGCAGCCTGAGTGGCACGTTCCCTGCCGCGTGCGCCAGGTCCCACCCGACCACGCAGCCCGTGGCGGTTCCAGCCGCCGTGATGCGCTCGATGTCCAGCCACTGTCCGGTGAGGTACTGCACACCGGGCAGCCAGACCAGGGCGAGCCGCGAGCCCTCCTCGCCGATCCGCGCTTCGACGTCCTCTGTGCGCAGCGTCACTTCGCCGGCTCGCGGCTCAACGAGCCTGATTGCCTGGGCCGGGTTGATGCCGCGACTCCGGAGATGGGAGGCCATCGCGTACCGGTCCGAGGGGAAAGCGCCGGCTTCCATGAGGACGCCGAAGCGCTCGTTCGTCGGCCGGTAGAAGGTCGCCAGGAGCATGTGCAGGTTGACGGTGAGCGCGTTCATCGTCGCGACCTCGCCCGGGTGCGCGCCGACAACCCGGGCCGTGGCTTCGGCCAGCAGCTCCGCGTAGGTGAACCACGGGGCCTGCTCGCGGAAATGCCCGCCGATCCCGAGACGCGCCCAGGCGTCGAGCTCCTCCTCCACCGTCGATCGCGCGGCGTGCGGCAACGGCCCGAGCGAGTGGCCGCAGAAGTAGATCGCGGGTTCGCCGTCCGGCCCCAGCGGCATCTCGAACCGGTCGCGCGAGTGCGTCAGCGGGTCCGCGGCGTCCAGTCGGAGGGCCTCCGCCTCGCTCAGGTCCAGCGCAGGCTGCACGGTTCGGCTCATCTCCCGGAGCGTACCAGCCGCATCCGATACGCTGGCAGGCCACGCGGACCGGGAGAAACCACATGGCGACAACGAGCTGGCGGACGCTCCGGCCGAAGGCGCTGCGCACAACGGCGGAGCCCGAGCTCAGGATCGAGAGTCGCGAGCAGCTGGTCTACCTGCTGGCGCAGGCGTGCGAGCTGGAGCACGGCCTCATGTGCGAGTACCTCTTCGCGCAGTTCAGCCTGAAGCGCTCGACGGACGAAGGCGTCACCGCGGAGCAGCTGGGACGGATCCTCGCCTGGGAGGGCGCCATCGTCGGCGTCGTGATGCAGGAGATGTTGCACCTGGCCCTGGCCACGAACCTGTTGACCGCGATCGGCGCGCCGCCCCACTTCTCACGGCCGAACTTCCCCATCCTGTCCGGCTGGTACCCGGACGGCGTCCAGATCGCACTCGTACCCTTCGGGGAGCGCGCGCTGCGGCACTTCATCTACCTCGAGCGGCCCGAGGGCATGGAGCTCGAGGACGCAGACGGCTTCCAGGCGCTCGAACATGCGCGACCGCTGATGCACGAGGGCGACCTGATGGCCGAGCCACAGCCCTGGCAGACGGTCGGGCACCTGTATCGCGGCGTCGAGTCGGGGCTGCGGCACCTCATTGAGCGGTACGGCGAGCACGAGGTATTCATCGGTCCGCGCCGGGCACAGGCTCGCTGGCAGGCCTTCCAGTGGTCGGAGATCACGCCGATCACCAGCCTCGAGGATGCGCAGCGGGCGATCGATCACATCGTCGAGCAGGGCGAGGGCGCCCGCGGCGACTGGCGCTCGGCCCACTTCGGCATCTTCGTTGGCATCCTCGAGGAGCTCCGCAGCATGCGGGAGGCGGACCCGACCTTCGAACCGGCACGCGACGTGGTGCCGGCATACGT
>JBBSGX010000084.1:0-9686 GCA_038253685.1 Candidatus Limnocylindrales bacterium | reverse complement strand
GCTGCGCGCCCAGGCGAAGCTCGGGGGTGGCGAGGGGCGCATCGAGCAGCAGCACGAGCGCGGGAAGCTCACGGCGCGCGAGCGACTCGCATTGCTGCTCGACCCGGGTTCCTTCGTCGAGTTCGATGCGTTTGTGACGCACCGAGCGACGGACTTCGGCCTCGACGAGCAGCGCTACCTCGGGGACGGCGTGGTCACCGGTCACGGCACGATCGACGGTCGCACCGTGTTCGTCTTCAGCCAGGATTTCACCGTCTTCGGTGGATCACTCTCGGAGGCGCACGCCGAGAAGATCTGCAAGATCATGGATCTGGCCATGAAGGTCGGCGCGCCGATCGTCGGCCTGAACGATTCCGGCGGCGCTCGAATCCAGGAAGGCGTCGTGTCCCTCGGCGGCTATGCGGACATCTTCCTGCGCAACACGCTCGCGTCCGGCGTCGTGCCGCAGATCTCGCTGATCATGGGTCCCTGCGCCGGTGGCGCGGTGTACTCGCCGGCGATCACGGACGTGACGATCATGGTCGAAGGCACTAGCTATATGTTCGTGACGGGCCCGGACGTCGTGCGCGCCGTGACCCACGAGGATGTCGATCGCGAGCGCCTGGGCGGCGCGTCGGTCCACACCGCCATCAGTGGCGTCGCGCACCTGGCCGCACCCGACGAGGCCGAGGCAGTCACCCTTGCGCGCCGCATCCTGGGCTTCCTGCCACAGAACAACCTCAGCGAACCGCCGCGGGTTGCGACGGACGACCCCATCGACCGGCGTGACCCGGACCTGGACCAGCTGATCCCCGATGAGCCGTCGCTGCCCTACGACATGCACGGGGTCATCGCACGCATCGTCGACGACGGCGAGTTTCTCGAGCTCCAGTCTGCCTGGGCCGCGAACCTGATCGTCGGCTTCGCCCATTTCGATGGCCGCAGCGTTGGCATAGTGGCGCAGCAACCCGCTGTGCTGGCCGGCGCGCTGGACATCGACGCATCGGACAAGGGCGCCAGGTTCGTGCGGACGTGCGACGCCTTCAACGTGCCGCTGGTGACACTCGTCGATGTCCCCGGCTTCCTGCCGGGTGTGACCCAGGAGCACGGCGGGATCATTCGACACGGCGCCAAGCTGCTCTACGCTTACTGCGAGGCGACCGTACCCAAGATCACGGTCATCACGCGCAAGGCATATGGCGGTGCCTACGACGTCATGAGCTCCAAGCATGTCCGGGGCGACGTGAACCTGGCGTGGCCGACGGCGCGCATCGCGGTGATGGGCGTGGAAGGTGCGGTCAACATTATATTTCGCGCCGAGCTCGAGGCCGCGGAGGACCGGGCGTCGGAGCTTCGCCGCCTGACGCACGAATACGAAGAGACGTTCGCGAACCCGTACGTCGCGGCGGGCAGGGGCTACGTCGACGACGTGATCCTGCCCTCCGAGACCCGACCCCGCGTGGGGGCTGCACTGCGGATGCTCGAAGGCAAGCGAGACCGCAACCCGGCGAAGAAGCACGGCAACATCCCACTGTGAGCCCGAGCGGCGGGTGTCTTTGCGCAAAGACACGTCGCCTCACGGCCACCCCGGGAAGGTGACCGTTCGTCCCTTCCGCAGCGTCCTGATCGCCAACCGTGGCGAGATCGCGTTACGCCTGGTCCGGGCCTGTCGAGAACTTGACGTCCGGTCCATCGCGGTGTTCAGCGATGCGGACGTCGGCGCACGCCACGTCCGGGCTGCTGATGCTGCCGTTCGCATCGGCCCGGCGCCCGCCGCAGAGAGCTACCTGCGGGCCGATCGAATCGTCGAGGCCGCCGTCGCCAGCGGAGCCGACGCCATCCATCCCGGCTACGGGTTTCTGTCCGAGCAGGCCTCGTTCGCGGAGGCCTGCGCCGCGGCCGGGCTGATCTTCGTCGGACCGGCTCCGGAGACGCTCGCCTCGCTCGGCGACAAGTTGGCTGCGCGTAGAGCGGCCAGGGCACAGGGCGTGCCGATCGTCCCGGGGACGTTCGAGCCGTTGCCCGCGGCGACGCCCGTGTCGCTGGATACGATCCAGGTCGAAGCGGAGTCCGTCGGGTTCCCGTTGCTGGTCAAGGCGGCGGCGGGGGGCGGCGGACGCGGGATGCGCCGCGTCGACGAACCGGGGGAGTTGGCGATGGCCGTTGCGGCCGCAGCGCGGGAGGCGGAAGGGGCGTTCGGGGACAGCTCGGTCTACCTGGAGCGCTACGTCGAGGGGGCACGCCATGTCGAGGTGCAGCTTCTTGGCGACGCCCACGGCGCCGTGGTCGCGCTCGGAGAGCGTGATTGCTCGATCCAGCGGCGCCACCAGAAGCTCGTCGAGGAGGCGCCCGCCCCCGGCCTCTCTCCGGACCGGCGGCGCGAGCTGCACACCCTCGCCGTGCAGGTCGCGAGGACGGTGGGGCTTAGCAATGCGGCCACCGCCGAGTTCCTGATGAGCGCGCAGGGGGAGTTCTTCTTCCTCGAGGTGAACGCGCGCCTCCAGGTCGAGCACGGCGTGACGGAGCTGGTGGCGGGCGTCGACCTCGTGCACGAGCAGCTCTGGGTCGCTGCCGGCCGCCCCCTGTCCGCTTCGGTGCTGGCCGCGGCTGCCACGGCTGCGGAGCCGGAACGCCACGCGATCGAGGTCCGGGTCAGCGCCGAGGATCCGGCCCGAGCCTTTGCGCCGGTGCCCGGCCGGGTTACACGGTGGCGGGAGCCGGCTGGACCCGGGGTGCGCGTGGACTCGGCCGCCGAGGAAGGGATGCTGGTCGGCAGCCACTACGACCCGCTCCTCGCCAAGGTGATGGTCGTGGCGGAGGACCGGCTGGCAGCACTCTCCCGCCTGCGTCGGGCGCTCGTCGAGTTCGAGACCGGTGGCGTCCAGACAACACTGCCCTTTCACCGCTGGCTCCTGGACCATCCGGCGTTCATCGACGCGCACCTGCGAACGGATCTGGTCGACCGCGACTGGGATCCGAGGCCGCTCCGCGAGGCTGCTGCACGTCGCGCGGCCGAGCTGGTGGCTCGGTACGTCGGAGCCGCGAAGAACAGCTCCGCCAGCAGAAACGAGCGCCTTGATCCGGCCGGCCCGCTGGGGACGGATTCAGGGTGGACGCAGGCCGCACGTCGCGAAGCCACGGAGCGCTGGCCGTGATGGAGCACGAACGAGTGCGACTGACCGTCCCCGGAGCGGACGAGCTGGTCGTCGAGCTTGCGCCGGGCATGGACCCCGCGGGGACGGCCGACCCAGGCGCGGCCGACCCAGGCGCGGCCGACCCGGGTACAGCCATCCAGGGCACGGCAGGGGACCCCAGCGGCCAGCCGACGGCGATGCTCCAGCAGCCCGAGGTTCGGTCGATGCGTCCATCAGCGTCAGAGTACGCCGCGGGCCAGAGCCGTTACGAGGTCACCGTCGACGGCTGGGTCCTTCTGGTCCGGGTCGAGCCGGCGCTCCAGGCGGACCTGCGTGACCGGGCCGGCCGCGCTGCCATCGCCGCCCACCCGCATGTCCGCCAGGTCGTACGAGCCCAGATCCCGGGCCGCGTCGTCCGTCTGTGGGTGGCGGTGGGCCAGGAGGTCGAGGCGGGGGAGCGTCTCCTCGCGGTCGAGGCCATGAAGATGGAGAACGAGGTCCGGGCGCCCCGCGCGGGCACCGTGGAGTCGATCGCGGCAATGCTCGGTGGGACGGTCGAGCTCGGCGACGAGCTGGCAACCATAGACTGAAGCGCGTGGTCAGGCAGGCCGCGGGTTCGCTCGACCCGTATCCTTCAGCCGTGAGCGACCCCGAGACGCCGTCCGGCAGCAGCGGCCAGCCCGATCCCGGCAGGGAGCGATGGCGCGCGACCACCCGCGCCAAGGCGCTTGCCGAGCACGAGGCGCGGCGCGAGACATTCCGCACGACCAGCGACATCGAGATCGCCGATCTCTACACCCCCGCCGATACGGCCTCCCTCGACGAGGACCGCGATCTCGGGCGTCCCGGCGAGTTCCCCTTCACGCGCGGCGTCCAGCCCACCATGTATCGCGGCAGGTTGTGGACGATGCGCCAGTACGCCGGCTTCTCCACGGCGGCCGACACGAACCGGCGCTTCCGCTACCTCCTCGAGCACGGTCAGACCGGCCTGTCGGTGGCCTTCGACCTGCCGACACAGATGGGCTACGACCCCGACGCCCCACAATCCCTCGGCGAGGTCGGCCGGGTCGGTGTCCCGATCGCGTCGCTCGAGGACATGGAGACGCTGCTGGACGGCCTGCCTCTCGGTGTGATCACGACCTCCATGACGATCAACGCCACGGCGGCCATCCTCCTGGCCTTCTACGTGGCGGTTGCCGACTCGCGAGGCATCCCGCGCTCGAAGCTCGGTGGCACCCTCCAGAACGACATCCTCAAGGAATACATCGCCCGAGGCACATACATCTACCCCACGGCTGCCTCGATGCGCCTCGTCACGGACGTCTTCGAGTTCTGCGCGCGCGAGCTGCCGCGCTGGAACACCATCTCGATCAGCGGGTACCACATGCGCGAGGCGGGGGCAACAGCCGCACAGGAGCTCGCCTTCACGCTTGCCGACGCCATTGCCTACGTGGAGGCCGCCCAGGCACGCGGTCTGGATGTCGACGCCTTCGCGGGGCGCCTTTCGTTCTTCTTCGCGGCATGGAGCGAGCTGTTCGAGGAGGTCGCCAAGTTCCGCGCCGCACGGCGTATGTGGGCGCGCCTGATGCGCGACCGGTTCGGGGCCCGGGAAGCCCGCTCGATGATGTGCCGCTTCCATGTCCAGACGGCGGGATCGAGCCTGACCGCCCAGGCTGTCGACAACAATGTCGTCCGAACCACGATCCAGGCGCTCTCCGCAGTGCTCGGCGGGACGCAGAGCCTGCATACCAACGCCCGCGATGAGGCGCTTGCCCTGCCGACCGAGGAGTCGGCGCGCCTGGCGCTGCGCACCCAGCAGATCCTCGCCTTCGAGGCCGGCGTCACCGAGACGCCGGATCCCCTTGCCGGCAGCTACTTCGTGGAGTCGCTGACCGACCAGCTCGAGGCCGCGGCGCAGGACTACCTCGACGAGATCGACAAAATGGGCGGGGCGCTCGCGGCCATCGAGGCCGGCTACCAGCAGCGGCAGATCCAGGAGGCCGCGTATCGCGTCCAGCGGGAGGTCGAGGAAGGGGAGCGCATCGTGGTCGGCGTCAATCGCTACACGGACGACGAAGCGGTCTCGCCGCCAATCCAGCGCATCGACCCGCAGTCCGAGGCGGAGCAGGTCACCCGCGTCCGCAGGGTCCGCGCCGAACGGGATGCCGAAACCTGGGAGCGCGCCATGTCCGAACTGGACACCACCGCCCGGTCCAGGGACAACCTCCTGCCCGCGATCATCGCCGCGGTCAAGGCGCGCGCCACGCTCGGCGAGATCAGCGACCGGTTGCGCGTCGCCTGGGGCGAGCACCGCGAGCTGATCACCGTCTGAGCCGATATGGAACAATCGTTCGATCCGTCGCTCGGACGTATCCACCACGTGGCCGTTGTCGTGGCGGACATCGACGCGGCACTCGGCTTCTGGCGGGACAGGCTCGGTCTCGAGCTGGAGACCGTCATGCCAATTCCGTCCGACCGCGTCTCGATCGCCTTTCTGGACGTCGGCGAATCGAAAATCGAGCTCGTGCAGCCGACGGACGACACGACCGGCGTGGCGCGCTTCCTGGCGTCGCGCGGCGAGGGCTTCCACCACGTCTGCTTCGAGGTGCCCGATCTGGCAGCCAAGCTCCTCGAGCTGGCAGCCGCCGGCATCCAGCTGATCGACAGCGCGCCGCGGCAGGGCGCGGAGGGGCCGGTCGCATTCCTCCACCCCTCGAGCTGCCACGGCGTCCTGGTCGAGCTGATCGAGGCGCCCGGGGGACCAGCCTGGGCACATCCGGCCGGGTGACGTGGCCGAAACCCTCATTGGGCGCGACGCGGAGCGCCTGGCCGGGCGAATCGCGATCGTCGTCGCCCTCCGAGCGGGCGATCCCGGGTTGGCCGCAGCCCTCGAATTTGTCCGGGCGGCCGGCGGCGAGGTCCTGGAGCTTGCCGGCGTCGGACGGCAAGCATCGGCAGCCATCGTGCGGCGCGCCCGGCCATCGATCAATCCGACGGTCGTCGATCGCCTCGTCGAAGGGGCAGGGGGGAACCCGCTCATGCTGGAGGAGCTGGCGCTGGCAGGGCGAACTTTCCCGCGCAGAGCCTCGGCCGTGCGGCCTCGGAGCTGCGTCGATCGGGCATCGAGCTGGAGGCCGATGGCGAGCTCGCCGTCCGGCACGGCCTGTTTGCCGAAGCTGCCATCGCCAGGCTCTCGGAGGCGGAATGCCGGCTGGGCCGGTTTCCACCGGCCCAGCCGGCTGACGTGCCAGTGGCCGTCCGGCGAAGCGCTGCGGCGTGCCGGCTCGGCCGACGCCGAACCTTCCCTGCGCACGACGCTCGAGCGCGCCGACGAGATCGGTTTCGTGCCGTTGGCCAACCGCGCACGGCGCTCGCTGCGACAGGCGAGGCTATACATCTCGGCGGCAACCGGCGCGCAGGAAGGGGAGCGGCCAGCCAGGATGACCAGCCGCGAACGGGAAGCCCTGGGGCTGGTCGGACACGGGCTCGCCACCCCCGAGATCGCGGGGCGGATGGGTCTCGGGCGCGGCACGGTGAACCAGATCTGGCCGCGGCTACTCGCAAGATCGGGGCTGTGTCCCGCGTTCAGCCCGCGGCGATCCTCCCGGCGCTCGCCGATCGGGTGCACGACGACCTCCGACGACTCGGCCGGGAGGGCGTCGCGGCACGACCCGAGCTCGGATCAGACGAGCAGCACCTGCTGGCGAGGATCGCGGAGGGCATGAGTTTGGGCGAGGCCGCCGAATCGCTGCACGTCTCGCGCCGCACCGCCGACCGCCGCATTGATTCCGCGCGACGGGCACTCGGGGTTGCAACCACGGCCGAGGCAATCGTCGCGTTCCAGCGGCGCGGGTGGCGGCCCCCGGAGGGCACTCGTGAGTGGCCCGCCGCGGCCGCTCGACGGGCACGTGCCGGGATCCGGGCGTGGATCATGGCCATGCGCTGGCACGACCTGCTGTTCGCACACTGGCGCGTGGCCGAGGATACGTGCGACGGCTGGTGCCGGAGCCGTTTGAGATCGAGACGTTCGACGGCTCGGCCTAGCTCGGCATCGTGCCGTTCCGCAGCGGGGTCCGTCCCCGCGTGATCCCGCCGCTGCCAGGCATTTCGGCGTTTCCTGAGGTCAACCTCCGGACGTATGTCTCGTACCGCGGCCATCGGGGCGTCTGGTTCCTGAGCCTGGATGCCGCCGACCGGCTCGCGGTGGAGGTCGCGCGCCGGGTCTTCCATCTGCCGTACCACCGGGCGCAGATGGCCTGCACGCCGGAGCAGGACGGCTGGGTCACGTACGCGAATCGGCGAATCGATTCTCACGGGCCAGGCGCCGCCTTCGCCGGCCGCTACCGACCCATTGGACCCGTCGATCGTGCCCAGCCGGGTTCGCGGGCGCATTTCCTGACCGCACGGGATGGACTGTGGTCCCTCGATCGAGGCGGAAAGCCGGCCTGGGTGGGCATCCGTCACAGTGCGTGGCCGCTCCAGCCCGCCGAGCTCGAGCTCGAGGCGCAGACGCTCTCTGCGACGTTCGGGATCGACCTCGCGCGGCCGCCCGACGACCTGCGGTTCAGCCACCGCCTCGATAGTCGTGGCATGGCGTCCCGTCCGGCTGTGACGGAGCCAGCGCCGCCCTTCAGAACTGGCGCAACTTGCCGGTATCTATTCCGTGGCAGGACCGCCAGAGTGGTGAACCAGTCCGTCAATCGAAGGGGGCCGCCATGCGGCGCTCACCACTCGCGATCCTGCTGTCCCTCAGCGCATTTGTGATACTCGCCGCGCCGACGGCTGCGCTCACTGGGAGCGGAATCTGGGACCGCGATGGGCACCGTGCGAACCGCTGCCTCGGGGACCGTCGACGTCCCGCCGCCACTGGCTGGGCCCGCATCGCCCTCCCTCGCCGCTGCTGACGATCCGACCGGGACGAGGGCTGCCGGCCGTCGCCGCTTTTCCTCGCTGACCTTGACCAGCAGATCCCAAGCGCTCGCAGCGGCCGACGTCAACAGGATGAACAGTACCGTGACCAGGTTCGACATGGCGTCCGGCTGCCGCTGGGCGACCCCGAGCGCAACGACCAGCAACCCGACGTAGGCAAGCGCGGGCAGACCCAGCCGGCGGGCCATCCACGTCAGTCCCCATTGCCGCTGGTTCCGGTGACGAAGCCCGCGTGTGAGGCGCACCAAGGACGCGTAGCAGCCCGAGGACGCCGAGCGTGCCCAGCTCAATTCCGAGGGTGATGGGATCCTGCTCCGGGACGAGGAAAAACAGGGACACGAGCAGCACGTAGGTGAAGCTGGAGAAGGCCTGCTCGGCCAGCGCACGGAGGTCCGGGCGGTCCGGCCCCATGACGTCGTCGACGTTGATCGAGAGGCCCACGAAGAGCAACCCGACCAGGGTCGCCGCGGCGGTGCCGCACGTGAGGAAGAACTCCCGCCACTCGACGATGAAGCGGGTGAAGGCTTCGCCGTCCATTCGCCTCCCTGCGAGCTCCGTCGGGCCGGATGCCTGCCCGAGCTCAGTCGGGCCGGATGCCTGCCTCGCGCAGGAGTTTCGGGATCTGCGTCGGCGTCTCGGCAACCCGGATGCCCGCCGCCTCGAGTGCCGCGATCTTGCTCTCGGCCGTGCCGCCGCTGGCCGAGATGATCGCTCCGGCGTGCCCCATCCGGCGGCCTGGCGGGGCGGTCCTCCCGGCGATGAAAGAGACCATCGGGACCTCGGGCAGGTGCTCGCTTCGCCAGGTTGCAGCGGCCTCTTCGGCTCCGCCTCCGATCTCGCCGATCAGCACGATGCCCTCGGTGTCCGGGTCGTCGCGGAAGAGCGCGAGGATGTCAATGAAGGTGCTGCCCGCAACCGGGTCGCCGCCGATGCCCACGCACGTCGATTGGCCGATGCCCGCGTCGGTCATGGCCTGCACCACCTCGTAGGTCAGCGTCCCTGAGCGACTGACCAGTCCGACGCGTCCCGGCCGGTGGATCGACCCGGGGATGATGCCGACCTTGGCCTTGCCCGGCGAGGTCGCACCCGGGCAGTTGGGCCCGATCAGCTGGGCACCGGCGCCCTCGACGACGGCCACGACCTTGAGCATGTCGTGGAGGGGTATGTGCTCGGTGATGCAGAAGATCGTGGCTATCCCTGCGCCGACGGCCTCCAGGATCGCGTCCGGCGCACCCGGAGGCGGAACGTAGATGACGGTCGTGTTGGCGCCCGTGGCAGCGACCGCATCACGGACGGTGTCGAATACAGGGACCGTGCCCTCCAGCGCCATCTGGCCGCCCTTGCCGGGGGTGACGCCGGACACGACCTTCGTGCCGTAGGCCTGCATCTGCTGCGCGTGGAAGGCGCCCTCGCGCCCGGTGATCCCCTGCACCAGGAGTCGCGTGTTCTCGTCGACCAGGATGCTCATGCCGCCGTGGGTGCTCCCTTCGCGATGCGCACGGTCTTCTCGACGGCGTCATCGAGGCTGGCAGCGGTCTGGATGTCGCCGCCGGATTCGCGCAGGATCTCGGCCGCCAGGTCCGCGTTCGTGCCCACGATGCGGACGACCATCGGGACATGACGCTCCTGCTGGGAGTACGCCTC
>JBBSGX010000083.1:0-9751 GCA_038253685.1 Candidatus Limnocylindrales bacterium | reverse complement strand
TCTCCTCAGTGCCCCGGTCGCCAAGCGTGGGGAGGCCCAAGTATGAGGCCGGAAGACGTCAGTCGTCGCTGAAGCGCTCTTCCTTCCAGGGATCGGCGTTGTTGTTGTAGCCGTAGCGCTCCCAGAAACCGAGCTGGTCCCGCGGCAGGAACTCGAGCCCGCGGATCCACTTGGCGCTCTTCCAGAAGTAGCGCTTCGGCACCAGCAGCCGCAGGGGATAGCCGTGCTCGGGACTCAGCGGCGCGCCGTCGGCGATGTCCGCGAGCATCACGTCATCGTCGTCGATGACGTCGAGCGGCAGGTTGGCGGTGTAGCCCTGCTCGCAGTGCTCCAGCACGAAGTGCGCGCTCGGCTTGACCTTCGCGAGCTCGAGGATGTGCTGGATCGGGACGCCCTCCCAGTCGGTGTCCAGGCGGCTCCAGCGAGTCACGCAGTGGATATCCGTGTGCACATTCTTGCGCGGCATCTGGCGGAACTCGTCCCAGGTGACGGAGAACGGGTTCTCGACTTCGCCCCAGACGCGGAAGTTCCAGGTGGCGAGGTTCGTGCTGGGCACGGACCCGTAGTGAAGGACGGGCCACTTCTGGGTCACGTACTGGCCGGGAGGAGTGCGCTTCTTCTGTTCCTGGCTGACCTTGGCGCCGCCGAAGAGTCGATCCATCATCGCCAGGGCAATCCTTTCGAACGCAGGGCTTTCGCTCGAAGTGTACGCAGCGCGCGGCCACGGACCGTCATGCGTCTTCGAGCGCGCGGTCGATGGCACGCAGGATGAAGCGCGACGCCTCGGCGCTCTTGCCTCCCAGCTTCTGGCCGGCATCCTGCCCGAGCGCAACGTCCAGGTCGCGCAGCGCCTGGTCGAGTAGCGGCGTTCGCAGGAGCGAGCCGTCGGCAAAGGCTGCCTCGAGGCGCGCCACAGCGTCGCGACCGTTGTCGACCGCATGACCCTGCCGCGCCATGATCTCGCGCACCTCGGCGCGTGCCCGATCAGCTGCCGTGCCGATGCTTGCCAATGCGAAGGGACTCCTCCTTCAGGCGTTCAACTCGATGGCTTCGCGCGAGCTCGTCCGCTGGACGCCTCGCCCCCCGCGCTCGGCCAGCCATTCGTCGCGGAGCACGCTCATCTGGATCTCGTCCCAGAAGCGGCCGTCGCGCATGATCGCGTCCCGCAGGCGTCCCTCGACCCGGAAGCCCGCGTTCTCGTAGGCGTGGATGGCGCGCTCGTTGAAGGCAAAGACCGACAGACCGACGCGGTGCAGGCCGATCCGCTCGAAGGCGTGCGCCAGCATCAGCTCGGCAGTCTCGGTGCCGTAGCCGTGGCCCCAGGCGTCGCGCTCGCCGATCGTGATGTGGAAGAGCACCGAGCTGTTGTCGGGATCCAGCGAGCTGAAGGTCGTGAGCCCGACCAGGCGGTCCGTGGTCCGCTCATGGATGCCGTAGGCCAGTGCGTCGACCGCGAGGAGCCGGCTCACGAAGAAGCGCTCGATCTCCTCGTGCGCCATCGGCCGCGTGTGGTACCGGGTGAGGCGCGCCAGCTCGGGGTCGCGATACCAGCTCACTATCAGCGGCAGGTTCTCCGAGCGATGCCGGCGCAGCACGACCAGGCGCCCCTCGATGACCGACGGGTTCCAGCTTTCGCGATCGGATTCGGTGCTCATGGAAGTGCCGATGCTACTCCGGCGAGCTCGTCTCGGGCCTGCCCAGGGCACGTCTGGGTACCATCCCCCTGTGCGACGCTGGAGCGAGACCGCCGAACATGTCGCCGCCACCACCCGGACGTCCGAAAAGGTTGCAGCGGTGTCCGCATACCTGCGCACCCTGAGCGCAGAGGAGCTGCCGATCGCCGTGGTCTTCCTTGCCGGACGGCCGTTTCCCGAACGGGACGCGCGCACGACCGGGATCGGGTGGGCCGCGATCGGTGCCGTGGCCGAGTCGGTCGCCGGGGCCGCACCCGGCGCCCTCTTCGCGGCGTATGAGCAGTCCTCGGACCTGGGGACCGCGGTCGGCGACCTTCTGGCAAGCTCCGGGCACGAACCTGGCGGCGACCCGCCGACGCTGCTCGACGTCGAGGCCAGCTTTGCGGGCATTGCGGCCGCCCGCGGGTCCGCGGCCAAGACTGCGATCCTCGGCGCGCTGCTGGAGCGCTGCGACACGCTGTCAGGCCGCTACGTCACCAAGATCGCGTCGGGCGAGCCCCGCATCGGACTGCGCGAGGGACACCTCGAGGCCGCGATCGCGAAGGCCTTTGAGCGGGATCTGGCGGCCGTGCAGTGGGTGGGGATGATCACGGGGGACATCGGCCGGACCGCCGAGCTGGCGCGCGACGACCACCTCGAGACCGCCGAGCTGGCGCTCTTCCGGCCCCTCAAGTCGATGCTTGCGTCCCCCATCGCCAGTGAGGCCGAGGCCCTCGATCGCATGGCGCCACCGGTCTGGGTCGAGGACAAATACGACGGCATCCGTGCCCAGCTGCACAAGCGCGGTTCCGAGGTCCGCCTCTACAGCCGCGATCTGCACGACGTGAGCGGCCCGTTCCCGGAGGTCATCCTCGCTGCTGCTGGGCTTCCCTGGGACGGGATCCTCGACGGGGAGGTGCTCGGCTGGCGCGATGGAACGTCGCTGCCATTTCTCAATCTCCAGGCCAGGCTCGGTCGCAAGGATCCATCAGCCGCAATCCAGGCGCAGGTGCCCGTGATCTTCGTTGCCTTCGACCTGCTCGCATTCGGCCCCGGCGACGGGCAGACGGTGGAACCGCTCCTGCGCGTGTCGCTTCGTGAGCGTCGGGCGCGCCTGGATGCTCTCGGCCTTGCAACCACGCAGGGCTTCGGGGTTTCGAACCTCATCACGGCCTCGGATGAGGCCGAATTGCGAGCCGTCTTCTCGGCCGCGCAGCAGCGCGGCAACGAGGGCCTGATGGTCAAGGATCCGGACAGCACGTACACGCCGGGCCGGCGCGGCTACGGCTGGATCAAGCTGAAGCGTCCGCTGACAACGCTCGACTGCGTGGTGGTCGGCGTGGAGGTCGGGCATGGCAAGCGCCACGGGGTCCTGTCCGACTACACCTTCGCGGTCCGTGACGACCGGCCAGACGCAGATGAGGGAGCGCTGGTCACGATCGGCAAGGCGTACACCGGCCTGACCGATGCCGAGATCGCGGAAATGACGCGCTGGTTCGAGGCGCACACCGTTCGGCAGTTCGGCCGGTACCGGGTTGTCGAGCCGACGGTCGTGGTGGAGATCGCGTTTGACGTGATCCATCGTTCGAAGCGGCACGCCTCAGGCTTTGCCATGCGCTTCCCCCGCATCGTGCGCATCCGCGACGACAAGACCGCAGCCGAGGTGGACCTCCTGTCGACCGTGGCGATGCTCCACGATCAGCTCCAGGAGGGCGGCCGCTACAGCGTCTCCACGGCCGCTCGCTGAGGCCTGCCACACTCACCGGGATGGTCGATCAGTTGCAGGCTGACGCGCACAAGCTGGCTGCACTGCGTGCTGCGCTCCCTGCCGCCTCCGCGGGCATCTACCTCGACGCCGCAGCCGCGGGGCCGCTGCCGGCCGAGACCGCCGCCGCGTTGCGCGAGGGGGACGAGTGGGAGCTGCGCGTGGGCCGAGGTGGCGTTGATCGTGAGGCGGAGCTCGAGCAGCGCGAAGCCGAGGCCAGGGCCGTGATTGCCGCGCTGATCCCGGGGAGTGACCCCGACGAGATCGTGCTGACTCACGGAGCGCTCGACGCCATGTTCCGGGTGGCGCGGACCAGCGCGCTCTCAGGGGACGAAGCGATCGTGGGAGAAGGCTGCGTCGAAGGCACCGCAGAGGCCGCTGCCAGTGCCCGACTCAGGGTCCGCATCGTGGCCACGGACGCCGTACCAGGCACAGTCGGCAGGGACACGGCCATGATCGTGGTGCCCCACGTGGATCGTGTGACGGGACAGCTCACTGATCTCGACCGGATCCTCGACGCAAACGCGGGCAGAGCGGAGCTCGTGGTCGACGCTTCGGGATCCGCCGGCGCGATCGATCTCGCGCGGCTCGAGGATTGGTCGACAGTGATCCTTCCAGGCGACCGATGGCTCCTCGGAGCAGACGGCACGGGAGCGGTTCGCTCGAGGGCCACAAGGGACGGGCGTCGCCAGCTCGGCGGACAGCAAACGCTGCTTCCGCGCCGCGGCCTGCTCGGCCTTGCCCGATCCGTCGGCTGGCTCGAGATGTACGTCGGCCTTCCATGGGTCTATGAGCGCACTGCGCCGCTGGCCGCGTCACTGGCCCACCGACTGGCCGGGACCGACGGCGTGGAGTTGCTGACGCCGCTGGATCGGATGGCGGCGATCGTCACCTTCCGGGTCGAGCGCTGGAGCTCGGAGCAGGTCGCCGAAGAGCTCTCGCACCGGGTCGGGGCGATCGTGTCGATCGTGGAGGTTCCCGACGCGGCGCCCGCGATTCGCGCCAGCATCGGCTGGTGGAACACCGAGGAAGAGTTGGGCCGTTTCACCGAGGCGGTTCGGCTCATTGCGGCACACACGCCCGACAGCGTCCCGCGGCGCCAGACGCTGACCATGCTGCCCGGCTGATGGCACGAGAGGAAGGCCAGGCGGTTGCACCGCGCCGGCGGTCGTGGCTCGAAGTCCGCTGGCGGCAGGCCAGGAACCCGCCGCCGCCGGTGCTGCGGGCCGTGCTCGCCAACCTGGCCGTGGCACTGGTCGGCGGGGTGGCCCTCCTCGCCGTCGAGCTCCTCGCCGCCAAGGGAATCGTTGCCTTGGGCAACGATCTCCGGACGCTGCTCGCGGCGTCGTACGTGGTCGCCGTGATGGTGGCGGGCAGCGCTCTGACGTACCTCTGGGTGGAGCTGCCCAGCGGTGCGGGGGGAGTCCGGCGACGCTCCGGCTGGTCCGCCCTGCTCGGCTTCTTTGCCTCCCTGCCGATTGCCTATCTCTCGCTGGTGGTGATCTTCCAGGTCGTGCGGCCGCTGCTGGTCCTGTGACCGCCGCCCTCTGAAACGCGGGTGTAGCATCGCCACGCCCCGGCATCACACCACGACCCCGGGGGAGTAGCTCAATTGGTTAGAGCGGTCGGCTTATATCCGGCTGGTTCCTGGTTCGAGTCCAGGCTCCCCTACCACTTCCTCGGGCCTCACCCGGGTCACCCGGCGATGAGGTGTGCGACGACGAATGCCGCGAGGCCTCCGGTGACCAGGCCCGCGAACACGTTGACCGGCCGCAGGTGGATGACGATCTGCGAGCGCAGGCCGCCCTCTCCGCGCGCGATCGTCACGCCCACGACCGGCACCGCCGCGAGTGCGAAGCCGATCAGAGGCAGCATCAGGATGAGCCAGCCGATCGGCGGCCCCGGAACCAGCGGATCGATCACGTCGGCCGGACCCTGGATGCCGAGCCCGTACTGGAGCAGGTTTGCGACCACGAAGACGAGTGTGGGCAGTGAAAGGGCAAGGCCGACGAGGCCAAGGCCTGCCGCACGACGCGAGGGAGCCGAAACAAAGCCCATCGCTGGACCTCCTTGAGCGTTGGTGATCACGCCCATGTTGGCCCGAGCGGCCGCGCGCAGGACATCGAGGACGAGGGACGGGGAACCTGGCAGGTCGGCGAGGAGCGCCGTGAACTCTTCTTCATAGCGCGCACGCCAGGTCGCCGGAAAAAGGCCGATCAGGGACCTCATCGTTCCGTCGCCCGCGACTGGCTGCGTCGTGTGGTGGCCACCTCGGTCAGGCGCTGCAGCCCACCGAGCTGCTCGTCCAGAAGCCGCGATCCCTGATCGCTGAGCCGGTACGGCCGGCGCCGGTCGTCCGGCTCGAGTGGCTCAACGAGACCCCCGCGCTCAAGCCGTTCGAGCGCGCCGTAGAGCGTGCCAGGTCCCAGCCGCCGGCCGCTGAAGCGCTCGATGTCCTCGAGCATCCCGAATCCGTGCCGGGGCCCGCCTGCCAGGCTGATCAGGATCAGCAACCCCGGATCGCGCCAGCCGCGTCCGCCGTCATCTGCCACGTCTTGTCATGCTCCTTATTACGCCGTGCGACTACGTGGAACGTACTATTACGTGGCGCGAGTGTCAAGAGGACGTGTCCGTTGCGCTGGCGCGGCTGCCGCACAGTGAACGCGCCAACGTCCCAGGGAACCGTCACGAGGTTGGATCCAGATGCGTTTCGCCTTGCTCGCCGCCACGCTCGGACTTCTTTTCGCAGCCGCGCCTGTGGCTGCCGTCACCGGCTGGGGCCAGCCCATTCGTGTCGTGGCTTCGGTCAGTCCGCTCTCGCCGGCTGCGGTCCGCGACGCCACCGGCAACATCCACGTCGCCTGGATCGAGGACAACCGGGACGTGTCGTCGGGAATCTTCTACGCCACGAACATGGGCGGCACCTGGCACAAGGAGCGTGTCACCACTGGCGACGTCTTTCCCGCCCACCCTTCGATTGGCGTCGACTCTGCTGGTCACGCGTACATCGCGTTCGGGCGCGTCACCTGCATCGATCCCGACTGCAACGATGGAATGAGCCGCATCTTCGTCGCCAACAACAAGAGCGGGAACTGGAGTGTCAACGCGCGGACGCCGGGACCACGGGACGTCACTCCCTCGCTGGTCGTGCACAACGACAAGCTGTACGTCGCGTTCGAAAAGCAACTCTTCAGTCCCTACGGCGATACGGATTCCGGGGTCTGGTACACGACCAACGCAGGCGGATCCTGGACGGAATCGCAGGTGGCGTCGGCTGTCGGCAAGTGCTATGTCAGTCAATCCCCCTCGCTGGGCATCGACGGCCGCGGCAAGCTGTTCATCGCCTACGAACGTCCGCGCGGCGCGCACCAGGGCTGTGGGCACGGATACAGCGGCGGCATGCGGCTGGCCACGAACGCCAGTGGCAGCTGGATCCGCACGACTGTCAGCACGAACGCAAACGATGTTGCGCCTGCTCTGGCGCTGGGTGCCGACGGCCAGCCCCGCATCGCGTTCATGCGGGCGGGCGTCGGCATCGAGTTCACGCGCCGGACCGGCTCCGGGTGGACGCCACTCTCGTTCATCGGTGATGGCGAGACGCCGGCCATGGTGCTCGACGGAAATGGCGTGCCGGCCGTCGCCTACGAATCGAGCGGCGAGTTCTACGCCGTGCGCTCGGGCTCGGGCTGGGCGAAGAAGCACATCTACAACGGCCCCGTGGATCAGGGCACATGGAGCGGGCCGGCGATCGTCGTGTCAGACGCCGGAAAGGCCACGGTCATCTTCGCGCGGGCAGACGCCGCGAGCGAGGAGGATCTCGGCATCTACACAGTGCGGCAGCAGTAGGCTCGCCGGTGGACGGCTGCCGTACACTGGCCGCCCCCAGCGAGGGATCCGCCGGGCAGGGCCGGCCTGAGGGAGGTCCGCATGTTCCGAAGCACCGACCGCATGACGAACGACGAGCTGCGACGCGGCGGGCTCCAACCGGTCCCCGGGGTCAGCCGCGAGGTTCCCACGTCGACGGCCGACACGACCGTGTCGTCCGAACAGACTGTCGTCGCCCGCGAGGACCGCATCGACGGCACGGTGCGCGGACATCGTGCCGTGCGCGTGCTTGGCCAGGTCAAGGGCAAGATCGAGGCGCCCACGGTCACCATCGAGGAGGGCGCCAAGGTCACGGCGGACGTAAGGGCCGAAGAGGTGATCGTCGGCGGTGAGTACTCGGGCAAGATGGTCTGCGGCAAGCGTCTCGAGGTCAGGCCCAGTGGCCGTCTGAGCGGCCGCATCGAGACATTCAAGATGCTGCTCCACGAGGGGGGGGTCATCGACGGGGAGCTGCACATGATCAAGCCCGGCGAGGAGGAGACTCCGGCTGCCCGACCGAGCGCCAGGGCCCGGTCCTCCGCTGCCGACTCAAACGTCCGTCGGGCTGTCGGGCCTGGAGTCGAAGCCATCGACTGAACCGCCACGATCGCCCCTCGAGGCTGCCACTAGGCATTCGCCTCGAGTCCGTCTACACTCGCGCTTCCCCACCGAGCGGGGAGCGCCAAACGCAGGGACCTCGGCCCAGCCGCGGGGACTGAAGCGGAAGCAGGCGAACGCCCGTCCCAACCGACGCGCGCAGCCGATCGAAAACATCGGTCGTGGTGCATCGCGGTGGCGACGCCGCCGGCTGAGGCCTCAGTCGATCGAGCCGGCCTTCGTCCCGTCGCCACGGAGTCGTGGCCAGGTCGCAATGTGTCGTGCGTCGCGTTCCTGAGCCACCCCAAGGAGGACGCGATGTTCAGTCGCCACACCGACAGGCCGGAGGATCAGCGTGCTACCGGCATCAAGACCACGACCGCGACCGGGATGCGCGATGTCGTACCGGTGCCCGTCGCTTCGGACAGCCCACTCGCAGGTGCCAGCCACATCGACGAATCGGTCATCGGCCGCGACGACAAGTTCGAGGGCACCCTGCGAACGCAGCGGAGCGTCCGGATCCTGGGCGAGCTCCAGGGTCACATCGAGGCGGCCAAGTCGGTCTACGTGGAGGAAGGCGCCAAGGTCGATGCCGATGTGACCGCCGACGAAGCCATCATCGCCGGCCTGTACTCGGGCAAGCTGATCTGCCGCCAGCGCCTCGAGATCCGCTCGACCGGCGTCACGAAGGGTGAGATCGAGACGGTTCGCCTGATGCTCCACGAAGGTGGGTTCATCGATGGCGAGCTGCACATGCAGCGACCGGCCAGCGGTCCGGCATCGGTTCGTGCCGACGCCGGTTCCATCCGGGCCGACAGCGCCCCGCGCACCGCAACCGTCGAAGTTGAACGACCCACCGTTTCGAGCAGCGCAAGCTCAGGGAACTCGTCGTCGTCCACGCGCTGACGCCGAGGCAAACTGCGCACTGAATCGATCGACCCCCGGGTTTGAACCCGGGGGTCGTCGGTTTGTTGCGCAGGTAAGGGTTTACGCGCGGCGCTTGGCGAAGCAGTCCGCACAGTAGACGGGCTTGCCGCTGGTCGGCCGGAAGGGGACCTTGGCGACATTTCCGCAACTGGAGCAGGTGGCCTCGAACATTTCGCGCTGGGGACGATCCCGATAACCGCCTCCGCCGCCGGATGAATATTCGCCTCCGCTGCCGCTGTAGCCGCCGCCCGAGCTATACCCGCCCGAGTAGCTGCTGCTGGGGGAATCGTAGCCGCCTGAACCGCCACTGCGGGCAGCCTTGCGGCTTGCGCGGCAGGACGAGCAGCGGCGCGGCTCGCTGAACTGCCGGTCGGCGTAGAACTCCTGCTCACTCGCGGTGAACGTGAACTCGTTCCCGCAATCGGCGCAGGTAAGGTTCTTGTCCGTGTACAACGAAAAACACTCCTTCTCGTGCCGGCTCCCGCGACCTTGTTGTCTCGCGGGAACCGTGAGAGGAGTGAGTCGTGTGTCCGGCGTTCTGGTGCCTGAGCGTATTCAGGCGATGACGGAGGCACCGTAGCACATGGATCGGGCCGCTGTACAGCCTGTACCTACCCCAGCAGAACGCGACCGCACCAGTTCTATCCGACAAGCGTCGGAGGTCATGCTGCCCTCGCAGGGGATGGCGTACTAGTCTGATCGTTGCGTAACCGGACCCTTCCATGTCCAGTCGCACGCTATCCCGAAGCCTGCCCTGCGAATCCGCCGAAAGGACCACGATGAACCCGAAGCAGTCCGCTCGTGACCTCCTCGCCGAGGCGCATCGCGCCCTGGTGGGTCTGAGCCACTGGATCCATGCCAATCCCGAGCTTGGCTACGAGGAAACCCTCGCTGCCGGCTGGGTCGCCGAATGGCTGACGACCGC
>JBBSGX010000082.1:0-9822 GCA_038253685.1 Candidatus Limnocylindrales bacterium | reverse complement strand
GCTGATGTCCGTGGATTGCAGGTGCCAGTACTGGTCCTGGAGGGCGTGGTCGTATTCGTGGGCGACCACGATCTTGTCCGCCGGCCCGAATGTAGCGTCGCGCTGGATGACGGTGAACTGCTGGGTCGCGGGGTCATAGAAGGCGGCCACCGAGCCGCTGTAGAGCTGCAGGACGAGGTCTTTGAGGTTCGCCTCGACCGGCAGCAGGCCGATCCGCTTGTCGAAGCTCTGCTCCGCGTCGAGCTGTGCCGGCGGGTTGTCCTTCTCGAACTGCTGCTGGAAGAACGCGCTGAACTGGTCCTGGGTGATGAACCGGTACGGCACGTCTTTCTTCGGCTGGAGACCCCGAATCCCGGGAACCGAGGCGACGACCTGGTCGATCTGGGCGACGACCGACGGGTCGATCGGCGTACCGGGTCCCGTCGAACCGGTGGCCTCCGGCGTACCTGAAGGGGCCGGCGACCCGGACGGCTCGGTCGAAAAGCCCGGGGTCGGAGTCGAAGTCGCCGGGCTTGGCGTTGGTGGTTTCGCGGTGGGCCTGGGCGTTGCGGTCGAGGTCGCGCCGATGGTGGGGCTCGGCGTCGGTCGCACCGGGCGCGGGGTGGGCGTGGCCGCTGCGGTGATTCCGGTCGGAGACGGACTCGCCGCGGATCCGGACTCGCCCGAAGGCCGAAGGAGGAAATACCAGCCGCCGGCGGCCACCAGCAGGGCTACGACCAGCACGAGCGCAATGACCGTGAACGGAGAGAGCCCTCCGGCCGACTCGGGTGCCCGCACGGGTGGCAGGCCGCCGGGCGGTCGCCCTCGCTGCGAGCTGTACCACGGTGGAGGCGGGGTGCCGTAGCCGGGTGGAGGCGTCTGGCCGTAGCCGGGCGGAGGCGTCTGGCCGTAGCCGGGTGGAGGCGTCTGGCCGTAGCCCGGCGGAGGCGTCTGGCCGTAGCCCGGCGGAGGCGTCTGACCGTAGCCGGGTGGAGGCGTCTGGCCGTAGCCCGGCGGAGGCGTCTGGCCGTAGCCCGGCGGAGGCGTCTGACCCTGGCCGGGTGGCTCCCCGGGCGCGTACGGCCGCGTGACGTCGTCAGACCAGGAGGGTGTCGACGGCTCGCGGGGATCGGTCATCCCGTCGATTGTGGCAGCCGTGCGCGTTCGACCCGATGGCTCGATCGTTCGGCCAGGCCTTGCCGGACGGCCTTTCTGAAAGCGTGAGCGCCTTTCCTGAAAGCCCAGGCCCAAAGGTTTGGGTTTCTTCACCGACTCACCGCTGGCGCCTTCACGCGCGGCCGGTAGCGTTCTCTTTGCGGAACCGCGAAGCATCGCTTCCAGTTCCCTCTCCCTCCCTCGGGACGAGGGGCGCCGATTGGGCAGGCGCCCCTCGTTCCTTTTTTGTCCACCGTCCTGTGGCACCATCCCCACATGGAGATCACCTGGTTCGGGGACACCTGCGTCCGCTTCAAAGGTCGCGAGGGCGTCGTGGTCGCGGATGCCTACCGCTCGGTCGTTGGGCCAACGGGTCGTGGGCTGACGGGCGATATCTGCACCTACAGCCATGCCGATTCGTCCGAGCCGCCTCGCGGAAAGAGCAAGGCCGCCGCTGCAAGCCACAACGGGACGGGCATCCTCCGCCCGGCCAGCCTGGAGCCGGCCTTCTACCTCGACGCTCCCGGTGAGTACGAGGTCCACGACGTCCTCATCACGGGTGTCCGAACGTTCCGCGACGAGAGCAAGGGCACGGAGCGCGGCATGAACACCACCTTCGTGGTGGAGCTGGACGGCCTGCATGCGGTCCACCTCGGCGATGTCGGCCACCTGCTGACCGAGGAAGCACTCGCGGAGCTCGGCTCCGTCGATGTGGTGTGTGTCTCGATCGGTTCCAGCCTGAGTGCGACGAAGGCCGCCGAGCTCGTGGCACAGCTGGATGCGAGATTGGTGGTGCCGATGCCGGTCGACCAGGACGAGACGCACGCCTCGGCCGAGCTCAATCGCTTCCTCCACGAGATGGGCGTCCAACAGGCACAGCCGGTTTCCAAGCTGTCCGTGTCGATCTCGACCGTGCCCCAGGAGACGACGGTGGTCGTGCTCGAAGCCCGGGGACGCGTCTAGGAGGCGACCGCCTCGCGGTCCAACACCACGCGACCCCGCTTGACCACGATCCGCGCCAGGTCCGCGCCCACCCAGTAGGGCAGCAGGTCGACCGAGGGGACGTCCCAGACGACCAGGTCGGCGACCCGCCCGGGCTCGATCGATCCGTGGGTCTCCCCCAGCCCGAGGCTGAGCGCCGCGTTCGCCGTCGCCGCGACGAGTGCCTCCTGTGGCGTCAGCTTGAGCTTCAGGCACGCGATCGAGAGCGTCAACTGAAGATTGGGCGTCGGCGAAGTGCCGGGGTTGAAGTCCGTGCCGAGGGCCACGGGTACACCCCGATCGATGAGGCGCCGCGCTGGCGCGTAGTGCTCGCTCATGAGGTACAGCGTCGTGGCCGGGAGCACGGTGGCCACCACGGCATGGCCCTCGTCTGCCGCCCGACCGAGGGCCTCGATGCCAGCATCGGAGACTGCGGCAAGATGGTCGGCGGAGGCAGCACGCAGCTCCCCGGCGAGCGCGGCGCCTCCGGAATCGCGGATCTCGTCCGCGTGGAGTCGCGGCCGAAGCCCCAGCCTGGCTCCTGCCTCGAGCACCCGGCGTGACTGCGTGGCGTCGAACACGCTGAGTTCGCAGAACACGTCGCAGAAGCGCGCGATCCCCTGCTCCGCCACACGCGGCAGCTGCTCCTCCGCGACGAGCGTCAGATACGCGTCGGCGGCATTCGCGAGCTGGCGGAGCTCCCTCGGCACGGCGTGCGCCCCAAGGTACGTCGGCAGCAGCTCCACGGGGCCTTCGCGGCCCAGCCCCGCGGCGACGGCCAGGAGCCGCAGCTCCGTCTCGACGTCCAGGCCGTAGCCCGACTTGGCCTCGATCGTGGTGACTCCGTGGCGCAACATCTCGTCCAGCCACCGCCGGCCGTGGGTCCGGAGTTCTTCCTCGGTTGCCTCCCGCGTCCGTTCGACGGTCGACAGGATGCCTCCGCCGGCCCCGAGGATTTCGAGGTAGGTGGCGCCGCTCTGGCGGAGACGGAGCTCACGCTCGCGGGTGCCGGCGAACAGCAGGTGCGTGTGGGCATCGATCAGCCCGGGCGTGACCAGCCCGCCCCGCGCGTCGATCGTCTCCAGGACGGCGATGTCCACGCCCGCTCCCTCGAGGCTGCGCCGGACCTCGGGCCCGGGCCCGACCGCGTGGATCGACCCGTCGACCACCGCCACGGACAGCGAGGCACCCGCGTCGCGCAGGACACCGGCGTCCGCCTGCGCCGTGCCGCGCCGCGGTCCCCCGGCAAGCGTCGCGACCTCAGAGGCACCCTCGATCAGGAGTCCGGCAGGCATGCCTCAGCGGTCCCCCGTCGTGTCCGCGACGGCGGCCAGTCGCATCTCGAGCGCCATGGTCGGGGAGAAGCTGCGCACACGGAGCCAGGCCGCAGCCTTCGTGATGCGCTCATCCGCCGCCCCGTCGGACGGCACGCCGAGGTGATCCGCCACTTCCGTGAACGCGGCAAGCGGCGCCAGCCCGATCAGCTCGGATTCGCAGATCGTCGCGCCGGACTCGGCGGAAAGCCGCTCGACCTCCTCCCAGACGCGCCACATCGGCGTGACCGTGTGATCGAGCAGGTTCATCGACACCTGCGCGCAGTCGAGGTCCTCCAGGAACAGGCCGAGTGCCTGGACCCGCGGCAGGCCGCCGTTGCGCTCCCGGATCGTCGAGGCAATTCGCTTCGCCAGCGCCAGGCGCTTCGACTCGAGATTGATGTTCCAGGCGATGAGGAAGGGCCTCGCCCCGACGACCATGGCACCGCCTGTGGGATGGACGCGTGCCGGCCCGAAGTCAGGCTCGTACTCGGCGGTTGCGATCAGCTCGGCAAGGCCCTCGAACTGCGGCCTCCTGATGTCGCTCAGGACGCGCCGCTCGGGCCGGGTCGCGGCTTCCGCGTAGAGGTACACCGGGACCTCGAAGCGCTGGGCAGCGCGCAGGCCGAATGCCCGCGCCAGGTCTATGCAGTCCGCGATGGTAGTGCCCTCGAGCGGCACGAACGGGACCACGTCCACCGCGCCGATCCGCGGATGCTGGCCGTGGTGGACGCGCAGGTCGATCCGTTCGAGCGCGAGGGCCGCCGCGGCTTCCATCGCCTTCAACACCGGCTCCTCCTCTCCGGCAAACGTCAGCACGCTGCGGTTGTGATCGCGGTCGGAGGTTCGGTCGAGAAGGTGCACTCCGGGCGTGCCCGACACGGCCGCTGCGAGGGCGTCGACCACGTCCATGCGGCGACCCTCGCTGAAGTTCGGGACGCACTCCACCAGCCGCGCCATGCCCGGGAGTGTATGCCGCCGGGAGGTGCCGCACGGCTACCATGGGCAGATGAACCGCGCCGTCCACGGCCACGCCCCCGAGGTGTCCGAAGCCGCGCAGACCTACCTCCTCACATTGCGTGCCATGGATGGTGCCGCGACCCCGGCCATGACGGCCGCGCTGGCTCGCAGGATGAAGGTCTCCACCCAGGCCGCATCGGAGATGGTGGCGAGGCTCGCACACGATGGCCTGGTGGAGGTGGCCGCAGACCGGTCCCTGCGGTTGACCCCGACGGGCAGCGAGGCCGCCGACACGATCTTCCGGAGGCACGCCCTGATGGAGTGGCTGCTCATCGGCGTGATCGGCCTCGGCTGGGCAGAGTCGGACGAAGAGGCGATGCGGCTCCAGGGGGCCATCTCGCCGCGAGTCGAGGCGGCCATCGCGGACCTGGTCGGGCATCCGGTGACGTGCCCGCACGGCAATCCCATCGACGCGGCAGCAGCGCGGGCGCGGCCGAAGGGCATGGCACTCGCCGAAGCGGAGCCCGGAGCGGACATCACGGTCCTGCGCATTACGGAAGAGGCGGAGGAGGATGCGGACCTGCTCGTGTACCTGGAGCAGGAGGGCCTCGTGCCCGGCGTGCAGGCACGCGTGGTGGAGGTCAGTACAGCCCGCGACTCGATCACCCTGGAGGGACCGCGCGGGCGTTCGACGATGGGCCTGCGTCCGGCCGCGCTGATCCGCGTGCTCCCGGGCCGCGCCGATGCGGCGCTCTTCCATCGCATTCCGCAGCTCGGCGTCGAATCGACCCGGACGGGCAGCGCAGCGCGCGTTCGACGGTCTTAGGGGACATTTCCAGAACCCGCTTTCACTTTAGAAAGATCGATATTGACAAAGTGATATCCAGCTTGCTATAGTGCCTCCGCACGGATGAAATAGCGTCCATGCAGGAAGGGAACACCACGATGCAGAAAGACGCCCGCCTCAACTCCGGGGACCTCGAGACCCCCACGCGGACCCGCCAAACAGGCCGAGAGCGCCCCACGCGCTGGGCCGATGGATCCAGCCGACCGCAGCCCCGCCAGGGCTTCCGGCTCGCCGCCTGACCGGCCGATGCCTCACGACGTCATCTCCACGTGCCCCGTCTGCGAGCACGAGCTCAGCGTGACGCGGCTGCATTGCGGAGAGTGCGGAACCACGCTCGAGGGCCAGTTCGCCGTCGGGCGCTTCGGGCGCCTCAACCGCGACCAGCTCGCCCTCCTAGAAAGCTTCCTCCGATCGCGCGGAAACCTGCGTGACATGGAGCGCGAGCTCGGGATTTCGTACCCGACGGTCCGCGGCCGCGTGGAGGCGCTCGTTCGTGCGCTCGGCCTCGGTGGCCCCGCCGCCGACGCAGATGCGGCCGAGGCTGACGCCCTGGAAGCCGCAACAACGCGCGCCTCAGGTATCGCCGCCGAACGCCGAAGGGTCCTGGAGCGCCTCTCCCGCCACGAGATCCCAGCCGAGGACGCGGCCGCACTCCTGCGAGCCCTCGGCGATCCGCCGCGGGCAACGGCAACCGCGGACGAAGGAAGCCTGACCCAATGACCACCACCGAGCGCCATGCGGTGCTGAAACACACGATCGGCGCCGACGGGACGCTGAGCATTCGTACGATCCGAGGCTCGGTCCGCGTGCGCGGCACCGACGGAGACGAGGCACGGGTCGACGCCCGCTACACCGATCGCGGCGGCGACCCGGCCAATCTTGAAGAGGACGGCGTCCTCAAGGTCGAGCGCCACGCCGGCGAGCTTCGGGTCGAGGTCGACGAGACCTCACGTGGGATCCTCCCTGCGCTGGGCGTGCTCGTGCGCGGCCGTCCTGCAGTCGACTTCGACGTGATGATGCCCCGGACCGCGTCCCTCCGCCTCGCCGGCGTCAGCGCCGACCTGGACGTTCGGGAGCTTCGGGGAGCCCAGGACATCCGGACGGTCTCGGGCGACGTGTCAATGGATGATGTCGCCGGGCGCATCAGCGTCCAATCCGTGTCCGGGGACGTCTTGATCCGTGGCGCGGTCATCTCGCTCGACGGCACCACCACGTCCGGGGACCTGAGCGCAGTCGCGGAGCGCATCCAATCGGTGCGGGCACGCTCGGTGAGCGGTGACCTGCGCCTGAGCGGCATGCTGGACCCCTCCGGCGAGCATGCGATCGAGTCGATCAGCGGGGACCTGGAGCTTGCCTCCCCGGGCGGCATCACCGCCCGCATGACCGCAATCTCCGGGTCCATTCACAGCGAGCTGCCACACCGGCGCGACTCGAACGGCGGACGCCGCGCGATCGTGATCGGGGACGGGGCCGCGACCGTCACCTTCCGAACCATGTCCGGTGACCTGAACATCACGCGGGCGCCCGCTTCCGGTGCGCCTGAGCCACCCATCTCGGAGGCCTCACCCATGCGACCGCCCGACCCGCCGCGACCAACGGCACCCGCGCCCCCTGCGCCTCCGGCTCCGTTTGCGCCACCGCCGTTTCCGGGCATGCCGTCACCGCCGGCCGACGTCCTCGGTGAGCCTGCGCAGGACGCCCTGTCGGGCGCCGCCGATGAGGAAATGGACGAGCTGGCGGTCCTCGAGGCGCTCGAGCGCGGCGAGATCGACGTTGACGAGGCCGCTCGTCGGCTGGAAGGAGCCCGCGGCAATGCCTGAGGAGCTCGATGCGATCCTGCGCCGCGTGGCGTCTGGAGAGCTGACGCCCGAAGCGGCTGAACCGTTGGTCGAGGCGGCCACCGGCAAGGCCGGCAAGCGAACGCCGCACATTGATACGCCGCCGGAAACGACGGAACCCGCACAGCCCGAAGGCCCCGTGCGACGGACAGTGCGCCTCGAGGTCCTCGAGAACGGCCGAACGGTCACGACGCTGCGCATCCCGATGTCATGGGCCAGCCTGGCCAACGTCGTTCCCGGTCTCTCCCGCCTCCAGGCAGATCGGATCCGCGATGCCATTCGCTCTGGCTCCGTGGGTCCGATCCTGGAGGTCCAGGACGAGGACGGCGACGGCGTGATCATATCGACCGAGTAGGCGCCCCATGGGCGGGTGCATTGCGCAGATCCCGTGCCCGCTGTTAGATTGAACGCTAACGTCCGTTAGCAAAGCGCCACCAAGGAGGCGGCACTTGGCGGCTCCCACAATGCAGCCGGCGCGCAGTCGTCTGGGACTCATCCGCCACCCGGAGTTCCGCAAGCTCTGGTCGGCGGAGACGATCAGCCAGTTCGGGACCCAGGTCAGCGCGCTTGGCATCCCGCTCATCGCAGCGCTCTACCTGAACGTCACGCCGTTCGAGTTCGGCCTCATCGCGACAGTCGAGTTCCTGCCATTCATCCTGCTCAGCCTGCCCGCCGGCGTCTGGGTGGACCGCCTGCGCCGGCGCCCGATCCTGATCGTCGGCGACCTCGGACGGGGCGTGGCGCTGCTGTCGATCCCGATCGCCTACGAGCTGCACGCCCTGACGATCTGGCAGCTCTACGCCGTCGGCTTCATCAACGGATGCCTCACGGTCTTCTTCGACGTCGCGTACCAGTCCTACCTGCCGTCGCTGGTCGAACGCGACGACATCCTCGAGGGGAACTCGAAGCTGGAGATCAGCCGTTCCTCGGCCCAGATCCTGGGTCCCGGCATCGCTGGCTTTCTGATCGGCGTCATCACCGCGCCGGTTGCGATCATCCTCGACTCGCTGAGCTTCTTCGGGTCCGCTGCCTTCATCTTCGGGATCCGCAAGAAGGAGCCGCCGCCCACGCGCCACGACACGACCGATGGGAAGGGTCCCGGGATGCGGGCAGAGATCGGTGCGGGCCTGCGTTACGTGCTCACCCACGCGTACCTGCGCTACATCGCGGCGTGTACCGGAATTTCGAACCTCTTCAACAACATGCTGTTCGCCGTGCTGGTCCTGTACCTGGTGCGCGAGCTCGGCGTCACCCCGGCTGAGCTGGGCATCGCCTTCTCGGTCGGTTCGGTCGGGTTCCTCGTCGGCGCCCTGCTGGCGAACCGGATCGGGTCGAAGATCGGGGTTGGCCGCACGATCATCATCTCCGCCTTCATCTTCGGTCCGGAAGGCATCCTGATCGCGGCTGCACCGCGCGATCTCGCGCTCGCCGCGGTCAGCCTCTCGTTGCTGCTCGGCGGATTTGCCGGTGCGATCTACAACATCAACCAGGTGAGCTTCCGGCAGGCGATCACGCCGCCCCGGCTGCAGGGCCGCATGAACGCGACGATGCGCTTCATCGTGTGGGGCACGATTCCGTTCGGCAGCCTCCTCGGAGGGTTCCTGGGCGGTGCGATCGGGCTGCGCGAGACCATCTGGATCGGGGCCATCGGCGGCGCGTTTGCAGCGGTGCCGCTCCTATTGTCGCCGCTCTCGTCGCTGAAGGACATGCCGGAGGCGATCGAGGAAGCGCCAGGCGACATGCCTGCCGAAACCCAGAGCGAACGCGCCATCGAGACCCTTGGCGAGGCCATCGACGAGACGCCACGCCCGGTGCCCGGAACGCCGGCACCTGATGATGTCTAGGTCATCGCAAAGCAGCGCCGCTCACTCCGCGCCGTTAGGCCCGGTGATTGTGCACATGGTGTGGCATTGGCGGAGTGTTGGATCGCTTTCGAGGCAGTTGAGCGTTAAATCAGGGAGTTCTTGTGCACCTAGCGTTCAGGTAGCGACAAGTACGGGCATGTAGACAGGCCGGGCGGACGCAAATCGGTCGTCAATGCACGCGTTGTGCACACCTGCAAAGCTGCGGGCCAGAGTGCATGGCACCGCATTGATACGAGCAGGCGGGATTTGACGTGTCGTTTGAGGTCCTGGACGCGGCGCTACCCGAGTGGCTGACGAGGCACGGACTTCATGTCCTCATGAAGGGCCGCGAGGGCGAGGACGTACGCGTCGTTCCGATCGTCGACGACGCCGGCGACCGCTACTCCATCTGGTTTGTCCAGGAGGCCGGACTTCTAGCGATCTATGCTGAGGACTACCCAGTCCGATGGGCTGACCACCAAAGGTGGTCACAAACCTTCGACCCTGCGGATCTCCCTCGGGGTCTTGAGGAGGCGTATTACGCCGTCGAGACGTGGATCTTGGTGCGCGAGCACACCAGGACTCCGTATCTCGCGGCCTGATCGAGAGCTGTTCGAGGATCGATCCACACCTAGACGGTCGCCCGTTTTGGATCGTCGCGCATCGGGATGCGGATGCCGCGCTCCTCGGCGACCTCGATCGCCCGTTCGTAGCCGGCGTCGGCGTGGCGCACGACGCCCATGCCCGGGTCGGTGGTGAGCACCCGTTCGAGCTTCTGCGCGGCGAGCTCCGTGCCATCCGCTACCACGACCATGCCGGCATGCTGGCTGTACCCGATCCCCGTCCCGCCCCCGTGGTGGATGCTCACCCAGGTGGCGCCGGCGGCCGTGTTGACCATCGCGTTG
>JBBSGX010000081.1:0-9860 GCA_038253685.1 Candidatus Limnocylindrales bacterium | reverse complement strand
TCGTCGAGGTCCCACGTCGGGTTCGACGCGGCGATGGATTCGACGTCCGCCAGGACCGCCCGATCGTCCGCCGTCCAGGCTGCCGAGAGTGACGTCGCGTCATGCGGGGTGACGAAGAGCGCGGTCGCGTTCTCCGGGTGATGCGTCTCCCACGCGCTGACGTAGCGCGCCAACGTGGCCGGTGGCGATGCGGTGGAGCCGCCCGTCAGCCAGAACGCTGTGAGGGCGACGATCGCCATCGGCATGAGCGCGACCAGAAGCGCGGCACCGGTGGACTGGCCCGAGCGGCGGACTGCGATGCGCTGCGCGGCGACCGCCTGGAGTGTCCAAAACAGGAAGAAGCTCGAGAGCAGCCCGAAGACGAGGATCCAGCGATCCGTCGCCAGGAGCGGGAGGGCTGCCACGAGCGCCGCCAGCCAGACGAGCTCCAGGACGAACAGCAGCGGCCAGCGACGGTCGCCCAGTGATTGATGCCCCCAGCCCCAGGCGATCAGGGCGCGCGCCATCACTCGCCGCGGCTGGATCGCCGGGTCGAGGTTGCGGCTGGTGAGATCCGTCGCGGCCGCGCCAAGCCGCCCAGGGATGGGGGCCGCGCTCGCCGGGATGGGCAGGTCCGCCTCCGCTCCGGACAATGCGGCCTCTCCCTCCGGACCCGGCGCGACGCCCTCCGGTCCGAAACCCTCCGGGTCGAACTCGCTCAGGAGGCTTCGGCCCCGACCGCTTCCTCGCCGATGAGCTGGCGGTGCAGCTCGACCTCGCACTCGGTCCGCGAGATGGCGAGGACCTTGTCGTCGGCCTGGAAGATGGTGTCTGGCTTGATCGTCTGTGCCTGGTCGCCCCGGATCAGCACGAACAGCGAGCAGCCGTCCGGCAAGGTGATGTCCGATGGCCGCCGCCCGATCGCCGGAGAGTCTGTCCCGATCTGCGCTTCGATCAGCTCCAGGTCGCCGCCCTGGAGCTGCGCCAGGTGGAGCAGCTCGTGGACCGGGATGTCCTGTTCGATGGCGGCCAGTGCCATCCGCGTGGGGCTGATGATCTCGTCGACGCCGAGGTGGCGGAAGAGGCCCTCGTTGCGCGGGTTGCTGACGCGTGCGATGGTCTTCGGGACGTCGAAGTAGTGCTTGGCCATCTGGCAGACGACCAGGTTGTCCTCGTCGTCGCCGGTGACCGCGGCAACGATTGCCGCGCGTTTGGCGCCTGCCTCCTCGAGGTGCTTGCCCTCGCAGCCGTCGCGGTTGAGCACAATGCTGCCCACCTCGTCCGCGATCTGGTGCGCGCGGCGAGCGTCCTTCTCCATGAGCACCAGCTCATGACCCGCGGCCAGCAGCTCCTTGGTGAGGTAGTAGCCGACCTTGCCGCCTCCGACGATGATCACGTACACGGTCAGCTCTCCACCCGTGCGCCGGTGCCCGCAGCGGCGGTCGCCGGCGCAACCCCCGGAGCCGTCCCGGGAGCGCCACTGGTCGCGGAGGCGGCCGACGACGTCGCCGAATGGTCGCCGGGATGGTGCCCCGTCGGGGGGATCACGCCGGGCAGCGGGCGGCCGGTCGGCTCGCCGAGGAAGCCGGCCATGGCATCGACCATCATCGTGGTGCGGCAGATCGTCGCGATCCCCAGCGAGGAGTAGGCGTCCGCGCGCACCGGGTCGTTTATCTTCGCCACCACGTTGGGAATGCCGAGGTTCTCGGCCGCCATCTGGGCCGCCAGCACGTTCCGATTGTCCCCCTCGGTCAGCGCGATGAAGTTGTCCGCGCCCTCGGCGCCGGCCCGGCGCAGAACGTCCTCGTCCGTGCCGTCACCGCGGACGGCCTGCCCGGTGAAGGACTCGGGAAGGCGGCTGAAGGACTCGGTCAGGAGGTCGAGCACCGTGACGTCGTGACCGGTGCCTGCCAGGCGAGCCGCGAGCTCGGCCCCGACGCGGCCGCAGCCCACGATGATGGTGCGCATTTCAGACGATGCCTCCCATGTCAGGACGGAGCTCCCGTGCGCTGGCCGACCGGACTGGCGACCCTGCGCTGCTCACTCGCGGCGACGGGTTCGCGAATCACGATCACCGCGCAGGACGCATTCTGGAACACATACGGGATCGTGCTGCCGATTGCGAAGTCTCCGCCGAAACGCTTGCGGTACGGCAAGCCAAGCAGCATCACGTCCGCGTCGAGCTCGGCGGCCTCGTCGACGAGCGCCGCACCGACGTCGCGCGCCTGGAGGAGCTGCGTCCGCAACGTGACGCGGTACTTCTCTGCGATCGCCTCTGCCATGTCGAGGGCCGCGGAGGCGACATCGTTGCCGCCCGAGATCTCCTCGTCCAGCGCGTGTCGCCAATCCACCTCGACGACATGCAGCGCGATCAGCTCGACGTCGCGGCCCTTCGCGAACTCGCACCCGACGCGGACAACGAGCTTGTCCGTTGGCCCTCCGTTGAGCCCCATGACGGCGCGCTTATAGACGGGCGGGAATGAGGACTCGGGCACGTCCGGAAGGGTACCATCGGCCGTCCCGCAGGTCGCGCCTTCGGTGGCTCAGCTTGCATGTTCGCGACGGTAGGGCACGTTGGCGACCACGGTGTCAGGGCGTCCCACGAGCGCGCGTTTCAGCCGATTGACGGTCTGGTTGTAGAGCGGCCGGTCCCAGATGTGCCGTGGAATGTACTCGGGCAGCACCACGATCGTGATCTCGTTCTCGGCCGCCGGCGCCATGACGTCCAGATAGGTCAGGAACGGCGTCACGAGCGATCGGTAGGGCGTCTCCACGATGACCAGCGGCACGCCGGGGAGCCGCTGTTCCCATTCTGCGCGCAGCGCCGCGGCCGCCTCGGGATCGGCGGTCACATGAACGGCGCGCACGTCGTCCGCCAGGGTGCGCGCGAACTGGATGGCCTGGATCACGGCCCGCGTGAGGCTCGGCACGGGGACGATCACGCGGTTGCGCCGGTTCGGCGGTCCGAAGACCTGGTCAGGCCGCAGTGCGAGCTCTTTTGCCACGGTGTTGTACTCGCGCCGGATCAACAGCATCGAGCCCGCCAGGACCGGGATGAGTCCGACGACGAAGAGGGACGAGGGTGCCTTCGCCAGGATGACGTCGGTGGCGATGACGGCGGTCAGGACGCAGCCCACGGCATTGATCGGCAGGCGATAGCGCCAGCCGGGAGCCCTCGTGCGCAGCCAGTGGCGGACCATGCCGGCCTGGCTGATCGTGAAGTCGATGAAGACGCCGACGGCGTAGAGCGGAATCAGCGCGTGCGTTTCGGCCCCGAACGCGATCACCAGCACGCTAGCCACCAGCCCCAGCACCACGATGCCCGTGGTGAAGGCCAGCCGGTCGCCGCGGAACGCGAACTGGCGCGGGAAGAAGCCGTCTTCGGCGAGGATGGCCACCAGCCGCGGAAACGCCGCGAAGGATGTGTTCGCGGCCAGGAAGAGCAGCAGGGCCGCGAAGGCCTGGAAGAGGTAAAAGCCGGGAGACGCTGCACCGTAGACGCGGCCGGCAATCTGGGCGACCACGGTCTGCTCCGCCGGCACGATCCCGAAGCTCGATGCCAGGAAGGTGAAGCCGACGAACAGCGTCGCCAGCAGCACGGCCATCACGGTCAGGGTGGCCGCTGCGTTCTTCGACTCAGGCGGCTTGAAGGCGGGCACACCGGTGGCGATCGCCTCGGTGCCGGTCAGCGCCACCGCGCCGGAGGCGAAGGAGCGCAGAAGCAGGATGATCAGCGCAGTCCCGGCGAGCTGGTCCGCGGCGGCGGCGATCTGGGGCGGGGGCGACGTTTCGCCCAGCACGAAGATGTGGAAGGCCCCGATCCCGATCATCAGCAGGGAGCTGCCGATGAACAGGTACGTGGGAATGGCGAAGATGTTCCCCGACTCGCGCAGGCCTCGCAGGTTGCCGAGGGTGATCAGGATGACGGCCGCGACGGCGATCCCGACGTGGGCCGGGGCAAGGCTCGGGATCGCCGAGATGATTTGCTCGGAGGCCGACGAGATCGAGACCGCCACCGTCAGCGTGTAGTCGATCAGCAGCGCGGAGGCAGCGACCAGCGACGCAATTCGACCGAAGTTGGCCTTGGAGACCGAGTACGAGCCACCGCCGTTCGGATATGCGAGGCAGACCTGGCGGTAGCTGATGGCGACGATCGCGAGCAGCAGCGCAATGGCGATGCCGATGGGAAGGCTGAATGCCAGCGCCGCCGTGCCGCCGACGAGCAGCGCACGCAGGATCTCCTCGGTCGCGTAGGCGCTCGAGCTGATGGCATCGGAGCTGAAGATTGCCAGCGCCTTCGTCTTGGAGAGACGCTCCCCGATCTCCTCCTCGCTCGCGAGCGGGCGCCCGAGGAGCCAGTGCCGGATGTTGGCGATCGCGCGGTCCCGCGGCCCGCGCTCCTGGTGTGCCGCCGGCTTGGCGACCAGCGTGCCCGGCCCCGAGTAGCGGAAATACTGGGAGTGCGGCCGCTCGACGCGGATGCGCCGGTCGCCGAGCTTCTTGCCTCGAAGTGGCTCGCGTCCTCCGATCATCGGGGCCCGTGCCTCGCGCCGCGCCTCACAGGCCGAACTCGAGTCGCCGTGCGAGCCGCTCCGGCAGGCCGGCAGTGCGCATCAGTGCCTGCACCTTCGGAATGTCGTACGCAATGCGGTGCCACTCTGCGACCCCGGCCTCCGGGTCCAGGATCATGGCGCAGGCCCGCGGATCGCCGTCGCGCGGCTGTCCGACACCGCCCGGATTGAGGATCGTGCGCCGCGCATCGAGGTGCAGGCGCGAGCCGTCCGAGGGCGACAGTGTTTCCATCAGCCCGTCATCGTCGCGGAACACCAGCGGCACATGGGTGTGACCGACCAGGCAATGGCGCGTGTCGAATGCGCTGAGGTTGCGCCGCGCAACTGGGGTCGAGTACAGGTATTCCCAGATGGGGTCCCGCGGGCTGCCGTGGGCCATGCTGAAGTCGCCCTCGACGTGGCGCTCGGGGAGGGCCGCGAGCCACTCCCGTGCCGTGCCGCCGAGATGCGTTGCCGTCCACTCGACCGCGACCCGGGCGTCCTCGTTGAAGGCGTCGGTCTCGATCCGCCCCAGGGCGGCCGCATCGTGGTTTCCCAGCACGCCGCTTGCCCGCTCGGCCTTGAGGCGTTCGATGACGGCTTCCGGCTGCGGACCATAGCCGACGGTGTCGCCCAGCACCCAGACAGCCTCGAATGGCGCGAGCGCCGCGAGCACTGCATCCAGGGCGGGCAGGTTGGCATGGATGTCCGAGAGGACCGCAACCCGCATTCGGGTCAGCCTAGCAGGGCTCGACGGCGCTCGGCAGGTGCTCGCGGGAAGCGGGGTGGCGTCCGACGCTCCTTGAAGACCTGGACCAGGCGATGCGAGGCCGGGTCGGGCGCCACGACGCGGCTGACGCGAGTCGGGCTTCCACCCATGGCCCCGTTCACGAGACGAGCGGCATCCAGTTCCGCCTGAAGGGTGCCGCGCCCATCGTCGCGCTTCCAGCAGATGAGCTGGCCGCCCAGTCGCAGGAGCGGCAATGCCAGCTCCACGACCTCGGCCAGCGACCCGACGGCGCGCGCCGTGACGATGTCCCACGCCTCCCTGTGGCCCGGGTCGCGAGCGAGCTCCTCGGCACGGGCCGCGATGGCCTCAATCCGTGGCGGCGTTTCGCCGGCCTCGCGCATTGCCGCAGCAGCTGCGTCACCTGCAACCTGCAGGAACCGCACCTTCTTGCCGATCGAATCGACAAGGGCAGCCCGCCGGACGGGCAGCGCCACCGCCAGCGGGAGTCCCGGATAGCCTCCCCCACTGCCGAGATCCAGCAGCTCCCCGCCTGAAGCGGCCCACTTGTCCGTCGTCTGCCTCAGTAGGGGCAGCGCCGAGAGACTGTCCACGACGTGCAGGCGCGCGGTCGCCTCGGGCGTCCGCAGCGCGGTGAGGTTGATGGCGGCGTTCCAGGCCATCAGCAGGCGTCCCTGCGCATCGATGGCGGCCCGGACGCCCGGACTCAGCGAGATGTCCAGCGCCTCGAGGCCCTCGTCGAGGATCGCGTCGAACGCGTCACCAAGGGGAGGGAGGCCAGCAGGGTCGAGTGGGAGCGGGGAACGTCCGGGAGCCGTTGGGGTCGAGCCGCTCACGCCTGCTGCGGGCGCGCGACGATCGTCATCCCTGTCTCGGAAACGCGGGGGGAGCGGCCCCTCCTCATCGGTCGGTGCGCAATGTCATGCGAACCGTCCATGGACCTGACCGCTCCCGCCGCCGACATCCGTCTCGCACCCCTCGACGTTTCGGTTTTCCATCCCCCGGTCGGTTCGCCGGCGCGGATTTCTCCGGCCGCCTTCCAGACGACGTTACCGTACTTGGTCGGGCCCGCAACCCTGGCGTCGGCTGCGGTGGCGCAGGGCGGGCAGTGTCGCGTCGCAGGGGCGCGGGCGTCAACGGGGTTTTCCACGACCTGAGAGAACGCCCCGAAGGTTGTGGAAAACGCGTCCGGCGCTACTCGGGGCTTGGGCGCGGGGAACGGATGGGCCGGCCCATGCTCCGCCGCACAACCTCCATGACCTCTTCGGTGTAGGGCCCGGCGTTCCCGGTCTTGACGGCCGTCGCCAGGCAGCCGGCGACGTGGTCCTCCATGAGCAGCAGCGTGACGGCATCGACCGCGGCCCGCAGCGCGGCGGTCTGCTGCAGGATGTCGATGCAGTATTCGTCGCGCTCGACCATGCGGGCGATACCCCTCACCTGCCCCTCCAGGCGGGCGAGCCGGCGCAGGAGCTGGGCCCGGTCCTTCTCATAGCCGCGCGTCGAGGAGGGGCCGCGCTGCGCCGGCGTCGTTACGGTTGGCATACTGGGTGGGAGTATAGCTCCCGCGCGTTGCAAGCCCGCTGTAAACTGAACCGCGACGTGGCCCTATCCTCACCCTCTTCTGACGGCCCGTCCCCGTCGCAATGGAATTGCGATATCTGGACCGCTCTGTTGCGTATCGGCGACACGCCAGGCGAGTCAGCATTGCGTGAAGAAGATCTCCCGTCAGGCCGCCGTGTGACGGTGGCGGTCTGCCCTTCCGAAACGGCCCGAGTACCCTCCTCGGGCCGTTTCTCTTTGCCCGTCAGTGGGCAGATGCCCCTCGCTTGCGACCGATGTCGCGGCGCGCCAGGAACGCGCCGGCGAGGACCATCGCGGGCAGGGCCGCCGCAGACGAGAAGAGCCTCGGCGCGCGACTGAGCACCAGGCCGATCCACAGCCCTGCGGCGAACACCGCGGCGAATGTGATGGCTTCCTTGGACTCACCCTGCACGCGGCGGCTCGCCTCGTCCAGCGCCCCCTGCGACCGCTCGACCGCTTCGGGTGCGCGCTGAACGACGATGCCTGCCGTTCGGCGGACCGTCTCATTGGCACTCCGGACGGCGTCCAGGGCACGCTCATGGAGCGGTGTGGCCTGATCTGCCGTGTCCGGGTTCGCGACTGCGTTGCGAGCCATATCGGAGCTCCTTCTGGTTGGTGCGTTTGCGTCAACCGTACACCGCCCGCGATCCGGGCAGCACCGGGCGAGCGCGCTTCGGCTTGCAGCACGCTTTCAGGTCACGGCTGCAACGTGGCTGCAATCAGCGGATGGCCGGTCGTGATGGACGCCGGGCGCCGACCAACCGAGGATTGCGCCCGGACGAAATGCTCCAGGCACGAATCCGTGCTGCCCTGCTGGCCGACCCGATTGCCTCGCGTTGCTGCGAGCTCGTGGCCATTCGGTGCGAGGTCGGAGCCGTGCTCCTCGGCGGACTGGTCGGAACGAAGGCGACAGCGTCGGCACGTCGGCTCGATCGCTGCCTCCGTGGACGGCGTCGCCGCGGTCATGAACCGGTTGCAGGTTCGGGGCACCCGTTGAGCGTCCGGCCTGCCCACGAGGCTCAGCTCGCGCGTTTTCCCACTGCGTCGAGGATCGAACGCTCCATCGCGAGGATCTTCTCCTCCAGCGCTTCGAGCCGCTTCAGGATCTCGGTGTTGCCTCGCAGGAGTTCCTGGTTCTGGAGGTCTTCCTTGTCAGAGTTCTCGGCTGCGTGCTCGAGCGTCAGGCGGTCGCGCACCGATGAGCGGTTGGCTGCCAGCAGGATCAGCGGCGCCGCATAGGCCGCCTGGGTCGAGAACGCCAGGTTGAGGAAAATGAACGGGTACGGATCGAAGTGGAACAGCAGCCAGATGTTGCCGGCAACCCAGACGACGACCAGCACGGTCTGGATAACGATGAAGGTCCAGCTGCCGAGGAAGCCGGCCACGGCGTCCGCAATGTGTGCTCCGGTTGATGACTGCTCCATCATCAACTGGTTCACCGGGTGCCGATAGCGTTGCTGCAACTTGGTCAGCCGGCCGCTCATGGGAGGACCCTCCAGGTTGGGCCGGCTCGGGCCCGGCGCCCCGTCAAACGGTAGTTGGCCGCTCCGAAAGGAGCTCGCCGACGCCCCAGCAGATGATGAAGAGGCCGACCGCCGCAAGCCACAGGCCCGGGGCGCGATCGGGGAAGCCCAGCTTCCCGATCCCGAACAGCTGCACCACCTGGATGACGAGCCCGACGACCCCTGCGGCAGCCAGCACGATGTAGCTCGTCGGCCGGTCGAGCGATGAGGTCCCGGTGCGCGATGCGTACGGGAGGATCAGCAGCGCCAGCAGCCCGATTCCCGCCACGAACACCAGGATCCCCGCACCGTCGAAGCCGTTGCGCTGCGTGGGGGTGAGATAGGCGTCGCCCACCGTCAGCCACGGCAGCGCCATGGCGACCAGAGCAATCACCGATCCGAGGCCGACGAGCACGCGACCGCGGCCGAGTCCCCGTCTCATGAAGCGCTATAGACCTTGGGGCGGAGCACCCCGATGAAGGGCAGGTTGCGATAGAACTCGCCGTAGTCCAGCCCATAGCCGACGACGAACTGGTCCGGAATGCTGAAGCCGCGATAGGCGATGTCGATCTCGACGAGGCGCCTGGCGGGCTTGTCCAGCAGCGCGCAGATTTTGAGACTGCGTGGATTCTTTCCGCGCAGGTAGCGCAGCAGGTAGTTGAGCGTCAGCCCGGTGTCGATGATGTCCTCGACGATCAGGACGTCCTTGCCTTCGATGGATGAGCTGAGGTCTTTGAGAATGCGCACGAGGCCGGATGTCTCGGTCGTGGCCCCACCGTACGAGGAGACCTCCATGAGGTCGATCGTCACGGGGATCGAGAGCGCGCGCATCAGATCCGCCATGAACGGCAACGAGCCCTTCAGAACACTGACCAGCGTCAGGTGTCGGTCGGCGTAATCGATTGAGAGTCGGGCGCCCAGCTCGCGGACCTTGTCGCGGATCTGGTCCTCGGTGATGAGCACCTCGGCGACGTCGCCGGTAAGGTCCGGTATGGCCGTGCCTGCCTTGTCTGCCACGTGCTAGAGGACCGGCTCTGCGGCGGCGATGACCGACTCAGGCTCGGCCAGCGGCAGCGGCACCGTGGCCCCTCCGAGGACCTGGCCCTCGACCCCGCTGAGCGATGCAGCAAGGTCGATGCGCCCGTACTTGAGCAGCAGCGCCCGGAAGTCCTTGCCGTAGAAGAGCTTGATCCGGATCATGGGGTACAGCTCGCGAAGCCGGCGCAGCTTGCGGTTCTTCCTGCGCACCAGCGTCTGCTTGAGGGTCGTCAGCTCCACGTAGAGGTCGAGCTCGGGCAGGTAGAAGTCAGGCGCGAAGCTCTCGACGACCTCGCCCTGGAGGTTCCACAGGATGGGAAAGGTCCGCGGCTCGTATTCCCAGCGCACCTGGTAGTAGTCGAGGATCCGCGCCAGCTCGGCTTCGCTGGCATGTGCGAACCGCGCCGGCTCGGTCACCGCGCCTCCGAGGCCGCGCCGCGATCCAGCCGCTCGAGCAGGCCG
>JBBSGX010000080.1:0-9869 GCA_038253685.1 Candidatus Limnocylindrales bacterium | reverse complement strand
TCGGGGTTCACGGACTGACCCAGATCGACCTGTGGCAGCCGGTCTACGTCGCGCCGCCACCCAGCACGGCCACCGGCGCCGGCGACCGCCCTTAGCCGCTGCCCGCCAGCTGGAGGTACTGCTGCATCAGCTGGCCCGCGATGGGGACTGCGTGCTGGCTGCCGAGGCCGGCGTTCTCGGCAATCACCGCGATGGCGATCTGTGGATCCCCAGCAGGAGCAAAGCCGATGAACCAGCTGTGCGGGCGCTTGCCGCCGGCGAGTTGGGCGGTTCCGCTCTTGCCGGCGGTCAGGACTCCGGGCACCGCGGCGCCGCCCGCGTAGCCCGCCGCAAATGGGCCGTTGACTGCGCGTTCCATCGCCTTCGTGATCGCAAACGCCGTGGTGCCTGACATCGCCTGGCTCATGACCTGGGAGTCGACCGCGTGGACATTGCCGTTCTCGGAGACCAGCTTGTCGACCAGCCTTGGCGCCATCATCGTTCCGCCGTCGGCGATCGCCGCAGCTACCAGGGCCATCTGCAGCGGCGTGACGAGCACCTCGCCCTGGCCATACGCGGCGTTCGCGAGCTCGACCCGGTCCTGCAAACCTCCGAACGGACCGCCACCTCCCGTGACCTGGCTGGCCGCGGTCGGAAGCTCGAAGCCGATCGGCGCCCCGAAGCCGAGCCTGGCCGCCCACGCCACGTAGTTGGCCGGCCCTGTGTCCAGCCCGACGTGGGCGAAGTAGATATTGCAGGAGACCTCGGTCGCTTCGTAGAAGTTGAGCGGGTGATCGAGTTGCACGGTCCGTGGAGCGTCGTGCACGTCGAAGCCGGCGACCCGGAAGCCCGTCTGGTACTGCTTCGGTTGGTCTGCGTAGGTTGTCTCCGGTGCGATTGAGCCGGAATCCAGTGCGGCGATTGCCGTCACCATCTTGAAGACCGATCCCGGCACGTAGCGTCCCTGGGTGGCGCGGTTCAGCAGCGGCGAGGCCTTGTCAGCGCGCAGGGTGTCCAGATAGGCGCGGGCCGTGGCGGGATCGGCGAGCTGATTGGGGTCGTAGGTCGGATTGCTGACAAGCGCAAGAATGCGGCCGGTTGTCGGCTCGATTGCGACGACGGCGCCGCGGTCACTGCCGAGCGCCTTGAGCGCCGCCTCCTGGAGCCGGATGTCGACCGAAAGGTGCAGCTCGCTGGGGTCGTAGGGGTCGCTCCGGAACTTGCGAAGTAGCTGGTCTCCGGGGCCGAGCTGCTGCAGCCCGGTCAGCTGCCCGTCGTAGCTGTTCTCGAGGCCGCCCGTCCCGAACAGCAGGCTCTTGTAGCCGACGATCGGTGCCATGGCAGGGTGCGGATATCGGCGCACGGGCTCCGCGCCTGGTTGCTTGGCGCTCATCGCCACAACCTGGCCGCGGCTGTCGACGATGCGGCCACGAGGTGCGTTGCGCTCGGCGGCCAGGACGAGCGGGTTGCCCGGGTCGTTGGTGAGCGGCCCGGCCTGGGCCACCTGCCACCAGCCCATGCCCAGCACCAGGCCGGAGTAGACGATCACCAGCGCGAGGCCCACACGAAGCAGTGCCGTCCCGATGCCCGGAGCGCTGGCCCCGGCCGGGAGACCGCCCCTTGACGTCGTCATTGAGCATCCACCCCGGAGTCGCCTGAAGCGGCCTCACGCACAGGTACGGCCGCGGCGTCCCTTGCCGAGCGGCTGCGCACCGGTGGCGGCACCACTCGCCCGAGGCCGCGGTCGCTCAAGGCGAGCAGCAGCCCGATCACGATCGCGTTCGAAAGCATGGACGAGCCGCCGTAGCTGACGAACGGAAGCGTGATGCCGGTCAGCGGCACCAGCTTGAGGTTGCCACCGATGATCAGCGCCGCCTGGATCACGATCACGAGCGTGAGCCCCGTCGCCAGCAGCGCCTGGAACTCGTCGCCGGCACGCGCGGCGATCCGGAGGCCGCGCTCCGCAATCACCAGGTACAGCCCGCAGATCGCGATGCCGCCCAGCATCCCGAGCTCCTCGGCCAGGCCCGTGAACACGAAGTCCGTGTGGATCGCCGGGATGGCCGGCACGCTGCCCACCTGCGGCAGCCCGGCGCCGAGTCCCGTGCCAAGGATGCCGCCGCGCCCGAACGCGTAGAGCGCCCGGATGACCTGGTAGCCGGCGCCGAGCGGATCGGCGTACGGGTCGAGCCAGATGTCGACGCGCGTCCGGACGTGCCCGAAGAGCTGGTACAGGACGAAGGCACCGACGAGGAACAGCACGGTGCCCAGGGCGACGTACGAGAAGCGCCGGGTGGCCACGTAGAGCAGCGTCAGGAACACCGTGAAGAGCAGAAGGGCGGCGCCGAGATCGCGTTGCACGATGACCACCGCCAGAGCGATACCCCACATGGCGAGCATCGGTAGCAGGTAAGGCAGGGGCGGCACGTTGAGTCGCCAGATCCGCGTGCTCTGGCGCGCCAGGAGCGCTCGGTTGTCCGCGAGGTACGCCGCCAGGAACACGACGAGGATGACCTTGAGCAGCTCCGAGGGCTGACCCGTGAACGGCCCGATCGTGACCGACAGGCGGGCGCCGTTGACCGCTTCGCCGAGCACGAACACGAGCAGCAGGAGCAGGATGCCGACCGCGGCCCAGGTGTACTTGTAGTAGCGCAGCCAGCCGTCCTGCCTCACGAGGATGGCAAGCGCACCGAGCAGCGCGAAGCCGATGCACACCCACAGGAGCTGGAGCTCGGCCAGCTGGAAGCGGGACCCGGCAATGGTCTGGACCACCAGGTCCTGCGGGAGCCGCGACATGACCAGCAGGGAAAGACCACCGAGCATCGCCGTGACCGGGAGCAGGATCTGGTCCATGCGCCGGCCGCTGATGACGAAGGCCGCGTGCAGGGCAACGAGGACCCCGAGGTAGGTCAACAGGGGGCCGAGATCCCCGGTCGTCACGCGGCCGGCCCGGAACGATGCGAGGCTGACCCAGCCGATCAGCAGGGTCAGCGCGGCGAAACCCAGTAGGAGCATCTCGCGGGGGCGCGGGCGCGGGCGGATTCCCGCGCGCCAGAGCGTGCTCCGGGCGCTGGCCACGCGATCGGCGAGATCATCGCGGCCTTTCGCGATCCTGCCCCGGGCGGCGTCGCTGCCACCACCTGCGCTTGCTCGCGAGGTCATCGCCTGCGCCCGTCACGTTCAGGCGTGACCGATCGCTCCAGGCGCAGGCGCACACCGCCGAGCTGGATCTCGTCGCCGTACCCCATGGGTATCTCGCCCCGGACGGGCTGACCGTTCAGAAAGGTGCCGTTGGTGGAGCGCCGATCCTCGAGGAACCAGACCCGGCCGCGGAAGGTGAGCATCGAGTGGTCCGCGGACACGAACCCATCGTCGACCATGATCGTGTTGTTGACGTCCCGGCCAAGCGTCGTGACCGCGTCGAGCGGGATCGAGGTGCCGGCCTCCGGCTGGCCCTCCGGCGAAGCCAGGACGACGAGCCGGCCGAGCGGCGTTCCAGCGGTAGAGACGGTGGAACGCAGGTCACGCCACAGCGCCCGGATGACGAGGAAGAAGAAGCCGTAGATCAGGCCCACGAAGGTGAGCCGAAGGATCCACAGGGTCAGGGTGAAGGTATCCACGGGGGAGCGGCCTGCGGCCGATCAGTGATGGGGCTTGATGGTCAGGGTCGAGTTCCCCAGCCGAACGACGTCGCCACTGCCAAGGGCGATCTCGCTGACGCGCACACCGTTCACGAACGATCCATTGGTGCTGCCGAGATCGCTGTACACGAGGGCTCCGTGCCGGGTGGTCAGCTGGCCGTGGCGCCGGGACACGCGGTCGTCGAGAAGCACGATCTCGTTCTCCCAGGCGCGACCGACTCGTGCAGATCCGCCACTGAAGGTGAACGCGCTCGCCGGCCCCGCTAGCGTTCGAATCTCGATGATGGCCAACGGCGAGTTCACGGGGACCGCGGGATAGACCGCGGTAGCCGCTTCCCGCTGGGGGGCGCCGGGCTCTGGCTGCAGCGCGGGTGGCGGCGGGGCGATGGGCCTGGGCTGGGGCGGCGGCGATTCAGGTGGTGCAGCCATCGGTGCCGCGTCTGCCGCCAAGACTGGGTCGGGTGCCTGGGGGGCAACCCAGGGGGTGAAGAGGACGGCGGGACTCGCGGGAGCGGGACCGATTGCCTGGAATGGGTGCGCCGCGAACGGCGGCGGGTGCTGGACAGGCACGAGGCCGCCGCTGCTCCCAATGGAACCTGCGGCGGGCGCCGCGACCGGCAGGTTCAACGGCGCTCCCGCCGTCAAGGTCTCGCCGGGTCGAGCGGCTGCAACGGTCCTGCGCGCCGCGCCCGCCTCGAGAAGGGAGACATCGAGAAGGTCTGCCGTGACGTGGATGTCTCCCGCATCGACACGATCGGACCCGACCAGCGTCACTTCCGGTAGCGCCAGCAGTCGGTAGCCTCGGGCCCTGGCCTTCTGGTGGAGGGCTTCCGCCAGCTCGCCTTCCACCGTGCCCTGGTACGTCTCGAACGCAACGAAATCGACCGGGTTGAGCGCGACGCGGTAGCGGTTCGGGACGTACGTGCGATCGGCACTGAAGACGCGGCCGGCGTCCATAATCCGCTCCAGCCGTCGCTGAAGCTGGACCGGCTGCAACGGGGCCCTGAAGAGCCGCGCAGCCGGTCGCTCTAGCAGCCGTTCAAGGAAGCGCTCGAGCGCGGCGAATGGCCGGGTCATCGGGCGGCCGAGTCTATCAGAGGACCTCTCCTACCCACTCCGGCGCGTGCGGTTGGGAGTAGAACAGGACCATCGAACGTTCACCCCCGTACCCATTTGGTACTGGCGACCGCATCTCTCCGCCCGTAGTCTCGATGAACCGTCGATCCCTGAAGGAGGCTTGCCTGCCGCTCATGCCAGGCCCGAGCATCGAATCATTCTGTGAGCGTTGCGGCACGAAGTACACCTTCGAGCCGCCTCAGCAGCGTGGGAAGCGCCTGAAAGGGCTCGGCCGCACGCTTGGCCTCCTCGCGGAGAACGCCGAGCCGGAAGCGGTCGGACTGGTCGCGTCGCGCGACCCCTTCCACGGGACGTTCCATTTCTGCCTCGACTGCCGCCAGTACACCTGCCCCAACTGCTGGAACGAGGTCGCCGGTTTCTGCCAGGGCTGCGTTCCCCTTCCTGAGAGCCCGGACCTGGGCGGCGCGGAGGCGTTTGCCGCACTCGAGGCTGAGTCGCAGCTCCGCGACGCTGCTGCCGAGCACCGACTCATGGGCCAGGCCGAGGCGTGGCCCGGCGTGGACCTGCCGCAACTGGAGGCCGAGCCCGAGCCCGAACCGGTCATCGCGTTCGCGCCCGAACCCGTGCCCGAGTACGCCGCCGACCCGGAGCCGGCCGTCGAACTTGTATACGAAGCCGAGCCGGTCGAAGCCGCCATCGAAACGGTCAACGCTCAGCTCACACGAACGCTGGCCGAGCTCGACCTCGTCGAGGCACAGCCGGTTGCCGACGCGGAGCTCGTTGCCACCCCGCTTGAGCCGGTTATCGACGCCGAGATGGTCGCCGCCGCCGACGCGGAGCCGAGCGTCGCCGCGGAGCCGAGCGTCGCCGCAGCGCCGATCGTCGCCGAATCTTCGGAGGCTGCCGAAGCCATTGCGCCCGTGGAGCCGATGCCGCTCGCGGCCGCCGTCACGGATAACGTCGTCGAGCCCGACGGTCTCTTCGAGCGTGCGTGGGATGTTCTCTACACGCTGCCCGCCACCGCCGAGTTTGCAGAAGACGACCCGTCGGCCGGCGACTGGGCGGCGCTCGCTTCCCACCCGCCTGTCCAGGCCACGACTGAGTCCGCCGCTGCCGCTGAACCCGAGGCCGAGCCGATCGCCGCCGTGGAACTTATCGCGCAGCCTGTTGCCGTCCTCGAACCAGTCGCCCCGGTCGAGCCGGAAATGGTCTTCACGCCCGAGCCTGAGGTCGTGGCCGAGCCGAACGCCGTGGCCGACCTCGTTGCCGAGCCTGAAGTGGTCTTCGCGCCCGAGCCCGACTTCGTGGCCGAGCCGGTCGCGGTCGCCGAGCCCGTCGCTGAGCCAGTCGCCATCGCCGAGCCCGCGTTCGTCGTCGAGCCGGAGCCGGTCGCGGTCCAGCCCGAGCCTGTCGTCGTAGCGCCCGTCGAAATGCCGCAGCCCATCGCAGCCGCCCCGGAGGAGGCCGCCGAACCGCAACCCATTGCAGCCGCCCCCGAGCCGGCAATGCCGATCGCCGCTGCACAGCCGCCGGTCGCGCCGCAACTCGCACCAGGCTGGCGCATGACGGCACCCGACGAACCGTCGTCAGTCTGGCCGCCGCACGCTCCCGTCTATCGTCCGACCACGCCCGCCCAGCCGCAGGCGCCCATTCACCAGCAGATGAACGGCGGCAGCCAGCCGGCAGCGCATGCCGGACACGCGGCATCCGGCATCAGGCCCTGCTACAACTGCTCGCTGCCCGTCTCCGCGAGTGCTCGCTTCTGCCGCCGCTGCGGATCGGCACAGCAGACAACCGGGATCTGATCAGATCCTCGGCGGCTCCCGCCGTAGGACCTCGCGGTCGCGCCGGATCCGGGCCCAGGCCGCTCCGTAGAGCAGGATCTGGAACAGCAGGTTGAACCAGACCAGCGCGGCAAACACGGATGCGATCACCCCGAGCGCCGCGAAACCCCGGATCAGGAACGGCGTGAGTATCCCGAACAGCGACGTGAGCAGCCCGATCCCCGTGCCGGCGGCGAGTGCCGGGACGGCGGCCGCGCGCCAGCTCGGCCCATTGCGCGGGACCACCACGTAGACGACCTCGCAGACCAGGATGGCGAGCCCGCAGGTGATCGCCAGCGAAAGAAGACGCAACAGGTCGAGACCGGGCACGTTCACCAGCGCGACCACGATTCCGCCGATGGAGCTGATGAGGACGGCTCCAAGTCCCATTCCCACGATCAGCAGCACCCCGATGATGCCGCGGACCCGCTGCTCCACCACGCCCCGCGAGCCGGGCCCGGGCAGGATCAGGGAAAGCGCCCCGTCCAGCGCGCCGTAGAAGCCGCTCGCGCCCCAGATCACCCCGATGATCCCGAGGATGGACCCGACCCGGCCTCCGTCGGCAAGGGTGCTCAGGATCGTCCGCGCCACCGGCTGGAGGGGCGGAATCTGGTCGACGAGCCACTGAACCACGCTCTCGCGTGACGCCGGGTCGCTGATGACGATCCCGAGCAGCGCGACCAGCGTGAGAATTCCCGGAATGATCGCGAACAGCGCGTAGAACGCCAGCCCTGCTGCGAGCAGCCCACCCCCGGCACTGCCGTAGCCCTGCAACACCTCGAGGGCGAAGCGCACCCGACGATCCCGCATCACGGCCCGCTGTCCGACCGCGATCCTGTCCCGGAGGGAGAGGCGTGGCGCCCGGTGCACGCCCGTACCCTGCGCCCCGTCGCCCCCCTGGCTCATCCGGTCCATTCCTCGAAGAGGCCGGGCTGCAGCTGCTCGGCGGGAACGCCTCGCCTGCGCGGCTGAAGCAGCTGTCGCACCTGGGCACGCCGCACGTAGATCCGCCTCCCGGGCCGGATGCTCTGGAGCTTGCCTGTCGTCGCCCAGCGCGCCAGCGTGCTGCGGCTGATCGGCACATTGGCGGCAGCGAAGATCTCGGCCGCGTCGGCAAGGCTGATCCAGTCAGAGGCGACCCGCGGCACGCTCAGTCGCTCGATTTCTTACCAGGGGAGCGGGCCGGCGACTTCGGGGTGGCGCGAGACGACGAGGAACCCGAACCACCAGAAGCAGCTTGCGAGTCGGCCTTGGTCGCGGTCTTCGAAGCATCGGCTCCCGACGACGAGCCCTCGGCACTTGATGGGGAACCCTCCCCTGCCGACGACGAAGCCTCAGCGCCGGACGAGGAACCCTCTGCGCCTGCCGCGACCGGGGCCGAATCGGTCCCTGCGTCGCCGGCCGCCTTCCTGTCCGCGCCTCTTGCTGCGCTCTGCGCGTCCTTCTTTGCCCAACCGGAACCCTTGAAGTGGATGGCCGGCGTGCTCAAGGCCTTCCGCATCCGGCCTCCGCAGGCCTCGCAGGTCGTCGGGCCGTTTTCGGCGATCGAGTGCCGGACGTCGATGCGCCGGCCGCAGGAGGTGCAGACGTACTCGTAGACCGGCACGGCAAGCTACCCGCGGAGCATCCGCATGCCGCACTTCGGACAATAGAAGGCGCGATCGTGGGCCGAGGCGAAGCCGCAATGCGCGCAGACCAGCCCGCCGGAGCCCGCGCTCGGGACCGGCCGCTCGACCGGGCTCAGCCCGACCGCGTGCTGGCTTGCGAGGACATTCGTGAGCAGGCTGGCGAGCGTCTTCTGGGCCGCCCGGTCCGTGTCTCCACGCACGCCCTTGCCGCCCCAACCAACCACCGCGTGCACGATCATGTCGCCGGTCGCCTCGTCCCAATGCGACGCGACGCCGCCGACGATCGCGTCGTACTCGGGAAAGCCGGACGTGTCGACCTCGCCGGAGAGCAGCGCCAGCGCAGCGGTCTCGAATGCCGGGTCGACCGCATCCGACGTTTCCAGCACGACCAGCGCGTGCCGTGTCACGGGGTTGTGGTCGTGGTTCGCATTGATCCACTGGAGCGCCTCGGCCGGATGCACGATGGCAGGGGCTGCCCCCTGGAACTCCATCGCCAACGGCTCGACGACCTCCACCTCGGAGATGGCAATACCCGACAGCATGCCGGGCAGCTCGGCCATGGCGTTTGGTCCGGCAGTCATGCGCACGCCCTGGCTGGCCTTTGCGCGATAGGTCAGCTTGATCGTGTACTCCTGCGCCTCGACGTCTTCGGGAAGCAGCGACGGGCGGGGTTGCGCCTCGGGCTTGACGCTACCTCGTCGCCTCAGGAAATCCAGCGGCACGCGTGCTCCTCTCGATGGTCGGTCGTTGTCGTCCGCCACACTCAGAGTAACCCGTCATAGCTATGCCACGGGCATCCGGCGGGCGTACCTTCGTTCATTTGCGGTCGGCAAGTCGCTCCTCGAGCCGTGCCAGGCGCTCTTCCAGCTCCGCAACGCGCGCCCGGGCGCCCTCGACGACGGCCGCGGGCGCCTTCGACACGAACTGCGGATCGCCGATTCGAGCACGAGCGGACTCGAGCTGACGCGACGTGTCTGCGCGTTCCTTCGCGAGGCGGGCACGTTCTTTCACGAGGTCGGCGCCGGACGCAGTCAGTCGCGCCTCCGCAGGCCCCGTAAGGACGGAAAGGGCGCCTTCGGATGTCCCGGCCTCCAGTTCGGCGCGCGAAGCGACCACCTGCGGCCGGATCCGGGCCAGACGTCCGATGGGCTCGGCCAGGCCCGGGAACGCCTCGGCCGTCGCCGCATCGTTGAACAGCACGAGGGCGTCCAGCCAGGCACCGGCGTCGATGCCCGCATCGGCGCGCGCGTTTCTGATGCCGCTGACGAGCTCGAGCAGACCTGCGACCCCGTCCGCCTGCCGCGGGTCAAAGCCCTTCTCCGACTCGACGGCTTCGGGCCAGCTCGAGACGATCAGCAGATCCCGATCTGCCACGCCGTGCGGGAGCCGACCCCAGATGGCCTCGGTGAGGTGCGGCATCACGGGATGCAGCAGGCGGAGATAGCGGTCCAGGACCCACGACAGCACCTGCCAGGTCGCCCCTCGGCGCTCGGCTGGGGCACCCTGCCCCAGCTGCACCTTGGCAAATTCCAGGTACCAATCGCAGTACTCGCTCCAGATGGCATGGTGGAGGATCCGCGTCGCCTCGCCGAACTGGAAGGCGCTGTAGGCCGCGTCCACGTCGCGGATCGTGGCCGTGGCGCGCGCCAGTATCCAGTGCTCCGCGGGGCCGAGCTGCGAGGGCAGCGGGAGATCCAGTGCGGAGTGCTCGGGCAGCTCGG
>JBBSGX010000079.1:0-9998 GCA_038253685.1 Candidatus Limnocylindrales bacterium | reverse complement strand
TTGGCTCTGAGGAGGCAAGCCCGCCAAACAGATTCACCGTGAAGATCGCGCCGGCCAGCACGATGGCGAAACCGGCGCCGAGGGCCGCTGCCAGGAACCGCCGCCATGCGCCGACGGCGTCCCAGAAGGAAACGCTCTCGCCCCGGACGATGAGGGCCGCCATCCGATAGATGCCGACCGTCGGAAGCGCAAGGAGCGGCAGCAGAAGAAGCGCCCCGAATGGCCAGAAGATGAAGACCACGTACAGCCCGACGAGCCCGATGGCCCACAGGACATTGGCCGGCACCAGGCGCCACGAGTTGTAGTAGAAGTCCACCGCGGCCGCCCGCAGTGAGCCGCGCAGCGTCGGAGCCGCAGGGAGGGCGACCGTGTCGACCTCAGCGGAGGCGGCGACGTTCGCGGTCACGTCAGCCCTTCACGCCGGATGCGGCGATGCCCTCGACGAAGTAGCGCTGGAAGAAGATGTACAGCACCAGGATCGGGATGGTGGCGATGACGACCGTGGCCATCAATGGCGGCCAGTTCGTGGAGAATCCTCCCGACGTGCGGAACTGCGCCAACGCCAATGGCAAGGTGTAGTGGCTGGGATCGCGCATCAGGATCAGTGGCCAGAAGAAGCTGTTCCAAGTGCCCTGGAACTGGAGAATTGCGACCGCTGAGAGGGCCGGGCCCGCCAAGGGCAGCATGACACGGTAGAAGGTGGTGAAGAACCCCGCCCCATCGATCTTGGCGGCTTCCTCGAGGTCACGCGGCATCGACAGGAAGTATTGCCGCAGCAGGAAGATGCTCGACGCCGAGATCGCGAACATCAGGATCACGGCCACGTATTGCTCGATCCCGCGCGTCAGACCGACGTTGTTGAAGAGCACGTAGATCGGCACCAGGCGCAGCTGGTCGGGAATCATCAGTGTCGCCAGCACTACCAGGAACAGCACCTCGCGACCGGGGAACTTGAGGCGTGCGAACGCGTAGCCGGCGATGCTCCCCAGCACGAGGTTTGAGACCGTCGCCACACCCGCGACGATCGCGCTGTTGAGGAAGAGCACTGGAACGGCAGGCCTGAGCTTCGTGAGTGCGAAGTTCCATCCATCGAGCGTGAGCGGGTCGGGGATGACCGTGAGCTTGACCGAGTCCGGCAGCGTCTTGAACGACGTGATGACGGACCAGGCGAATGGCACCAGCATCAGCAACGCGTAGGTGATCAGCAGCAGGTACGCGAGGCGGCGGCGCCAGATAGCGCCGCGGTCGCCGACCGGCGCGACCGTGGCGGCGGTATCCGCGCGAATGGGTTGGGCGGTTGCGGTCATGCAAGGCTCCTCACCAGCTCGGCGCCTGGCCGAAGAAGCGTCGTTGCAGCAGGGTCGCCGTCATGATGACCAGGAAGAGGATGACACCGGCGGCTGCCGCCAGGCTGAAATTGGCGTCCGTGCCGAACGTGGCTCGATAGATGTACAGAACCATCGTCATCAGCGAGTTGTTCGGATCACCGTTCGTGCCGCCGCCGATGAACGCCTGGTCGAAGAGCTGCAGGGCGCCGATCACGGCGACGGTGGCGACGAAGTAGTGCCCGGGTTTGAGCAACGGGAAGGTGACCCGCCAGAACGCCTGCCATGCGTTCGCGCCGTCGATCGCCGCGGCTTCATAGATCTCACGGCCGATCGACTGCAGGGAGGCCAGGTAGAACAGCATGAACGTGCCCGAGGTCGTCCAGGCGTTGAGGATGATCACCGACTGCATCGCCGTGGCCTGGTCCCCGATCCAGTTCTGGTTCGGACCATAGCCGAGAAGCTGGAACAACGGATTGAGTCCCAGGGCCCCGCGAACTTCGTTGAAGAAGCCGTCGGGCGCGGCGAGGAAGATCCACAGCGTCGTGATCGCCGCCGAGCTTGCGATGGCGGGAAAGTAGAAGGCGGCACGGAAGAACGTCTGGCCGCGGATCTTCTGATTGACGATGACCGCCAGGAACAGGCCAACAGCCATCGTCAACGGTACCCACAGAATGGTGTAGTAGATGGTGTTCTTCACCGCGACCTGAAAAGTCGGATTCGCGAGTGCGTTCTGGTAGTTCTGGAGTCCGATGAAGCTCACGGGCCCGAGCCGGATGTTCCATTTCCAGACGCTGATGTACGCGGCGTATGCGATCGCACCGATGTTCAGGACCAGGAAGAGCAGCATCGGCACCGCGATGAAGAGGTAGCCCGCGATCGTCTCCGATCGGGTGCCGATGCCGCCGCGGCGTGGAGGGCGTGCTTCCGCCGCCATGCGGGCCACAGCGCTCATTCCCCGTCCCTCCTAATTGACACGGGCATGCCGGGACCGACGAGCGGTCCCGGCATGGGCTCACATTTCCGTCGGGCCGCTATTGGCCCGAGATTGCCGTGTCCACGGCTGTCTTGGTCGCATCGATCACCGGACCAGCCTCGAAGGTCTTCTTCTGGATCTGGTTGATGAAGGCGTTCTGGAAGGCGCTCTGCACGTCGCCCCAGCCCGGCATGAAGCCTGAGCCTGGCTTGGCGTTAGCACTCTCGGCGGTGAGGATGTCCTTTCCAGCAGGCGATGGCACGTCCTTCCTTGACGGAAGGGCGACACCGCCCTGGGTCCAGACCTGCATGCCGGCGGGGCCGGTCAGGTAGGTCAGCAGGGCGAATGCCTGGTCGGGGTTCTTGGCATCCGCGCCGATGGAGTAGCTGACCGTGAAGGAGATCGTAACGGGCTTGCCGGTTGACCCGGTCGGGACCGGTGCCCATGCGTACTTGACGGTCGGATAGGTGCTGGTCATGGCCGGATCGAGCCAGCCGCCTTCGAAGATCACGGCAGCGTCGCCCTTGCCGAGCGCGTCGCCGCACCAGCCGTCGCCCATGTCGCTGGCCGTCATGCCGAGCCCATCCTTGAAGAGGTCCATGTACCACTGGACGGCCTTCTTGGAAGCGGCCGAGTCGATCATGTCGGTCTTGCCATCATCGGAGACGACCGCTCCGCCCTCGGCGTAGAGGAAGGCGAGCCCACGGTCCAGCCCGGGGTTCAGGCACATCGGCGCCTTGTAGGAACCCTTGCCCTTGGCGCCCTTCGCCCACGTCACGAGATCGGCGAGCGTCTTTGGCGGACTCTTGACGATGTCCGAGTTGTAGGCCATGCCGATGGTGTTGCCGTCCTTCGGGAACCCGAACCAGTTACCGGCGCTGTTCTGGAAGATCGATGCGTAGCCCGGGAAGAACTGGCTGGTGTCGAAGCTCGACTTGGAGACGTAGTCATCGAGCTGGAGCAGATAGGTGTTGTCGATCCACGACTGCGCATAGTCCGCGTTCACGTAGAAAAGGTCCGGAACGTCGCGTGCCGCGATGTTCGCGGTCATGACCGCCTGGTAGTCGCCGGCGATCGGCTGGTAGGTGATCTGGAGGTTCGGCAGCGCAGCCTGTGCGGCACACAGGGTCTGCGTCAGGGCATCGCCCTCGGCGCCGGTCGACTGCCATCCGGAGATGGTGACCGGACCACTGATACCGGCCGCCCAGGTATTGACGCCTCCGCTGGCCATCGTCTCGCCAGGTGCCGGGGTAGCGCCGCTCGAGGCGCAGTAGTCGGTCAGCGACACGGCCGGTGGCTGCGTGATCTCCGGCGTCACCACCGGAGTCTCGGCCGCCGCGCTCTCGGACGGAGCGGCGCCTGCGCTCTCGGATGGACCGACGCCGGCGCTCTCGGACGGAGCGGCGCCTGCGCTCTCGGATGGACCGACGCCGGCGCTCTCGGACGGAGCGGCGCCGGCGCTCTCGGATGGAGCGGCAGGTGTCGCCGACTCCGTTGCCATGGTGCCGGTCGGCGCGACGACCGGGCTGGTCGGCGTGGCGACGGGAAGGGCGGCTGTCCCGGTCGGAACGACGCCGCCGCTGGATGGCGCAGCTCCCCCGCCTCCGCCGCACGAGACTACGATGACCGCGACCCCCAGGGTCGCCAATAGTCGACGCATGTGCGTCCTCCTCAGCCCCGGACACGACCCGGGAATCGATAACCCACGTTGCCCTCAGCGACATACCGTGGCCACTTTGAGTGGACGGTAGTCCAGGTTCATCTTAGAGGACATAACGCGCGTTAGGCGGAGACATTGCTATTACGCAGCATTTCACTCGCTCGCCTACCATCGGCGCCGCACATGAGGGACATTTGACGCTCGAAACCCACGGTCACGACGACGCCCATTCCGCCACTGCGATCGAGCGTGGCCGCCCGAGCTACAGCTGGCGCTTCGGGCAGGACCGGCGCCTCGAGATGGTGCGCCGCTTCGTGCCGCTCGAGGGTGCGCGCGTCCTGGACATCGGCTGCGGCATCGGCACCTACGTGCGGCGGTTCCGCCAGTACACCGAGGACGTACACGGCGTGGACGTCGAGGCTGAGCGCGTCGCGGAGGCAAGCATCAAGCTGCCGAACATTCACCTGGCACCAAGCGAAGCGCTTCCGTTTCCCGACGACCATTTCGACGTTATCTTCTCGAACGAGGTGATCGAGCACGTCGACGACGACCGCAAGACGATCTCCGAGGCGGTCCGCGTCACCAGGCCGGGCGGCACGATCGTGATCTTCGCGCCCAACCGGCTGTATCTCTTCGAGACGCACGGGGCCTACTTCGGCAAGCGCTACGTCTTCGGCAACATCCCGCTCGTCAACTGGCTGCCGGATCCGCTCCGCAATCGCTTCGCGCCACACGTGCGTGCCTACACGGAGCGTGGCATCCGCTCGCTATTCCGCGGGCTGCCCGTACGCATCGTGCATCACCGCGTGATCTACCCCGGCTTCGACAACGTCAGCGCCCGGCACCGCCGCATCGGTGGCCTTCTGCGCCGGGGCCTCTACATCGCCGAGAGCACGCCCCTCCACACCTTCGGCCTGTCGCACTTCCTGGTGGTTCGCAAGCTCGGCTGACCGCGCGACCCGTCGCTGGCCGCGCTTCACGGCCGACCTGATGCCCCGGCGCGTCGCCACCACGACCATCTCCATGCCGGCGGCGAGGGCATCGTTGCCCGCAGGCGTCCAGCGCACCTGGTCGCCGACCACAAGAGCCAGCACGCGGCAGTCGTCGGACGCGACGTCCGTGCCCATCGTCTCCTCGAAGGCCACCGTCGATCCGTCGGCGGCCGATCCTGCCTCGACCGGCACGCGCGCCACCATCAATGCCTGTTGGGCACTCAGCGGGATGCTGGCGAGCACCTGCCGGCCGACGGCCGCTGCCGCGAAGGCCGGCGCGGCCAATGCCGAGACGCTGCGCGAGTTGTAGTCGCCGAGCGCCTTGTCAAGCTGCGCGGCCAGGTCAGGATCGAAGAGCCGCAACACGATGCGCATGTCGGGCCGCGCACCGCGGGCATGCATCGCCGTGGCCAGGTTGGAGGCGTCGTCCGAGGTCACGGCCAGCAGTGCCCGCGCATACTCGACGCGCAGCTTCTTGAGCGCCTGTGGCGTGCGCGCGTCCGTGGCCACGACCGGGATGCGCTGGCTGCGCGCCGAATCCACGAAGCGCCCATCGAGGTCCTTCTCGGCCACGACCACGGGGATGCCGCGCTGGCGGAGCAGCAGCGCGATGCGGAAGCCGATGGTGCCCAGACCGACCACGATCACGTGGTCCTTCGCATCGGTGGGTTGCGGCCCCAGCAGGTTGGAGATGCGTGCGGAAAGGACAGTGTCAGCGATGACGCCGAAGAAGAGCGCCAGGGCAGCAGCACCGAAGAGTGTCAGCACGACGACGAAGAGCTTGAGAGCCGGCGTATTCGCCACGTTCTGATCGGCCACGCCGCCGAAGAACGCGGAGATGGCGTTGTAGATCGCATTCACGGGATCCGTCCCGGTCGCGGCGGCAAACACGAACGAGCTCACCACGGTGGTCACGAGCAGCACCGCCCCAAGCGCCCAGAAGCGTCGATCCACCCGGCGCATCCAGTTCGCGCTCGGGGCCCTGGGCAAAGGAACTGTCCGGCCTCTCGGCTTGGCCAGGAGGGTGTGCGCAGGCCCGCCGCTGGGATCGATCAGGCACAGAAGGTGCTGGCCGACGCGCGGGAAGAGCTTGATCGGCGTCTGGGAATCGTCGGCGAGCGGCACCACCACGGCCGGATCGTCCGGGTCGGCGTACCGCAATGCCAGCGTCCGGCCCAGCACGTCGATCCAGCGCTCGTCGGCATCCTGGTCGAGGATCGCGGTGATGAAGCCCGGTGCCGCCAGGGCGGAGGAGGACATCGCCACCGCGTCAGGAAAGAGGCTCTCCACCCGCCGCGCGAACTCGTCGTCGAATGTACGCAGGACCGTGTGCAGGCCGGGATGCAGCGACTGGGCGGTCAAGGCTGCGTGGATGTTGCCGGTGTCGTCGTCATCGGTCAGGACGATCGCTCGTGCGTGCTCGACATTCGCCCTGCGCAGGCAGTCGGGATCCCGCGGGCTGCCCTCGACGATCTGCACGCCCAGGCCTTCGGCGACCTCACGATGGCGAGCTTCCGGGTTCTCGGCCACCACGATGACGCGCTCGCCCAGGCGGATCAGCTCTTCCAGGGTGCGCACGCCGAGCGGCTCCAGCGTGCACAGCACGATGTGGCGTCGCACCTCCGATCCGGCCATGCCACGGAGGGTACTCATTCGGGGTCGCGAAGGGTAGCGCCGAGGGTGGCGCCGGACCTCAGTAGGGCGGAGGCGTCACGCTCGGGATGGGCTCGGGTGATGCAGACGCCGACGGCGATGCGGCGGGTGCCCGCTTGTTCCAGACCTGGAGTGACACGACCTCCGACCAGTTCCCCGCCACGTCGCGCCACTGCACGTAGACGGTGCGCTTGCCGGCCTCCGCGGAGCCGCCGATCGCCGGATCGGTCAGAGACACGTCAAGGCTCGGCAGCGAGGGATAGGTGCGGCCGCTCAGGAGCTGGCCGCCGGTCAGATCGGCGAGGTTGGAGACGCGGACGAAGGCAGGACCGCTGCCCGCGGAGCCGTCGTCCGCCTTGAGCGTGACGCGGGCCACGCCCTCCACGGTCGGGAGACCTTGCTCCTTCCTGCCGGCCAGGGCCGGGTCGAGGCTGGTGTCCAGCGTCGCGGTTCCACTCGGCGCCTTCGAGTCGGTGGTCGTGCCGAGCGCCAGGCGGAGCGCCGACCAGAGCTCGGGATGGGCGCCGTCCTCGCCGAGCGCCCAGATGCCGATGCCGCCCAGCCCCTGGTCGAACGCGAGTCCGACCTTGGTCCGGAAGCTGTCGACATCGTCGTACCAGAGCTGTCGCCAGGTCACCGGGCAGGCGGGGCACGAGACCGCCTGGTAGACACTCCAGGCGGCCGCTTCCGTCTCGTCGTAGAGGCGGCCCGTGAGCTGTGCCTGTTCCAGGGCTGCGCTGTACTCGACCGTCTGCGACGCCCCGAACGTTGCTGGATCCTGGGTCAGCGCGTGGGCGTCGGCGCCGGCGGTCGACCATGCGCGGCGGTACCAGGGCAGGCCCAGCATGATCCGCTCGGGAGCAATCAGCGTGAGCGCCTCGGCAACGGTTGCGCGCAATCCGAAAGCGGCGTTGCCGGTGTCGAGCGGCGCGGTCGAGCCGGCGCGCCTCGCGGTGGCGATTCGATAGTCGTAACCCATCACGAGAGCCGCATCCGCGCCATCGTCGGCGGTGAGGGCTGGAAGGTCGAACGCGCCGATCGATGTCGTGAGGTCGAACGTGAGCTGGAGGCCCTCGTGGGCGCCATCGAGCCCCGCTCGCAACTCGCGGACGACGGTCGTGAAGTCATCCCGGGCCGCAGCTGGGACCGGCTCCCAGTCGAGGTTGATCCCGTCGATCCCACGGTCCTTGACGACCCCGACAATGTCCCGCACGAGCGATGAACGGGCCGTCGGCTTCTTGAGAAGCTTGACCGTCCGGCGCGACTGACCGCCGGTCCAGGCGAATCGCTGAACCGTGAGGACGACGCGGACATGGGCTGCGTGCGCTGCTGCGAGCATGTCGGCAAATGGCTGGCTCTCGAATCCGACCCATCCCGGAGGCACGGCGCCGGCCTTGCTGAGCCGGATGAGATGCCCGTCCTGGTGCGCCTCGACGCCGAAATAGGCGATCGTGGTCAGCTGCCGGAGGTCCAGGTTCGTGTTTGGTTGGCCGAGCTTCCAGTAGGGCAGGAAGCCGAAGACCTCGCGATCGGCGAGCGCCCGGACGCGGGGCGGACCGGCCGGCGTCGGGAGCGGCGTCGGCGTCGCCGTTCCGGAAGGGGGAGTAGCGATCACCTCAGTCGGGACGGCGTCGCCCGGCGACGAGGGTGGGGTGCTCAACGGCCGGTTGCGCGGTCCCGGGCGTTCTAGGAAGGACGGCGACCGCACCAAGAAGCAGCACCCCGATGGCGAGCGCGGCCGCGGCCGCGCGAAGCCGAGGGGAGGCTGACACGCGGTGACCGTAGAGGATGCCCGGCGAACCCGCAAACGTCGCGCCAGTCGCGGCGCCTCTCCCTCAGGGAGTCGCGGGAACCCGGTCCGCGACGGAGCGTCCCGGCGGCCCGCCGGCGTTCGGTCTCGGGTCGAAACGGCGCAACCGAAGCGAGTTGAGCACCACGCTGACCGAGCTCAGTGCCATGGCCCCCGCGGCGATGGCTGGATCCAGCAGCAGGCCGACGAACGGGTAGAGGACGCCCATCGCGACCGGGATCAGGACCACGTTGTAGCCGAACGCCCAGAGCAGGTTCTGGCGGATCACCCGCACCGTCTGGCGAGAGAGGCGAATTGCGGACGCGACCAGTCGCGGATCGCCACCGACGAGGGTCACGTCGGAGGCCTCGATCGCGACGTCCGTGCCGGTTCCGATGGCTACGCCGAGATCCGCCTGGGCCAGCGCGGGCGCATCGTTGACGCCGTCGCCGACCATGGCCACGCGACGACCGACGGCCTGGAGGTCTCGGACGCGCGCCGCCTTCTCCGCCGGCAGCGCTTCCGCAATGACGTGCTCGATGCCGGTCTGCCGCGCCACCGCGTCGGCAACCGCCCGCGCATCCCCAGTCACGAGCCACACGACGATGCCCAGCGTCTTCAGCTCACGAACCGCAGCTGCCGCCTCCGGCTTCACGGGGTCGCTCACAGCGATGAGACCGACCAGCCTCTCGTTCCGCGCGACCAGGATCGGCGTGCGGCCGTCCCTGGCACTGGACTCGATCGCCGACGTCGCCACGCCCAGGTCGATTCCGTGCTCCGCCAGGAACGCGGGATTGCCGGCGGCGAGCGGTGCTCCATCAAGCACGCTCACCACGCCGCGCCCCGCCACGCTCTCGAATGCAGCGGTCTGTGGCACGTTCAGCGCCCGACGCGCGGCTTCCGCGACGATGGCGGCGCCGAGCGGGTGCTCGCTGCCGCGCTCGACCGCTGCTGCCAGCACCAGGACCTCGTCCTCGGTCGCGTCGTCGAACGCGACGACTTCCGCGACGGAGGGCTTGCCGAGCGTCAGCGTGCCCGTCTTGTCGAAGATCACCGTGTCGATGCGGCCGGCCTGCTCCAGCGCCTCGCCGCCGCGAATCAGGATTCCCGATTCTGCGGCGCGACCGGTGCCGACCATGATCGCGGTGGGCGTAGCGAGCCCCATCGCGCAGGGGCAGGCAATGATCAGGACGGAGATCGCCGCCACAAGGCCATGCGTGAAGCTCGGCTGCGGACCGAACAGCAGCCAGGCGACGAAGGTCCCCGCAGCCAGTGCCATGACCAGCGGTACGAACCTCGCGCTGACCCGGTCGGCGAGCCGCTGGATGGGCGCCTTCGAGCCCTGTGCAGCCTGGACCATCTGCACGATCTGGGCAAGAACGGTGTCGGGACCGACACGTGTGGCGCGGAACACGAAGCTACCCGTCGTGTTGATCGTGGCGCCGATGACCTCGTCGCCTGGCCGCTTCACGACGGGCACCGGTTCACCCGTGAGCATCGCCTCGTCGACCGCTGATCCGCCTTCCGTGACGAGGCCGTCCACCGGCACCCTCTCGCCGGGGCGAACCCGGATCAGGTCGCCGGGCCGTACCGCTTCGATGGG
>JBBSGX010000078.1:0-10063 GCA_038253685.1 Candidatus Limnocylindrales bacterium | reverse complement strand
TTCTTCCAGTAGGTGGCGCTGGCCGCGGAGATCTGCTGGATGAACTGGTCCGCAGTGATCTGGCCGAAGATCAGCTTGTCGTTGAGTGGCTCGAGCACCGTCTGGAGGTAGTCCGGTGCCCTCGCCACGAGCCCGCCGATGTAGCCGTGAACCGCTGTTCCCGCTCGGATGTTCTCTTGTGAGTCGGCGTTGTCTTTCGGGGTGTACGGCGTCTTGAGCGGCGACACGAAGGCGTAATCCGTCTGGAGCGGCTTGAACGCATCGGGAGACGTGAAGTACTTCAGGAACTCGACGGCCTGCTCGGCGTGCGGTGCGTCCTTGAAGAGGCTGAAGCCCCATTGGAACAGCTCGATGTCCGTCGGACTGCCCTTGCCGTCGACGGTCGGGAACGGGAACGAACGGAAGACGAATCCGGCCGGGGTCTTGTCGACAAGCTCCGACGGCAGCCAGTCCGAGAGGAGGTAGAACGCCGACTTGCCGCTGACCCAGCTGATCTGGGCAGCCGGATACTGGCTGCCCTCGAAGCCCTTCGGCAGGTATCCGTTCGACTTGAGCGATGCCTCCTTCTGCGCTGCGACGAGGTAGTCGGGCTGCAGCCACGTCTGGCCGGTCTTGTCGGTCGCGGCGGCGAGCAGAGCGTCAGGGCCCATGAGCCGGTCGGTCAGCTCCGACATCCAGAACATGTTGTAATCGGCGAAGCCGCCTTCCTCGCCGAAGCACGGCGGGCCCGCCGTCTTGAGCTTCGCGCACATTCCCATCAGGTCGTCCCACGTGGCCGGCGCGCTGAAGCCGTTCTTGTCGAATGTTCGCTGGTCGTAGAAGACCTGCGTCGCGTTCACCCAGAACGGCAGCGTGTCGAGCTCCCCCTGCCTGCTGAGCAGCTCGAGGCTGCCCGATGACCAGTCGTCCTTCCAGGACCTCGAACCGGAAGCGTCCTTCTGCGCGAGATAGGGCGTCAGGTCGGCTACCAGACCGTCCTTCTGGAGGCCGGCATACATGATCTGAAGGTCGTCCTCGACGATATCGGGCTTCGTGCCCGACTGGAGCAGCGGCCGGATCTTGGTCGACAGCTGACGCCCCATCCACGTAACGTGGATCGTGATGCCCTGATGCGACGCCTCGAAGTTCGAGATGATCTGCTTGTATGCCGCCACGTATGGCTCGTTCTCATTGAGCGCCGAGAACCACTCGAGCGTGACGGCCTGCGCCGAGCCCACCGGAACCGAGCTGGACGCGCCGGGCGTCGCGCCGGTAGACGTGCCAATCGTTGGTGACGGCGATCCAGCCGTGCCGGAGGTGGTGGGCCCCGAGGTTGCGGCACCGCCCGGCGAACAGGCCGCCGCCACGAGCGCGAGCGCGAGGATGAGGCTGAGATTCGAACCGCGGATGGTCATCGCCAGGCTCCTCTTTCGTGCTCGCGCCCTGCTGCCCCGGTGCATGCGCGCCAGCCCGTCCCTCGATCACACACTTGCCGCGCTGCGCCGTCCTGCTCCGGCCGCAACGCTATTCGGACGGCCAACCACTGTCAATGGTCGACGGTCGACCATCCTGGTTTCGCGTCATTGCTCTTTGACGCCGATACTGCGCAGCGCCGTCACGATGGGACCGGGATCGTTGGAATCGACGAGGTCGATGCCGAGCGCCAGGCACCGCGGGAGTGCGGCGAGCTCGATGGTGCCACCCGCAACGAGGAGTCCAGCAGCGTGCAACCGCGCGACCGTCCCTGTATCGAGCCAGTCCCATGGCACGTTCACGCCGCTCGACTCGGCATCGCGCGCAGCCGCCATGAGATCCGCCCCTCGATCGTCGCGATCCACGATCAGGATGCGCGCGACTCCCGGAGCGACGGCGGCGGCGCCACGCAGCTCGGCTGCCTCGAACGAGCAGATGGACAACCGCGGCCCGAACCATGTGCCGGCGTCGAGCCGCTCCGGCTCCGCGGCAGGCATGCGATCGAGCCGTCCGTGCCCGTCCGAGGTTCGCTCGAGCGTCTCGTCGTGGTAGACCATGAGCTCGCCGTCCAGGCTGAGCTGCACGTCCAGCTCGACGTAATCTGTGCCCGACGCGGCCGCCGCCCGGAAACTCGCCATCGTGTTCTCGGGCGCGACCGCGGATGCTCCGCGATGTCCGCCCACGCGCGGCCCGGTACCGGGAGCGGCCCAAAGCACCGGCTGAGGTGCGCTCACGCTGACGCTGCCTCGGTATGTTCGTGATGGCCGCCGCGCGCCGGGCCCCGATCACGTTTGCCCACCGCGGGGCGTCGGGGTACCTGCCCGAGAACACCCTGCCGGCCTTCCGGCTCGCCCTGGAGCAGGGCGCGGACGGGATCGAATCCGACGTGTGGCTTTCGCGGGACGGCGTGCCGGTGCTGGTCCACGATCGCCTGCTCCCGGCTGTTGGGTCGCCGCGGCGGTCCGTTACCCGCCTTACCGCCGAGCAGCTCCAAGAGCGCGACATCCCGGCGCTCGCCGACCTCTACGCGGACTGCGGGACCGCGTTCGAGCTGTCGCTCGACATCGAGGCGCCGGACGTCACGGAGGCGCTTCTGCACGTCGCCGATGCGGCCGACGCCACCACGCGATTGTGGGCATGCCATGACGACCTTGAACTCCTTCGCGGGCTCCGGGCGCGTTCGGCGGACGTGCGGCTCGTGTGCTCCACGCACCTGGAGCCGCGCGGCCTCACCGCACTACTGCCGCGGCTGGTGGATGTTGGCGTGGATGCGCTGAACCTCCGCTGGTCGGGTTGGGACGCGGCCATGATCGAGGACGTCCATGCCGCCGGGATCCTCGCGTTCGGATGGGATGCCCACAACCCGCGACGTGTCGCGCGACTGCTTGACCTGGGCGTCGATGCGATCTATTCGGATTATCCCGACAGGCTCGTCGAACAGGTCGGTTCATGGAAGGCCATGGGCCCCGAATGAAACCGGGGCCCATGCTCTGAACGGTTCCAACCGGTTGTCAGGGACCGTTGGCGTCGAGCTCGGTCTGGATCTGCTTGGCGACAGCGCCGAGCGCGTCGGCCGAGGAGACGCCGCCGGTCAGCACGCTGTCGAGCGCGGTGTCCATGGCGTCATGGAATTCTGACCACTGCGAGATCATCGGGTTGGTCCAGGTCTTGGGGAAGTTCGCAATGTCCAGGAAGGTGCTGAAATGCGGCACCGCGGTGAGTGTCGGATCGGTGGTCAGCGACTTCAGCTGGGGGACGCTCGCATTCTGGATGGCCATCTTCCGCGAGGGAGCATCGGTCATCAGGTACATCCCGAACGTCGCGGCTGCCGCCGGATCCTTCGATCCCTTGGGAATGAAGAACGCATTTCCATTGACGAACCCGGCACCGTACTCGCCGGCCACATCCGACGGGAAGGGGGCCGTCTCGTACTTCAGGTTCGGCGCAAAGTTCGGCGCATAGGCGCTGCCCGGCAGCCACTCACCGAAGAGGCCCATTGCGACCTTGCCGGTGTAGAAGAGGTCCTCGTCCTCGGAGCCCTTGCTCGCGATCAGGTTGGTGAGGGCACCTTTCTTGTCGTATTCCGCGTAGTACTTCTTGTACCAGTCGAACCACGCCACGCACTCGGGTGAGTCGACCGTGATCTTCTTGTTGGCCTCGTCGTAGTAGTTGCAGCCGAACAGCTGGCTGAACTCCGTGAGGTTCTTGCCGGGGTAGTCCGGGATGAAGCCGGCCTGCTTGATCGACCCGTCGTTGTTGTAGATGGTCAGCTTCTTGGCGTAGTCCCACAGCTCCTGCAGGGTCTTGGGAGGCTTCGTCGGGTCGAGACCGGCGGTCGTGAACTCGTCCGTGTTCCACGCGAAGCCCCACGTGTCCTGCAGGAACGGCAGGCCGTAGAGCTTGCCCTGGTAGGTGACCCAGGCAAGTGACGCAGGGATGATGTTGCTGGTGTCGGCCCCGATCTGCGTGATCAGGTCATCCAGGGGCATGATCACACCGTCATGGGCAAAGCCGGGCACGGCCCCGTTGTTGCACATGATGACCATGTCGGGCGGCGAGCCGCCGGCGACCGCCGCCGCGATCTCTTCCGTCTTGATGGATCCGCTGATGCCGCGCACCTGAATGGTGGGATGGCTGGCATTGAAGTCCTGGACGATCGATTCCATCGCCGTGACTTCGCCCTCGCCGCCCCAGCAGTAGCGGAGGATGAGGTTCGAGACCGGCGCCGCGGTGGGAGCCTCCGTGGCGGGCACGGGCGTGGCTTCCGGCGTGGCAGGTGCCGAGGCCGCGGGAGTCGCGGGCACGGGGGTGATCGTCGTCGTGGCGGCCGGCGGCGGGACGGCGCTAGGGACCGGCGTCGTAGACGTTCCCGCGCAACCGGTGATGACCAGGATGAGTCCGGCAATGACTACCGGGACCCGGAACCTTCGAGACATCGACGTGAGCCCTCCTCTGGTGCGAAGCCGTGCGGATCCAACATGGACCATTGCTGAGCCGGTGGCTGCTCCTTTCAACCTCTGATGCCTGAGAACGTGATTCCTTCGATGAAGCGTCGCTGAGCAAAGAAGTAGATGACGACCAACGGTGCGGCGATCACGACCGCGGCCGCCATCGAGAGAGGCCAGTCCGTCTTGTGGGCGGACTGGAATGCCTGCACCGCGACCGAGAGCGGGAACAGGTCGGGAGTCCGGAGGTAGATGAGTGGCCCGAAGAAGTCGCCCCACTTGTCGATGAAGGTGAACAGCCCGACGGTGATCAGGGCCGGCTTCGAGAGCGGCAGGATGATGCGCCACAGGATCTGGAGCTCACTGGCACCGTCGATGCGCGCGGCGTCAGAGAGCTCGTTGGGGATGCCGAGGAAGAACTGGCGCAGCAGGAAGATGAAGAACGGAGCCCCGAAGAGCGACGGCACGATGAGCGGCAGGAAGGTGCCGACCCAGCCCAGCTTGGCATAGATGACATAGAGCGGAATGAACGTCACTTGCGAGGGCAGCATCATCGTCGCCAGACAGACGACGAAGAGAATGTCTCGTCCGGGCCAGCGGACCCGCGCGAACCCGTAGGCCACGACGCTGCACGACAACACTGTCAGGATCATCGACGGCACCGCGTAGATCAGCGTGTTCCGGAGGGCCAGGGGGAAGTCGATCTTGGCCAGCGCATCCGGGTAGTTCTGAGCCACGATCGGGTTGGGAATCCAGACGGGCGGGGCGGCGACCGACTGCGGGCCGGTCTTAAGCGACGTGCCGACCATCCAGATCAGCGGCATCAGGTACAGGGCGGCCAATCCCACGAGGGCCAGGTATGTGACCACGCGGCCGGGCGACGGGCGGCGCCATCCACCACGTACGAGCGCCAGCACCTCGACGCGTTCGGCCACGTCAGCGCTCACCGGCGTAGTAGACGCGGCGGCGTGACAGCCAGAGCATCAGGACCGTCGTGCCCAGGATGATCAGCAGCAGGATCCACGCGAGCGCGGACGCGTACCCGAGCTTGAAGTAGCGGAACGCGTTGTTGTACAGGTGCAGGCCGTAGAAGAGGAGCGAGTTCTGAACGCCGCCGACCGCGCCGCTGCCGCGTCCGACGGTCCCCTCGCTGATGACGTAGGCCTGCGTGAAGTACTGGAAGGCAGCGATCGTCCCGGTCACGAGGTTGAAGAGGATCGCCGGGCTGATCATCGGGATCGTCACGTGGCGCACCTTGGCCCACGCGCCCGCACCATCCACCTCCGCCGCCTCGTACAGGTCGCGCGAGACTCCCTGGAGGGCGCCGAGATAGATGACGACGACGTCTCCGACGCCCCAGATCGTCATCAGGATGATCCCCTGCTTGGCCCAATCGGGGTCGTAGAACCACTTGGGCCCCTCGATCCCGATGAGGCTCAGCCCCTGGTTGACGAGCCCGTACTGAGGGTTCAGCAGCCAGATCCAGAGCACCGCTGTGGCGACCGTTGGCAGCACGACCGGCAGGTAGAAGATGGTGCGAAACACGGAGATCCCGACGATCCGCCTGACGTTGAGGAGCAGCGCGATGCCGAGCGCCGCGAGCACCGAGAGCGGCACGCCGACGAGTGCCAGGTACGCGGTATTGGTCAGCGACTTCCAGAACTGCGCGTCAGCGAACATCGTCACGTAGTTGGCGAGCCCGACCCAGCGCGGCGCGTCGAGGATCTTGAAGTCCGTGAAGCTGTAGTAGAGCGAGGCGAGTGCCGGGTAGAGGTAGAACGCGGCGAACCCGATCAACCATGGCGAGACGAACAGCAATCCGACACGCAGGTCCCGGCGCGTCTGGCGCGTCATCCTCGGTCGCCGCAGCCGCAGGCCGCGACGTCCCGGCAATGCGGCCGCCGGCGCCGTCATCGTGGCTCGTCCATATCGCGCCGTCCTTGACCTGCTCGCGAGGCGCCGATACGTTGGTGGCCATGCCGCGCCCCTGGGAGTCGGACCTCGCTGTTGCGCGGCAGGCTGCGCTGGCCGGCGGGGCGGTGGTCGCGGCCGGCTTCCGGTCTGCGAGCCGGCGCAGTCGCAAGGGACCGCACGATGTGGTCACGCAGGTCGATCGCGATTCGGAGCGGCGCATCTTCGCGATCCTGCGAGAGCACAGCCCTCGCGACGCACGCCTCGGTGAGGAAAGCGGGTTGCACGGCGTCAAGCCGGCCCGGGGCGGGGCTCGCGGACGTGCCGACGTGGGTCGCGTGTGGATCGTCGATCCCCTCGACGGCACGATCAGCTACGCGTCGGGGCTGCCGTTCTTCTGCATCAGCGTCGCGCTTGCAGTCGACGGATACGTCGTGTGCGGCGTGATTCACGACCCGATCCACGGCGAGACCGTTGTCGCGGTACGCGGCGTCGGCGCATGGTTGGAGCCAGATCGGCACGCGGTCCGCCCACGGCGATTGGCGCGCCTCGCGGATGCGGTCGTCAGCGCCGATCTCGGCGACGCGCCCGACGAGGGTGCCGTGCGGCGCTTCGTCGAGATCCGGACGCAGGTACGGGCCGTCCGGACCTTGGGGAGCACTGCCCTGAGCATCACCTACGCGGCGCTCGGCCGGCTGGACGGCGTGTGGCAGGCGACGGGACTCGCGGCTGTGGATATCGCGGCGGCAGGACTCATCGCGTCGGAGGCGGGGCTGCACGTCACTGACGCCTCCGGCGGACCATGGCTCGATCTGGCAGATCGGTGGCGCGGTGCTGGCATAGCGGTCGGAGGGCCTGGCATCCATCGTCTCCTCGTGCCGCGTCAGTCGCCGGCCGGTTCGTCGAAGTAGCGCGCCACCTTCTGGCAAGCCTCGTCACAGTGCTCGATGGCGAGCCGCGACGCGAGCTCGGGGTCACCCGCCTGGACGGCCTCGAGGATCGGACGATGCTGCTCCGCGACGTCGTCAGGTGACGCGTACGCGAGCTGGTCATAGACGAGCAAGGCGTGCAGGACGGGGACGTGACGGCGGAACACGTCGTGCAGCCGCGGGTTCCCACTCAGGGAGCACAGCCGATCGTGGAACGCAAGGTCCGCGCGCCGGGTCGCCGCGAGATCTCCGGAAGCGGCCGCCGCCGCGATCGCGTCAACGGCGTCGCGAAGGTTCGCGACCTCGGTTTCGTCGTGCCGCTCGGCAACCAGGTAGGCGGCGCGGCCCTCAATGGCCGAGCGGACCCCGTAGATGTCCCGGACGTCCGCACGGCTCAGGGTGACCACGAATGCGCCCCGGCGCGGCTCCTCCTGGATGAGGCCTTCCGCCGCGAGCGCCTTGAATGCCTCTCGAACCGTTCCGCGGCTCACGTTGAGCAGCGTGGCGATCCTGGCTTCGACGAGGTGCGTCCCGAGCTTGATGCCGCCCGACAGGATCTGTTCGCGAAGGGCCGAGGCCGCGTCGTCGGCGAGCTTTCGTGGCACCGCAAGCGGGGCGAACGACGGCAGCGTCGAGAGGGCGGCGGACGTCAGACCTCGTTGCCCTCCGGGAACGCTTGAGCGCGACATTCCGGCACCCTCCAGACCCCGAACAGTCGACCGTCGGCAGTCTACCAACCCGGGATGGCTAGCGGTGCCTCAGACGCTCGCGAATTGCTGCCCTCCCTGGCACGCCGTCCAGGCCGATGCCCTCGGTGTTGAGACTGGCCGCGGCGGCGGCAATCAGCAGCGGCGAGCCACGATGGCCCGCGCCGGCGCCCAGCGCAATGCGGGCCGTGAGCAGGGCGGCCAGCATCACGTCTCCACAGCCCGTCGGATCGACCACGCCGCGATCCGGAATGGCCGGGTACCGGACGAGCCGGCTCCGCTGCCCGGTCTCGAGCTCGAGCAGGTAGCCACCGCGCTCGCCCGAAGTCAGCAGCAGCTCTGAGGGTGTCCCGAGCAATTGCCGCAGGCCATCGAACGAGAGGTCGTGCAGCAGGTCGTGCCGGCTCACACCGGTGATGTTGGCGCGCCGAAGCAGGTCGGACGGGCCCGGAGCGATGGGCAGCACCCGCTCGCCGGGCCCCAACCGGCGCAGGATTCCCTGCCAGCCGAAGGCGACGGTGGCCTCGCGCGGTGGCACGTTCGCCCAGGCGGGGGGAAGCTCCGAAGCGACGGGAGCGAGGATCCATCCGGGCGCGTTCTTCCATTCCGCGGGAAACGACGGGACGTCGAGCGAGTCTGGCACCTCGAGCGCGGTCTGGACTCGCCCGCCAGGCCGCTCGACGTTCTCGAAGACCGGTCCGTGGCCGAGCGGCACGGTGACGACATTGCATCCGGCCGCGCGCAGCGCGTCGATCTCCCAGGCCGTGGCCGCGAGATGATCAACGCCGATCAGTGCCGCCGTCCGAACCCCTAGCCGGGCTGCCGTCAGCGCGCTGTAGGTGACGCCCCCGCCCAGTCGCCAGCCCCGTGGATCGTCGGAGGTGATGTCGCGTGCCGCGGCACCCACGACGACCACGCAAGGAGGCTGGTCTGTCCCGCTCATGCCGTCTGGGTCGGGCACGGGAGGCGGCGCGCCTCCAACCTATACTCAGCCGCATGGCATTGCGCGAAGGCGAAACGATCTATTTCTACGAGCTCCACGAAGGCGACGACGAGGTCTTCAGCGACATCCTGCTGGCACACGACGCCGAGTATGACGAGCAGGAATTCCTCGAACTCGTGCTCGAGGCCCGGACCAAGGTGCTCGCAACGTTCGAGGAGGACAGCCTGAGCGAGGCGATCGCACACGAGCTGCAGACTGCCCAGGGCTTCCTGCCCATCGACGACACCCAGCTGCGTGTGGCGATCAACGTCTCGTCCGAGGAGGGAGAGACGGCTGTCGCCGACATCGACGAGCGGTCACGGCTCCGCGGCGTCGGCGCCAGGGAGGAAGAGGACTTCCGCAGCCTGGTCCTGGACGTCGAGGTCGACGACGCGGTCTGGGGGAACGACTAGGAGACGTGGCGAGGCCGCGGGCCGGGCGGCCGGTTCGCTGCCGACGCGGAGTCCCTTCCGCTGGCCCAGTGACTCCGCCGGTCCGGGGCTGTGTCATTCGTGCGTTAGATGGATATTCCGCGGGAACTCTTCCCTATGACGGCCGTTCGGGCCGCCCGAACCAGGTCGGTGCAGTTGCTTCCACCATCAAACGGCACGCGGCACTACCCCGCCCTACACGTTGAAGAGGATCTCGACCACGTCGCCGTCCTGGACCTTGTAGGTCTTGCCCTCGGAGCGGAGCTTGCCGCGGCGGCGCGCCTCGGCCATGGAGCCGAGCTCGAGGATGTCCTCCATCGAGACGACCTCGGCACGGATGAAACCGCGTGCCAGGTCGGTGTGGATCGCTGCGGCCGCGTCGACCGCCGTTCCGCCGTCCTGGATCGTCCAGGCGCGCGTCTCGTCGGGGCCCGCGGTGAAGAAGCTGATCAGCCCCAGGAGCTGGTAGCTCACCCGGATCACCCGCTCGAGCCCCGAGCCCTCCACGCCGAGCTCCTCCCGGAATCCGGCCGCCTCCTCCTCGTCAAGCTCGCCGATCTCCATCTCGATCTTCGCTGACAGTGCTTCGGCCATCGTCTGCCTGTGCGTGATCCGCGATCGCGCTTCCGCGACGAGTTCCGTGGCCATCGCGATGTCCCCCTCCCCCACGTTCAGCAGGGCGAGCACCGGCTTCTCGGTCAGGAAG
>JBBSGX010000077.1:0-10116 GCA_038253685.1 Candidatus Limnocylindrales bacterium | reverse complement strand
GACCAGGCCGAACAGCCGCCGGCGCAGGGTCTTGGTGGTCACGATGCCCTCGCCCAACCCGATACGGGCCGTCCAGCGGGCGAGGTTGTGGGCCATCACCTGCACCGCCAGCCAGGCGCCGTTGGCCGAGAACTTGCCGGATGGCAGGTGATTGAGCCCGACCCCGTACTTGAGATCGCGGATGGCGTTCTCGATCTCGGCGTGACGCCGGTGATCGGCCTCGAGCACGAGGGTCTCGCCGTCGCGGTCGGTGATCAAGGCGTGATAGTCGTAGAGGACCAGCAGCTCGAGCTGGCTGCCCGGGGTGGGACGCACCCGCCGCACGATGAGCCGGACCGCTGCCGCGTCCTTGTGCTCGGCAAACGGCGTGTAGGTCGTCTCGGCCACGTCGGCGCCTCCCGCGAGCCAGTACGGGATCGGCGTCCAGGCATCCTCGGGGATCGCCTCGATGAGCCGGCGGATGTTGGGGCGCTGCCGGACCGTGATGGAAAAGCGGACCCGCTTCCTGCGCGCGGCCGCCACCACGGCGTGGGCATAGAAGCCCGAGTCGGCCCGCACGGTGAGCTGGCCCGTCGCGCCCGCGTCGCGGACACGCTCGATCGTCTCGGTCAGGAAGTGGCCGGCGCTGCGGACGGTGTTGGCGTTGCCGCCCCGCAGGCGGGCCATGAGCACGTCGCCGGTGCCGGCGGCGACGGCGAGCAGCGGGTGATAACCGCGCACATGGGTGTAGCCATGGTGGACGGCACCTTCCTTCTTCAGCCCGTACGTCTCGCAGATCGTCGAGTCGAGATCGATCGTGAGGGGCGCCGATCCGGGTCCGGCACCGGCCGCCCAGGCCCGCGTCAGAAGACGGCGACTGACCCGGTCGAGCTGGCGCACGTGGCCCCAGCGGAAGCTGCGCAGGAAGGTGCCCAAGGTGGATGCGGCCTTCGGGGCAAAGCCCAGGATCCGCTGAGTGCCGCCCGCTCGCAGGGCGTTCGCATCGTCGATGCAGTCGCCGCCCGCGAGCGCCGACATGACGAGCGTGGCGAGCTTGTCGCCGGCGTTCGCCGCGCCGGGCTCGGCCCCCAGATCGAGGTGCTCGTCGACCAGCTCGCGCAACCCGAGATGGTGGGCCAGGGTGGCGGGCAGCAGGAGCCCCGCATCGGCCACCAGGCGCTCGTCATCAAAGGCCGTGTCGAGTCGGTCGAGGCTGTGCGAAGATCGCATCAATCAGGTGCTCCTCTGGCTCGGCTGATGGGTCGTCTCCAAACGCCATCTTCCCAGTTCAGATGGGCACCTGATTCCTCGTTTCAGCGCTCCTTCAGCCGTGGCTCATCGGTGGATCCGGGTTTAGCGGCGTGGCCATTTCACCGTTGTAATTGGCAATCCTCCGTATTCGCTCCTCTCAGGGAATATGCAGCCAGCTCATCGAGCGCTTGTCGAGGACTATAAGTTCGTCCATGGTGAACGGATTAGGGAACGAGGCGCGTTGCAGTTCGAGAAGAACCTCAACGACGACTATGTGAAGTTTGTGCGCCTCGCGCAGCTGACCCTGGAGCGAGCTGGCGCTGGTGTATCCGGCCTCATCACCAATCATTCATTCCTTGACAACCCTACGATGCGGGGCATGAGATGGAGTCTTCTGCATTCAAGCTCCCGGCTCTTGATCAACGATCTTCACGGCAACTCGACCAAGAAGGAGCGACCGCCGAGCGGTGGTGATGACGTTAACGTATTCCAAATCAAGCAGGGCGTAGCCACCACCCTGTGCGTCCTCCTGCCGGGCATAGATGTTGCCTGTGACGCGAGTCACCACGAACTCTGGGGCACGCAGCAGACTAAGGATGCATGGCTGGCTGCAAACACCAGCGGGACCCACAGGTGGCAGCCACTCTCTCCAACTCCCGAGCTGTATCTCTTCGTACCGCAGAGCAGCGCACTCAAGACCGAGTTTGAAGCTTGGCCGAGTCTGAATGTTCTGATGCCTGTGAACGGCGCGGGCTACATTACGGCGCGAGATAACCTAGTGGTCGACTTTGACTACGATGTTGTTGTTGATCGAGTGCTGGCTTTTAACTCGTCCACCAAGAACGACTCGGCGCTGCTATCGGCTTGTGACATCGCCGAGAAGAAGGGGTGGGACATTCGACGTGCGCGTGCACAGCTCAAGGACGTCGATATTCCGACGCGTGTTGTCAAAACGAACTACCGGCCGTTCGATACTCGTTGGATCTTTTTTGATTCGACGCTCGTGTGGGGACGCTCATGGCCAACGATGCGCCACGTCGTCGGCAATTCACGCAACCTGACAATGCTTGCGACCCGCATGACGAAGGACCAATGGGACGTTTGGGTCGCGCGAACGGCTAGCTCACACAAGGCTATGTCGGCGTACGACACGAACAGTGTCTTCCCGCTCTATCTCGTGGAGGAATCCGAGACCCGGCCGTTTGGCCTTGCTAACGGGTCACGAGTGAACTTCTCCGCGCCGTTTCAGGCAGAACTGGCACTGGCTCTGGGACTTCGACAAACGAACGTGCACGCGCTGCCCGCCGAGCTGCTGCCAGAGGATGTGTTCCACTATGCGTACGCCGTGTTTCGCGGCCCGGCGTATAGGGCTCGCTACGTCGAGTTCCTGCGGAGTGACTTTCCGCGCCTACCACTACCCGGTTGTCTAGATTTGTTCGTTCACCTGTCCCGTCTTGGACGCGAGCTCGTTTCCCTACACGTCATGGAGTCACCGAGGCTCGACCAAGTCGTCAGGACCTATGCTGGGCCGAAGGATCCTGAGGTCAGGCGTGTCGGCTGGTCGGAGGACACCGTCTGGCTCGATGCCGCCGCGACGAAGAAGGGCCACCCCGCCACGCCCGGCACCATTGGATTCCGCGGGGTGCCTGAGGCCGTGTGGAACTTTCAAGTGGGCGGCTACAAAGTCTGCGAGAAGTGGCTCAAGGATCGCAAGGGCCGCACGCTCACCCACGACGACATCGCCCACTACCAGATGATCGTCGTAGCCTTGGCCGAGACCATGCGCTTGATGAAAGAAGTCGACGCGGTCATCGAGGGCTTCGGCGGTTGGCCAGGGGCGTTCCAGCCCGGGAAGGCGAATTAGAGGCCCGTCGGCTCCAGGATTTGCCTAGTCACTCGTCGCCCAGTCGAAACTGCCCAGCAATTCGTCCCTGATATCCGCGAATGGCTCCAGCGCGGCTCGGACCGCTGCTGGGCGGCTACCAGCGGTCCCGAGGGTCGGCCCGTCCGGGGTCTCAGCTGACGCGATCCAGCGGTCCCCGAAGCGACGCACGCGAACATCGACCCAGAACAGTCGGCAACGAAGTCGGTGCTCTTCCATGTCGGTTGGTGCTCATTTTCTAGGTGTCTGCCGCTCGCAGCCAGGTGCAACCGGCACGGTTCACAGGCGGTCGAAGACATACCGAAGGTTTGCAGACACCTGCCGCTGGGGCAGCTGGTCACGACAGAACGCGGTTAATCGAGATTTGGCTCCTGTCGTCCGACGACACACGATGGCCTGCTTCCCCGATTGCGGCTCCGTTACGCAGACACGATGCATCGCCGGGCCTTGCGCTCGCATCTCCGTCCAACATCCTGCGTGGCCGGCCTCGGGCTCCGTGCGCTCCCAGACGCGCCGCACGACACCTACGTGTCCCAAGGCGTCATGCATCTCGCGCCAAGCTTGGTAGCGATCGGCGGGGTCGACGGCCAGTGCCTTGTGAACACGCGATGCGAGCCTGCGCGTCACATGGGGAGCGACGTCCCGTATCGGTCGGGCGGCTCCCGCAAGCACCAGCGGTTTCAGGGTGTCCCGACTGTGCGCGAAGACCGGCCATTCGCCGGTGAGAAGCCGATACAGGCTCACGCCCATTGAGTAGATGTCCGATAGCAAGGTCCCGCTCTCGGTGGCCCACATCTCCGGCGCGATGATGTATGGGCTCCCCTCCCACGGCGCTCGACCGTCTGGTCCGAGTTGATACGCGAGCCCGAAGTCGCCGAGGAGAGCTCGATCCTCACCGTCTAGGAAGATATTCGCTGGCTTGACGTCCCGATGGAGGAGATTTCGCTCATGGCATGATCCCAAGCCGACGAGGGCCTGCCGTATCCAGCTGACGACCCGATCGGGCCGGATCCCCATCCTGTGTCGCTTGAGGTAGTCCTCGGCAGACCCCTGGTTCGCGACCCGAGTCGCGATATATGGGATGTCGATGTAGGTGTCTGCGTTGTAGACGCGGAGGACATGCTCACCCTCAAGTGCGGTCAGCAGCTGCGCCTCGCCGTGTGCGTGGATCGTCGGCCACCCGGGATGGAACGCCTTGAGAGCGACCGTCATGTCCTGATGGGTGTCGATAGCTTCCCAGACGATCCCGGAAACTCCTTCGTCACCGAGCTGTCGCCGGATTCGGTATCGGTTCGCGAAGAGAGTGCCAATCATGTGGTCGAGTGTAGGCTGTGTCATGAGCGTGATCGGGATCGGGTGTCGCTTGGATAAGGGAGAGGCTGTGGTCGTCGGTGTGCAGGTCACCGGACCCGTTGCCTCTTGCTCGGGCGTCGAGGTCTTCAGGCACCGCACCGACCCGCAGGACTCCTGGGCTCAAAAACTGGCGTTACTGGCCAACGATCTCGACACGCAGCTGGCGCGCCTCACTCCCGAAGCGATCGTCGTCAGGTCCATGGACTGGTCCGCGGCGCGGCGCGAGCAGACCGTGCGCCCGAGGTACCAGGTCGAGGGCGTGATTCTCGCCATCGCGCGGCGACGTCTCCCCGACGTGGAGGCGCGATCAGGCAGGGAGATCGGAACCCTATGCCGCTCCAGCAAGCCAGAGGTCGAGTCTCTTGCGGCGGCCCATCTTCTCGGACTCGACCGCGACGCGGCGACCGCGGCGATCGGAGCGCTCTTCCTCGTGGGACAGGAATGACCTCGGGGGTTCCCTAGGTCCTTTCGGCCGCCGCCATCTCCTCCAGGGCCACGACCTCGTCTCCTAGGTCGTCGCGACACATCGCAAGGCCCGCGGGATCGGCCAACACGGCCGCTCCGACCACTCGCTGAGCGCCGGACTGTCTGGCACGACGGGCTGCACTCGCGATTTGGACGCCGCTTGCGAGGATCCCATCCACGATCAGAACGGTGCCGGGCGTCCCGTTCTGAGCCCATAGCGCGAGCCGGCCTCCGGACCGCGCGGCCAAGACGCCAGCAAGCTGATCGCCGACATGAGAGGCACCGGTGACCATGCGGCAGTCGAGTTGCATGGCGACAGCGGCGAGGCGCACCGCTATCTCGTCGAGCCTATCCGGGCTCGACAGGCGCTGCTCCAGCTGGGCCCCCGCCCGGACGACTGCACCGAACCAGTCGTCCGCTCGCGGTGCGACTGGAATCGCACCTACCTCTGACCCATGGCCGGTCATCGTCACGGACACCCCTCACCTTTGATAGACCTATGTCTATCGTGGGCGTATCGTAGGGCCTACCGTGGTAGAGAACAAGGTCGTCATCAACCCCGAGGCGCGGCTACCGCAGTGCCAGGAACAACAGGTCAGCGTCGGCCTTCCAGCCCCGATCAACGAGCGGCTCGACCAGCTCGTGGAACTCGCGGACGAGGAAGGGGCCAAAACGTCCCGGAAGGAGTTGCTGGCTGCCCTCATCCTCTCGGCTCCCGAGGCCGCGGAGGAGCTAGCTCGAGCCGTCATCGACTATCGAAAGGCCCGGGCGAGGGACGCAGCCGTGGGCGGAGACGCATCGCCGGTGCTGAGTCTGCGGCGCCACCTTCCCGGTCCGCGTCCCAAAGCGAGGCATCGACTGGGGTAGGGCCCGGCGAAACGCTGATGGACCGAGTCCAGACCGGCGGCCGTGGACGGGACACTTTCCGGGGTGCAAATCAGGGGCGATGCCATCGTCCAGCCTGACAGCCACGTTGATAGCCACGGCGGTCCGACTCGGTGCGATGCGGGGAAGCGGTGGACAGCGGCCGCGCGGGGAAGGCACGCCTGATGACGACGAACGTCTTCATGGACGGCGGACGGGCAGACTTGTGATCCTCGTGTCCTGGGTTCGGATCCCAGCCGGCTCACCAGCTTTCACGCCCAGCATGGGCTCTGGCAGGCAGTTCAGCCGCCAAAGGGGCCGCCTGACAGTCTCACCTCCGTCCGGACGGGCGACCCCGCGCGCCCTTCGGTGCCGAACGCGAGGCCTGCGTACCGCTTACGGAGCGAGCGCACCTCGGCGAGGGGTGGCTGCATGATTGGGGAGTAGGAGGCGTCCTGAGTGGCCACAGGTTCCGATCCTCGACCATCGACGTTAGGGCTCCACTCGGATCTCCGCGCGGGCTCCTCGACGCAGGGACTCGCTGGGATCAGATCCAGGTTGCCGCCGCGCGGCAAGCCCGTCGCATCATCGACCTCCTCGGTGCCCGCGGTCATGAGCAGTACGGCTCATTTTTGTTGGGTGGCGCCCACAGCGACTGAGGCAGACCTTGGATCGGCGCGCGTGGTCGCGCTCGCTAGCTGGGACCGATGACACCGTTTGCCAGCATGTTGCGGACGGCCTCGCCGCGTCGACGCTCTGCGTCGGTCAGCCAGGGACGACGGTTCCGTCGCTCGTTCGCTTCGTCGTCGAGCAGTCCCCGCGCCTTGGACGTCAAGGTCCCCCCCGAACGCCCGCGGCCCGGTCCCTCGGTCAACAGACCTTCCCGGCGCGCTGCGTGAATGTCGTCGCGGATGTGCTCCGGCTTTCGGTGAAGGAGCTGGCCGATCTCTACGTCGAGGCGGCCGCGACCAGCCGCGACGCCGTCCGAGTAGAGCCTGGCGATCCGTGCCAGTCGCAGAGGACGAGGCTCAGGTCGCTGCTCAGACGGCTCAGCTAGCCCCAACCGTTCCTGATGACGCTGCCACATGCGCTCCGAGGCGCCCTTCCAGCCCGGATGGTCGTGCAGACCGAGCAGGATCGCTTCTCGCGCGTCCATGAACCAGTCGCCGAGCGCGTTGCGCGGCTTCAGGCGTCTCAAGCTGCGAGCTGACAGGCCGCCCCGCGGCAGTCGTCCCAAGTGCCCGAAGGTCCCACTCAAGAAGTGGCGCCATGAGCCTGGTGGCGCATCCCAACCCCGTGGTGTGTCCCGACCGAGGAACCCACCGGGCGCTTCCTGCGGCACGACATGGACCTCAGCGAGCACTGGACCCCCGTCCTGCCATGCGAAGCGATAGAGAGCGACCCAGTCTGGGTCGAGCATCTGCTCGACCCAGCAGCCGGTCCTGTCTTCCCGTGCTCGCGGTGTTTCCGACTCGCTGACTATGTCCATCAGGATCGCCTCGTGTATCGACGCGGCCACCGGGGACCGGGTTGTCAATACTAGGGCACGCTATCGACAATCGCCCAATGATCGTGTCGACCGTTCATCGCCCGGGCCGCGACGCTCGAAATTTGCTTGGGGTGATCGGCGACGGCCGTCGGCAGCAGTCGCGGCCGGACCGCCACGCGCAAGGCCAGCTCGAAATCAGGACACAAGGGACTTGCCATGGACGCTGACGGCCTGACGCTCGACGTCCTGGCCGCGGCGAAGGGGATCCCGGTCGAGTTCATGCGCGACATCGGTGTGACCGACGGACGGTGGAACCATCATCCGGCAGTCCGCATCAGCTATCGCGATGAGCGCGATCGGGAGGCGGGCCTCCAATACCGCGTCGCGCTCGCCGGCGACCGCTTCCGCTTCCCCGCTGGCGCCAAGCCCATCCCATACGGCATCGGGCGCCTTGCGACCACGAACACCCCGGCTTGGATCTATCTCGTCGAGGGCACCAGCGACTGCTGGACGTTGTGGCTCCATGGCCTGCCGGCCATCGGCCTTCCCAGCGCGACCATCTGGCGCGACGAGTGGACTAGCCACCTCGATGGCATCGCGCTCATCTACGTCATCCATGAAGGCGACAGTGGGTCCGACTCCCTCCTCGGCACGCTCGCCTGCTCTCCGCTCCGCTCCCGAATACGGGTGGTGCGCCTCCCTGGAGTCAAGGATCCCTCGGAGCTGTACCTGGCGGATCCGGACCACTTCATCGAACGGCTGGCGATAGCGCGTGAAGGCGCCGTCCCCCTGGGCGATGAGACCGCGGCTGTGGACACGCCGCCCGCCTACGACACGCTCGCTGAGACGCTGGACGCGGTCGAGTCGCTGCTGCGCCGGTTCGTGCATTTCAGCGATCCCAGCCACCCGATGGCCATCACGCTGTGGATCGCGTTCTGTCACGTCTGGACGCAGGCCGAAACGGTCATCTACCTCGTGCTCACGAGCGCCGTGAAGCAGAGCGGCAAGACGCGCACCTTCGACGTCCTTGAGCAGCTCGTCCCCTCGCCCTGGCGCGCCGTTCGGCCATCCGAGGCGGTCGTGTTCCGGCGCATCGACCGCGACCACCCGACGTTCATGCTCGATGAATACGACACGATCTTCGGCGACCGCGGAGGCCAGTTCGAGGGTCTGCGCTCCATCTTCAACAGCGGCAACCGTGGCGGCACGAAGGTCTCTCGCGCGGTGGCCAAGGGCAAGGGCTTCGAACTGGTCGACTTCGACATCGTCTGCCCCAAGGCGCTGGCCGGCCTCGGCGCCCTGCCCGACACCATCACCGACCGTGCCATCGTCGTCCACCTGGCCCGACGGGCACCCGGCGACCACCTCGAGCGCCTTCGCTCGCGGACCATCCGGGCCCTCGCCGAGCCGATCCGCAAAGCGCTCGTCCACCACCTCGGTCGGCTCGACCTCACCGACGCCGCGCCCGCCATCCCCGACGAGCTCGGGGACCGGGCGGCGGACGGCTGGGAGCCGCTCATCGCGGTCGCCGAGGCGGCCGGTGGTCCCTGGCTTGAGCGGGCGCGCGCGGCCGCGATCGCCCTCAGCACCTCCGGAGCGGCCGACGACGATAACTGGGCCATCGCCCTCCTTGCCGACCTCAAGACCGTCTTTGGCGAGCTGGCCGTCGATCGCCTCTGGACGGGTCCGCTCATCGATGCCCTGGTCGCTATCGAGGAGTCGCCTTGGGGCGACATCCGGGGGAAGCCGCTCACCGCACAGTTCATGGCCAAGCTCCTCCACCCCTTCGGTATCCGGCCCACGCAGATCCGTGACGGCGCCGCGGTCAGACGCGGCTACCTCGCCGCGGACCTTGCCGATGCCTGGGCCCGCTACGTTCGTGAGCCCTCCTCCGCAGACGGCCGTTACAGCCGCTACACCCGGTACGCCGATCCTCCGCCGAGCCAAGGTGAGCACTCGGCTGGCGGCGCCGGTGTAACGCCTGTAACGCCTGTAGCGGACATCCCAGCGAAAGAGGCTGCGGCGCCTCCACCCCAGCCCACCCCCGGTACCGCCGTCGAGGAGCAGCTGACGTGGACGGGCTGATGCTCCTCCTCCAGGCACGTCTCGCCGGACTGCAGGTCACCACCAGCGGCGACCAGCTGGTGGTGCGAGGTCCCAGGCGCCTCGAGACGATGGCGCGGGCGTTGCTCGCGGAGAAGCCGCAGGTGATGCGGGCGCTGGCGGTGGAGGGGGAAGTCGGCTGGCGCATCGAGGCCATGCGTCCCCAGCTGACGGCCCAGAGTGCCATCCACCTGCTGCTGGCTCGGCCGGGGATCCCGTTCGAGCCAAGGTCGTGCTGTTCCTGCGGCGATGCCCTCGCCGCCAGTGATCGATACCGCTGCGGGCCCTGCGTGGCGGCCGCCGTAGCAGTGCTCGGGACGGTCGGATGATCGGCGCGGTGACGCGACGCAGGGTCGAACGCTTTGAGCCCTTCGAGCCCCCTGGCAGGTCGGGAGACCTGAGCCGGGCCGTCAACGGTGCGACCCAGCACGCGGGCGCTTCCGACGACGGCACCCTGCTCCGACTCGCCACCTGGCTCGCAGATGTGTCGGCCGAGGCGGCTTCAGCGTGCTCGGTCCGAGAGGATGAACCGGCCATGGTCCGACCGCCCGCCTGATGGACCTTGCTTTGGTGGCTGAACCGAGCGTCCATGGACGGGTGGCCAGCTACCTCATCTACGTCCGGCGCAGCTACAAGGAGGCGACCGCCGCCGACCTCAGCGACGAGCTGCAGGAGGCAGCCTGCCGGGCGCTGCTGCCAGCCGGGGCGCGGGTGCGGGTCATCTCCGACT
>JBBSGX010000076.1:0-10203 GCA_038253685.1 Candidatus Limnocylindrales bacterium | reverse complement strand
GGCCGGCAAGTCCAAGATGAACGCCCTGGGCCACTGCATGCGCAAGGCGCTCAGCATGGTCTGGGGCGTCTGGCGCAACGGCCAGGACTTCGACCCCAACTGGGGGATCAAAGCTTGACAAGACCCTATGGGATCTAGCCCCGGGCGGTCCGGGCGGACGGGTCCCGGAGCGTGGTGTGCCCGCCGCCGATTGCGGGCTCGATCAGTCCGTAATCGCCGTCGTTGCGCCGATAGAGCACGCCGAGGCGCTCGTTCTCGGCGTTGACGAAGACGAAGAAGCTGTGGCCGAGCTCCTCCATCTGGCTCACGGCGTCCTCCTCGAACATGGGCTCGATCGAGAAGCGCTTGACCTTGACGATCCGCGGCCGCTCTCGCTCCGAAGTCGGGGTCCCATCGGCAATCGCGCGGAGGAGTTGCTTCTCCTCGGGCGGACGCGCCCGCAACCGTGGTCGCTCCTTGTGATCGACGGCCTTCCGTTCGAGCTTGTCGACGACCTCGTCCAGGGCGGCGTGGTGGCTGGTGGCGCGGGCGGTGCCGCGGACCGGCTGGCCGTCGATGACCAGTGTCACGTCGACGATGTGACTCTCGGCGAGGCTCCGATGCCGTTCCAGCGACAGCTCGACCGTGGCCTCGCTGCGGTCATCCAGCAGCCGCTCCAGGCGGCGCATCTTCTGCAGCACATAACGCCGGTCCTCGTCGCTGACATCGACGTGCTTGCCCTTGACGATCGTGCGCACGGCTGACCTCCTGGCTGTGGCGCGATTCTAAGCCGTGGCATGGCCGCGTCATCGCTCGCGCGCCACGGTCAGCGCCGAGACCGCGAGCGCACCGGCCGCGTAGAGGGCACCGGCACACCCGCTCAACGTTGCGCCGGTCGTGGTGATGTCGTCGATCAGCACGACCCACTGGCCGGCCACTCTCCCGGCCGCGCCGTCGCGGAGCCCGAACGCGCCGCCGACGTTCAGGGCTCGTTGGCGGCGGCCCAGCGCATGCTGTGCCACCGTCCGTTCACGCCGCTCCAGCGCATTGACGAACGGCAGACCGAGCACCCGTCCGCAGGCGCGTGCAAGATCCTCGGCCTGGTCGAACCCGCGCTCGCGGCGCCGTTGCGCATGGACGGGCACGGGAACCAGCACCTCTCCTCCGCGGCCGGCCGCGCGCCAGCGTGCCGCCATCGCCTCCCCCAGTGGGCCAGCAAGCCTCCGTTCGCCGTGGTACTTCAGAGCGTGCAGCGCACGTCGCGTGGGTCCGGTGAACGCGGAGCACCATTCCAGCTGGACCAGGCCGGGCGGCATGTCCGTCGGCAGGCCAAGCGGCAGGCCGGGAGGCTCTCGCAGCCGTCGGGTCAGCGGCGCGCGGCAGGACTCGCAGAGCACCTCGCCTTCGCGGTTGCAGCCCGGGCAATCGGGCGGGAGCAGCAGGTCGAGGATCGCGCGCACAGCGAAAGCCTGGCGTGGTGCGCTTACCCCGCGGCCATCGGGCCCTCATCCGGCCGGTATGATCGGGCGGATGGACCACGACCGCCGGGCAGCCACCCGCTGGGCCGGTCCAGTCGTCGTCGCGCTCGCGGTCGTCGCCGCGGCGTTCCTGGCGGTCGCGTCGCTCGCCTTTCGGGGCGCGGCGGACCCTTCCGGGTGGGCCTACGACTTGAAGGCGTACCTCGCTGCGGCGGAGCGGCTCGCGGGCGGCGCCTCGATGTATGCGCCCGAGAGCCTCGCCGGGCCGTTCCATCCCGGTCCCTTCGGCCTCTACCTCTATGCGCCACCGCTTGCCGTCGCGTTGCTCCCATTGACGGCCACGACGATCTCGGTGGCGGCAGACGCCTGGCTGGTGCTGCGGCTCGCGCTGCTGGTCGCGACGTGTGGGCTGATGCCCGTTCGCCCGCGGCTGCGTCTCCTGGTCTTCGTGGTGGCCGCATTCACGTCGCCAGTCCTGATCGACCTGAACCTCGGCAACGTCAGCATCGTCGTGGCCTTCCTCTCGGTGGCCGCCTGGCGCTGGCTCGACCGTCCACTCGGTTCGGCCGCCTTGGCCGTGGCCATGTCACTGCGCCCGACGCTTGGCATCTTCCTCGTGTGGTGGCTGGCCCGGCGTCGCTGGCTCCCGCTGGCCTGGACACTGGCGTCGGGGACCGTCCTGATCCTCATCACGCTGCCGTTCGCGGGCGTGGGCAGCTACATGGACTACCTGACGGTGCTGCGCAACCTGGGCGACGTGACCGGCGTGCCCAAGAACGCCGATCTGGCCTCGTCGCTGTTCCTGCTCGGCGCGCCGGCCGCCGTGGCGACCGCGGCGCTGCTGGCCGGATACGTGCTGGCCGTCGGCGCCGCCCTGGTCAGCCTTCGCCGCGATGCCGAGGTCAGCTTCATGGTGACGCTGGGCGCGACGCTGCTGCTGTCGCCGCTGATGTGGGAGCACTACCTGGTGAGCCTGCTGCTGCCGGCCGCGTTCCTCGCCCAGCGCGGCCGTCCGTGGGCACTGGCCCTCCCGCTGCTGGCGTGGTTGCCCCGTGAGTTTCTGCCGCTGCTAGCGATCGCAGCCACGCTGCTGCCCTTGCTGGCACGCAGCCCATCGGCCGATTCCTATCCGGCCGGGCTGGCTCCCGGTCCTGCATTGCCCACCGGCTCGAAGCGGACGGCGCTGCCGGCCTGAACCCCGGCACGCTCGAGCGTGCCTGCCGGCAGCTCGACCACGCCGGCCGCACCCTTCACGGGCATGACGAGCCCGGTCCACGGCCGGAGGCCGGGCCGGACGTCGACGACCCGCCGCTCTCCCGAAGCGTCCGGCGCGCTCACGAAGAGCGCGTCGATGGGAAAGCGCATGAAGAACATGTGGATGCTTGAATCGGCCAGGTAGATACCCTCGCCGACCGGCAAGGCGTCACGGCCCATGAGTCCGCGGAAGCGTCCCCAGAAGCCGTGTGCCCCAACGATCCGCTCGGCCACGACGCTGCCGGTACGGGAGTCCCGGACCGACCACGGTCCGGGCCCTTCGCTCACAGCGCGCCGCTGCCCATGTTTGCCATGATCAGGATGATCGCCGGCCCGAGGATGACGATGAACATCGAAGGGAAGATGCAACCCACCAGCGGGAACAGCATCTTGATCGGTGCCTTGGCCGCTGCTTCCTCGGCCCGCTGACGTCGCTCGATGCGCAGCTGCTCGGACTGCACCTGCAGCACCTTGCTGATCGACACGCCGAGCTGCTCGGCCTGGATGATCGCGCCGACGAAGCTCGTCAGAGCGGGCACGTTTGTGCGGGTGATGATGTCGCGCAGGGAGTCCTTGCGGGCCTTGCCCACGCGGATCTCTGACAGCGCCCGGTGGAACTCGTCGGCCAACGGGCCCTTGGTCTTCTCGACCACCTTGCCCAGGGCGGCATCGAAACCGAGGCCGGCCTTGACCGAAATGGTGAGCAGGTCGAGGGTGTCCGGGACCGCCCGGAGGATCAGCTTGCGGCGCTTCTTGATTCGCCGGCTGAGCCAGATGTCGGGTGCGAAGAAGCCGATGAGGCCCGCGACACCCGAGGCCAGGAGGCCGAAGACGATGTCGCCGATCACGAGGGCGAAGATGATCAGGAGCACGCCGGCTACGGCGCCGGCCACGACGACCTTGAGGCCGATGAAGTCGGTGGTCTTGAGATCGGCCGGGTTGCCGGCCATCTGCAGCTTCTGCTCGGTCTTGCTGACCTTCTTCTGGCTCGTGAAGCGGTGGCCGATGCCGGAGAGACGAACGGCCAGGGGTCGGACCGTTCGCTCGAAGAACGGCTGCTGGAGCTCGATCTCCTCGAGGGTCTTGGCCTGCATGGAGCCCAACTGGGTCAGTCGGGCCTGAACCGGATCCGGCGTGCGCGTGCCCGCCAGGCTCATGAAGACGAGAAAGACGGCCGCTGCTGCTGCGACAGCGATGATGATGGGCATCTCAGACCTCGATGTCGACGATGCGACGGATGATGGTGAAGCCGATGAGCATCATCACGCCACCGGCGGTGAGGATGATCACGCCCATTGGCAGCCCGAAGAGCTCGGGCGGCTTGAGGAACATGGGCTCCATGAAATGTGGCGCGATCACCATCAGGACCCCGATGAGGCCCAGCGGCAGCAGTGCGACCACGTAGCCGGACATGCGCTGCTGGGCGGTGAGTGACCGGATCTCGCCCATGATCCGCACGCGCTCGCGGATGGTGAACGAAATGGAGTCGAGGATCTCGGCGAGGTTGCCGCCGACCTGGTGCTGGACCGAGATTGCCGTGGTCATCAGCTCGAGATCGTCGGAGCGCACGCGTCGAACCATGTTTGCGAGGGCCATCTCGAACTGGAGCCCGAGGTTGACCTCGCGGATGACACGGTTGAACTCGGTGGAGATGGGCGGCTGCGCCTCCCGTACGACCATCTCGATGGCCTGCAGGAATGACGAGCCGGACCGAAGGGCGTTGGCGATCAGGGTGATTGTGTCGGCGAGGCCGTTGTTGAAAGCCTTGATGCGCTTGCCCTTGCGGCGCTTGATCCAGAAGCGAGGCAGCCACCAGCCGACGAGGAGGCCGACGACCAGCGCGAGCGGATTGCTCAGGGCCGGCACGACCGTCAGGCCGAGGATGAAGACGATGACGGGCACCGCGACGATGACGCCGAAACGCATCGCGAGGTACTCGCTGGGCTTCAGGACGAGGTCCGCGCGAGCGAGCTCGCGAGCCAGGTCGGCGCCCCAGTCGCGCTTCTCGACGACGCGGTTGAAGTTGGCAACGGCCGCCGAGCTGGCGATCATCTTGCCGATGGTGTTGCGGCCTTCCTTGGCGGAAGTGGTCTCGGGCTGATTGGCAGAGGACGAGGCGTAACGCTCGAGGCGCTGTGCGACATCGCCGCCACGGCCGCCGAAGATGGCAAAGAAGATGAGGAGGACAGCGACCGCCGCGATGGCGCCCGCAATGATGGTGACAGGCATTGTTTCCGCGCTCAGTAGGTGAAGCCGAAGAGGCCGGGCGGCAGATGGATGCCCATGACCTCGAACTTCTCAGTGAACTTGGGCCGGATGCCAGTGGCCTTCAGTTGGCCCTGGATCTTGCCCTCCACGACTCCGGTCTGTTCGAAGACGAAGACGTCCTGCATGATGATGACGTCGCCTTCCATTCCCTGGACCTCGGTGATGTTGGTGATCTTGCGAGTGCCGTCCTTGAGACGGTTCTGGTGCACGATCAGGTCGACGGCGGAGGAGACCTGCTCGCGGATGGCGCGCAGTGGCAATTCGACGCCGGCCATCAGCACCATGGTCTCGAGGCGCGAGAGCATGTCTCGCGGTGTGTTGGCATGGCCCGTCGACATCGAACCGTCATGGCCGGTGTTCATGGCCTGGAGCATGTCCAGCGCCTCACCGGAACGGCACTCGCCGACGATGATCCGGTCGGGCCGCATGCGCAGTGCGTTGCGCACGAGTTCGCGGATCGGGATGGCACCCTTGCCTTCGATGTTGGGCGGGCGCGTCTCCAGCGTGACCACATGCTCCTGGCGGAGCTGCAGCTCAGCTGCGTCCTCGATGGTCACAATGCGCTCGTCGTTGGGAATGAACGAGCTCAGGATGTTGAGCATGGTCGTCTTGCCGGAGCCGGTGCCGCCGGAGACGAAGATGTTGAGCCGAGCCTCGACGCAGGCCTTCAGGAAGTCGAACATCTCGGGCGTGGAGGTGCCGAAGCGGACGAGGTCCTCGACGGTGAACGGCGATGCCGCGAACTTCCGGATGGTGATGACGGGGCCGACCAGGCTGATGGGCGGGATGATCGCGTTGACACGGGACCCGTCGACGAGTCGAGCGTCGACCATCGGGCTGGACTCGTCCACGCGACGTCCGATCGGCGCAATGATGCGATCGATGATGCGCATCACGTGGTCGTCGTTCTGGAACGTGACGTTGGTCAGCTCGATCTTGCCGGCACGCTCGATGTAGATCTGGCGGGGGCCGTTGACCATGATTTCAGTGACGCTCTCGTCACGCAGCAGCGGCTCCAGCGGACCAAGGCCGACGATCTCGTCGGTGATCTGCTCGAGCATGCGCACGCGCTCGGCGCGTGTGAGGGCGAGGCCCTCCTCGTCGACGGCCTTGCTGAAGATCTCCTCGATCTGGCGCCGCACCTCGACCTGGTTGGACAGGTCGAGCTTGGGGTCCAGGTCGGAGATCACGCGCTGCTGGATCCGGAACTTGGTGTCCCGGAACGATTCCCGAACGGGAACCTGCGACATCATCCGGGACTGCGGGGTGGCCGGAAGGGGGCTCGATCCGTTGGCGCCTGACGGCGTCTGGACGGCCGGGGGCTGCGGGACTGCGCCTTCCGCTCCCGGACGGGCGCTCTCGATTCGCCTCAGGAGCGACATCGCGTTATCTCCCTCGTGGTGGTGGCGGTCATGGTGGTCATGGTCAGCGCCTTGCGAACAGTGATCGTTTTTGGGCGGCGGGCTTGTCGGCCGATTCCGTGACGACGGCCTCGCCGGCAACCGCCTTGGCAATGGCCAGGATGTCCTGGCTGACCTGCGCCTGCTTGTTGCTCCAGACGAAGGGCACGCCGCGGTTGAGGGCGTAGACGACCGTGCGGCCGTCACTCACGACGGTGTGGTCGATCTTTCGCCCGATGGAGTTCTCGACATCCACCACGCGGATCCCGTAGGCGGAATCAGCGCGGTTGAGGACGAGTCGGAGCTTGTCGTGGCCGTAGCCGAGCGAGTCGGCAACTGCCAGGAAGAGCCGGATGTTCTTGATGTTGGTGATCTCGAGGGTGAGCAGGCAGAGGATCAGGTCCGACATGTCCAGCAGCGCCAGCGTGACGTCCTGAAAAGTCGGCCAGCAATCCACGATCACCAGGTCGTGTGTGTCGGCCAGGCGGCCGACGATCTTGCGGATGTGATCGACGGTGATGAGTTCGGCCATCTCGGGGCTCGGCGGTGCGAGCAGGACCTTGATGCCAGTGGTGTGCGTGATGAGCGTGCTGTCGAGCTGGTCGATGTCGCCGTTCGCGATGTCCGGCAGCACGTCGACGATGGACTTGTTCTTGGGGTTCATGTTGAGGAGGACGCCGACGTCTCCGAACTGGAAACTGGCGTCGAGCAGGGCGACGGACTTGCCGAGCTCGGCCGCCGCGGAGACGGCCAGGTTGACGGCGAGGGTCGTGCGACCGACTCCGCCCTTCGGCGAGAAGATGGTGATGATTCGACCAGGCTGGCGCTCCCCGGGAGGAGCCAGCGAGGTCGCTGTCGGCATGAGTGTCGGCAGCATGCGGCCTTGCTTCTCGCGCTCTCGCGAGTGAACGTTGCGGATCGAGTCGCACAGCTCATCGGAGCTGAACGGCTTGACCAGGAACTCGCGCGCTCCGGCCAACATCGATCGGCGAAGGTAGTCCGCCTCGCCCTGCACGCTCATCATCACAATGGATGCGTGCGGAACGCGAGACGAGAGCTGCTCCGTCGTGGTGATGCCGTCCATGCCCGGCATGTTGATGTCCATGAGGACGACGTCAGGCTGGAGGCGGGTGGCCACCTCGAGCGCTTCCGCGCCTGAGGCAGCCACGCCGACGACTTCCATGTCGGTCTCGAATGAGAGGAGCTTCGAGATGTGGTCGCGGGTCTCGGCAATGTCGTCGACCACGACGACCCTGATGTTGTCGGTCACTGGATCTTCCTCTCGCCGTGCTTCCCTAAGACGCTTCGGCGATCAGGGGAACTGCGAGATGATTGCCCGCGGCGGCAGCACCCCGTACTTGTCGACGAGCTCGCGGAGGGTGATGCCGGTGGTCTTGACGTCTGCCGCAGCCGCATCGGCGGGGGAGCGGAGCGCAAGCGAGAGCATGGCATCGGCGTCGGCCTGCCCGAAGCGGATCATTTCCGCCTCCTGGGAGGTGACGCTGAGGATGACGAGAGCGGTAGTCGCCAGCGGCTTGCCCGTGTTGGGGTCCGTCGCAGTCGACGAGGCGTCCGTGCCGTTGGCCGCCGAGGCGGCTGAGGCTGCGGCGGCGCCGCCCATGCCCAGCACCTGGACGTTCTGAACGAGCACCTTGACGCTGGTGTTGTTGGCAACGTCGCCGACCTTGGTGAACGGCTCAGAGCTTCCGCCCGATCCGCCGCTACTGCCGCCGGTGCTGTTGTCGAGGACGATCGGCACGGCGGTAGCCAGGATCACGTCGACGTAGTCGCCGGCTTGGATGAGCCCGCCCACGCCGGTGAGGCCATCGATGTTGAGGGCGATCGCGACCTGGCCCGCCTTGAGGTTGGCGGCTACCTGGGCTGCGTCAACGCCTGCGGACGACTGGAAGTCGCTCGACTTGAAGGCGTCGCCCTGGTGGACGGTGCGGCGAACGACCATGCCAACCAGCTGGTTGGGATCGTGATAGGTGTCGACCGCGAGAGCGACGTCCATGTCGACCGTGCCGAGTTGAGGCAGATCGAGGGCGGTTCCCAGGGTGACGTCGGCGGCGGCGGTTACCACCTTGACAGTCGTGACCGGAGCAGGCTGGGCACTTCCCGAGCCGGCGCCGAATATGAGGACGCCACCGAAGGCCACGACGGCCAACAGGACGCCGAAGACGAGCATGAGTCGATTAGAACGCTTCAACGTGGGGTCTCCCGGTGCTTTGACAGGCAGCCTCGACTGTATGGGTCGTGGCCGCGGTGGCGCGACATGACGAATCGGCTATTGGTGGTAGGACGGTGTGGCAGGTGGTCTTCCGGTGGGGTGCCGGGTGGGGTCTCGCATCGGCTCCGCGGACCTGCCGGAAATGCAAAGAGCGGTGCCTGCCACTTCGGGCGGCACCGCTCTTGTCGGTGCGAAAGAACTCAGCTTGAACTAGATGTTCACGCCGATGTTCGACAGGATGCCGCTGATCTTGCCGCCCAGGAAGACAAGGGCGAGAATGGCGACGACTGCGATGAGAGCAAGGATAAGCGCGTACTCGGCGAGGCCCTGACCCTCCTCCTTGCGGAGAACGGCGGACAGCCAGGTGGTGAAGTAAGCCACAGTGTTGTTACCTCCTTTCCTCAGAAGATTCGCGTCGGTGAGGACGGTGCCTCGCACAATGCCGGAGCCGACATATGTCTCATATAGGAGTGGGGTACTGGTCCAGCGCGACAGATGGCAGGGGGTTCGACCGCCCCTCAGTGCCCAGTTGTCATCCCCGCTGCCCCGCGAGCATCACTCGGCCAGTCCTGACGGCAATGCCGAAAGTCAACAGGCGCCGACCGCCTGGTCAGCGCCTCCTGGCTGGTGGCCCGGATGTTCATCCGGGCCTGTGTTCTAGAGCGTCCCGCTGATCTTCGACAGCATCGCGCTGATGGTCGTCCCCATGAAAATCAGCGCGACGATCGAGACCACGGCGATAAGTCCCAGGATCAACGCGTATTCCGCGAGGCCCTGGCCCCACTGGTTGCGGTCCAATCGACGAAGGACCTGGAACATGAAAGCCTCCAGGATGGATGAGTACGAGCAAGATGGACACGGCAACGCTAGGCCTCCCAATCGTGCCCCGGAATGAGCCGGTGGTCCTCCCAGTCCCCCCGCCATGGTCCCGGTTCGGTCAGCTCGCGCGCGCCGTCAACTCGATGGATTGACCGTTGTCCCGGAATGCAATGGCAACACCCAGCGTCGCTGCGCGCTCCTTGAGGTCTTCAACCACGGCGTCCGGCAGCGAGCGTGCCAGCACGCGCGCCCGACGATCGTCGCTGGCGTTCTGCTCGATCATGGCCGCGAGGGCCGGGGGCATGTCGGCGCTCGGCTCGGGCTCGCGCCGCGCGCTCGTTCCCACCGCATCCAGGGGCGACGGCCAGTGGGCACGGATGGTGGCGAAGACCTCCTGCTCGGCCCAATCGAGCCGTACCGTGACCAGGGTCGGGTGCAGCAGCACGTAGCCGCCGATCGCATCGTCGAGGATGCGGAACAGGCCGCTCTCGAGGTCCGCGGGCAGCCGCCGGTCCGTGCCCGACGAGTCGAAGTCGACTTCCACGCCACCCCGGCGGCCGCGATCGGCTGCCGTCCGGCGCACCGTGGGCACCAGGCCCAGATCGTCGAGGACCATCGGTCGGACGTCGAAGATGAACTCCTTGGTGGCGGTGAGGGTGCTCTGCACCATCTTGCGGAGTGCCTCGAGCTCGGTCGTTGCACGCGCATCACCGCGACCCACGAGCCGCTCCACGATCTCCGCCTGGAGTGCGATGTTAGCGAGGCTCTGGGCGGG
>JBBSGX010000075.1:0-10230 GCA_038253685.1 Candidatus Limnocylindrales bacterium | reverse complement strand
GATGACGCGGCGAACGAACGACACGGAACCCTCCATCTAGCGACTTGACGCCCACGGCCCGACGAGACGGCGCTCGACGAGCACGACGGCGAGGTACAGGCACACCCCGATCAGGGCGATCGTGAGCAGCGCTGCGAACATTAGGGGAATGTCGAAGAGGCTGCCGCGTGCCAGGTTGATGAGCACGCCGAGACCCTTGTCGCCGCCGACCCATTCGCCGACGATGGCACCCACGACCGCGAGCGTCACCCCGATCCGCAGCCCTCCCAGGATCTGAGGCAGGGCGCCGGGGATCTCCAGCTTCGTCAGCATCTGCCAACGCGTGGCCCGAAGGCTGCGGGCGAGCTCCAGGAGCTTGGCGTCGACCGACCGGATCCCGACCATCGTGGCAACGGCGATCGGGAAGAAGACGATCAGGGCGCAGATCAGCACCTTGCTCCCGAGACCGCTTCCGAACCAGAGGGCGATAAGCGGCGCCAGGGCCAGGATCGGCGTCGCCTGCGCCGCCACGATGTACGGCGAGAGCAACCGCTCCGCCAGTCGCGAACGTGCCAGCAGGATCCCGAGCGCCAGACCTGTGAGACCTCCGGCCAGGAGCCCCAGCGCGATCTCGGTCAGCGTCGTCAGGGCGTGCGGCTCGAGCGTTCCCTGGGCCCATGCGCGCATGAAGCGCTCGAAGACGCGGCCGGGGTCAGGCAGGATGAACGCTGGATAGTTGCCTAAACTAACGATCAGCTGCCAGCCAACAAGAAACACGGCGAGGGCTGCGAGCACGGGCGCCGCCTGGTTCGCGAGACGCCTGGGGCTCATGCCGCCTCCTCGTTTCGCGGCGGCTCGGTGAGGGGCTCGGCGTCGGGAACGGCGGCCAACGCTTCGCGGATCCGGACCGCGGCGTCGGAGAAGGCCGCGGTGTCGATGGCTGCCGGATCCCGCGGGCGCGCCAGGTCCACGTCGACACCCGCGAGCAGGCGGCCTGGACGCGGGGAGAGCACCAGGACGCGGTCGGCCAGGAAGACCGCCTCGGGAATGCTGTGCGTCACCAGCACGACCGTCGAGCCGGTCGTCTCCCACAGACGCAGCAGCTCGAGGTTGAGACGGTCGCGTGTCAGCGAGTCGAGCGCGCTGAAGGGCTCGTCGAGCAGCAGGACCGGTGGATCGAGCGCGAGCGCCCGTGCGATCCCCACGCGCTGGCTCAATCCGCCGGATAGCTGTGCCGGGTGGGCTCGCTCGAAGCCAGCCACGCCCACGCGCTCGAGCAGCTCCCTCGCGCGCGCCTCGCGACGGCCGCGCTCCCAGCCCGCCAGCTCCAGCGGAAATGCGACGTTGTCGAGCACCGTGCGCCACGGCAGCAGCCTCGGCTCCTGGAACGCGAGGCCTACCCGCAGGTCCGGTCCATGGACCGGCGTGCCCTGGACCATCACGCTGCCCTCGTCGGGTGGGAGCAGCCCAGAGATCAGGCGCAGGAGCGTGCTCTTGCCCGACCCGTTCGGGCCGACGACTGCCACCACCTGGCCTTCGGGCACGCGGAAGGACACCCGCTCGAGCGCAACGAGCGGCTTCTTCGCGATGGTGAAGCGGCGGGTGACCCCCCGCACTTCGATGGCGTCCAGCTGTTCCTGCCCCATTCATGGGCCGCGCCGGGGACGTGCCATCGAGCTCGGACGGGATCGACATTGGGCGGGAACGACGCCAGGGACGCGGATGCGGGCAGATGCCAGAGGCCGCGACGGCGAACGTGCGCGCCTGCCTTCTCCCATCCGGACTCTGACCGTCGGCTCCCTGCCAGGGGATCCACCGGAGCCGTTGAGAACGGCGCCGGGTCGTGGGCTGGCGACTGCGAACTGGCGTCCGAGCCACCGACCACCGGTCGGGAATTTCACCCAACCCCGAAGGCGAGGCGTATGCGTGATGTGGCGGAAGCATACCGCGAGCCGCCGAGGGCTGGACGCAGGAGCGTATGCTCTGGGCTGCGCGTGCCGTGCCCGGTACGGAATCGCTTCCATTCAAGCCGCGGCCTAGGGTTGTGCCCTCCCTGCCGAAGGCGACGCTCTCGCATTCTCTGAGCGCGCCGCAGGGAGAGAACATGACGAAATCGCGTGGCCGCCGTCCCTACCGCGCCTTCACGGCCCTGATGATCCTGTTTGCCGTGACGGCGCTTGTCGCGACCGGTTGGGAGCGACCTGCCGCTGGAAGCGGGCCGCGCACCGGCAACGCGACCCTCGATCGGCTCAAGCTGGGCCTCGGATGCTGGGAATCCGGCGGCCGCTACGACCTCCGGAACCCGGTCTCCGGTGCCTACGGCAAGTACCAGATCATGCCCGCGAACTGGACCAGCTGGGCGAAGAGGTATCTGGGTCGCGGACGCGCGAAGCCGAACGCGGCCAACCAGGAACGGGTGGCGTCGGCCAAGCTCCAGGCCCTGGCTGCCTGGCTCAAGCGCTGGGACCGGGTCCTCTACTGGTGGTTGACTGGCGCGAATGGTCGCGACCGGACCGGATGGTCTGACACGGCCACTCGCTACGTGGAGGGAATCCTCTCGATGGCGGACCGGGCGGCTACCGCCGCAGGCCGCCGGAGCATCCCGAAGCGTTGCTTCTCGAGTCCACCCGACGCAGGCCCGGTAGGAGGGACGGGCCACGGCGGCAAGGGCGGCTCCCCGCACAGGGCGACCCACCGTCGCGTGATCGTGTCCGCTCTCTACGTGCGGGCCCATGCCGGCATCGACCAGGCCCCGCTCGGCTTCCTGGGCTACGGCGATGTCGTGACCGTGCTGGACCGCGCCAAGGATGGCGATGGACGAACCTGGATCCACATCGCGAGGGACGGCAGCCCCGACGGATGGGCGGCGCGCTGGTTCACGGTGCTACTGAACTGAGGGCCTCCCAGCGGAGGTTGGGCACGTACACTCGGCGCGATGCTCACCGTATTGCTGACGCGGCACGGTCACACGGAACGGTCGGAACCCGAGCAATACCTGGGACAGCGGATCGATGTGCCGCTCTCCGAGAAAGGCCGCGCGGCAGCCCTTGCGCTGCGCGGCCGCCTTGACGGGATCACCTTGGAACGGGTGATTTCCAGCCCGCTCAAACGTGCCGTTGAAACTGCCACGCTGGCACGCCCGTACGACAGGATCGAGTCCGACGACAGGCTCAAGGAGGCCGACTACGGCGAGTGGGAGGGGCACACACACGAGGAGCTCGAGGCCCGCTGGGGCCCGGCCCGGCACATGTGGGAGGCAGACCCGGCGGGCTTCGCCATCCCCGGTGGCGAAAGCGGCAGCGATGTGGCCCGGCGGGCAAGGTCGTTTGTCGAGACCCTGGTCGAGTGGGAGAAGGAGCTGGAGAACGCCGAGACGGATCACCGCGTGCTCGTCGTGGCGCACAGCACATTGAACCGCGTGCTGCTGGCCGTGTGCCTGGGTGTCCCGCTGCGTGACTACCGCCGGCGGTTTCGCCAGGACTGGGCGAATCTGACCGTGCTGCGCTTCGGAAACGAGTACGGCAGCGGCGCGCTGCTGCTGCTTGCCAACGATCTCGGGCACATCCGGGGTCACAAGGGAATCACCTGGGACTGAGGCCTCGCGAGTCAGACGCAACCGGGTGACGCGCAGGCGGCACCGTTGCACGTCCCGCGTCGTTCGCCGGCTCGCGGGACGTATCCTCCGCCCATGCCCGACGCTGTCGCCATGAACGGCCACGACCTGACGCTCGAGGCGGTCGAAGCCGTCGCCAGGTACGGCGCGGGAGTCACCCTGGCCGCCGATGCACGCGCGGAGATGGCCGCCAGCCGGGCCGTGATCGAGCGTTTGGTCAAGGGCGGTGAGGCCGTCTACGGCGTGACCACCGGCTTCGGGGACCTGGCGACCGTCCGGATCGACCCGAACGATGCGCGCCGGCTGCAGGAGAACCTGCTGATCAGCCATGCGGTCGGCGTTGGGCCCCCTCACGATCGCGAAACCGTGCGGGCCATGCTGCTGCTGCGTGCCAACACGCTCGCGCGTGGCCAGAGCGGCTGTCGTCCTGACCTCGTGGAGCGGCTCATCGACTTCCTTCGCCTCGGGTTGCATCCGGTCGTGCCAGAGAAGGGATCGGTTGGCGCGTCCGGCGATCTCGCGCCACTGGCGCACCTTGCCGCTCCGCTGATCGGTCGGGGCGAGGCGGAGATCGGCGGCGAACGGTTGACCGGCGCGGCGGCACTCGCGCGTGCCGGGCTCGAGCCGCTCCACCTCGAGGCCAAGGAAGGTCTGGCGCTCCTCAACGGCACGCAGCAGATGAGTGCCGTCGCGGCCCTGCTGGTTCTCGATGCGCAGCGCCTGGCGGCGACCGCCAGCGTGATTGCGGCGATGTCCGTGGAGGCCCTGCTTGGAACGGACGTTGCGTTCGCAGCTGCTTATCACGCCGCGCGGCCGCACCCCGGCCAGACGCGTGTCGCCGCCGAGCTGCGACACCTGCTCCGTGAGTCCGCGCTCCAGCACGCTCACCACGGAGAAGCGCACAAGGTCCAGGACCCGTACTCGCTGCGGTGCGTGCCGCAGGTCCACGGTGCCAGCCGCGATGCCTTCGAGTACGCGCGTCGCGTCGTCGAGGTCGAGATCAACAGCGCTACCGACAACCCGCTGGTCTTTCCGACCGGCTCGGATGCGGATCCGGGTGCGCTCGCCACGGGCGGTGGCATGGTCATCTCCGGCGGCAACTTCCACGGCCAGCCGGTGGCAATCGCCATGGACTTCGCCGCGATCGCGATCGCTGAGCTCGGCTCGATCTCCGAGCGCCGCACGGCGCTCCTGATCGACGGGCGCCTTTCCGGCCTGCCGCCCTTCCTGGTCGAGGACGCGGGCCTGAACAGTGGTCTGATGCTGCTGCAGTACGCCGCCGCCGCCCTCGTGTCCGAGAACAAGGTGCTGGCGCATCCCGCCTCGGTCGACTCGATCCCGACCAGCGCCAACCAGGAGGACCACGTCTCCATGGGCTCGATCGCTGCCCGCCAGGCACGCGACATCCTTCGCAATGTCGAGCACGTGCTCGCCCTCGAGCTGCTCTGCGCGGGCCAGGGCCTGGACTTCCGTATCGAGCGCATCGGGGCCCCCGGCGCGGGAGTGGCCGAGGCCCATCGGAGGCTGCGCGGGGTGGTCCAGCACCTCGGGAGCGATCGCGACCCCGGCCCCGACATCGCCGCGGCGCTCGAGCTGGTCCGCGGGGGTGCACTTCTGGACCTCCTGCCCGCCTGATGGAGGCAACCGCGATGACCACCCCCGCTGCGCGCACGTACCGCGTACCTGGTGCCACGCTCACCGAGCGCGAGCACTCGGTCCCGCTGGATTACGCCCACGCCGATGGGCCGCAGATCACCGTCTTCACCCGCGAGGTGGCAGACCCGGATGGAGCCCACCGCCCGTACCTCCTGTTCCTCCAGGGTGGCCCGGGCTTCGAGGCGACCCGGCCCACGAGTCCGCCGACCGGCTGGATGAAGCGCGCCCTCCAGGACTACCGGGTTCTGTTGCTCGACCAGCGTGGAACCGGCCGGTCCACGCCCCTCGGCTCCGAGATCCCGGGCGACTCGCCGGAGGCGCAGGCCTCGTACCTGGCGTTGTTCCGCGCCGATTCGATCGTCCGCGACGCCGAACGCATCCGGGAGGAGCTTGGCGCCGAGTGCTGGAGCGTCCTCGGCCAGAGCTTCGGCGGCTTCACCTCGATGACCTACCTGTCGATCGCGCCCCATGGGCTCCGCGAAGCGTTCATCACCGGCGGGCTGGCGCCGATCGGCCGACCGGTGGACGACATCTACGGCGCGACCTACCGGCGGCTGAGCGACAGGAACCGGCGCTACTTCGAGCGCTACCCGGACGATCGGGCGCAGGTCCGCGAGATCCGGCGCAGGCTCGACGCCGAGGACGTGCGGTTGCCGTCCGGCGACCGGCTGACCGGGCGACGGTTCCGCCAACTCGGGCTGTGGCTCGGCGACAGCGCCGGGTTCGAGCATCTTCACCACGTCATCGAGCTGCCGTTCGGGTCATCCGCGTTCCTGCACGACGCCGAAGCGGGCGTGCGGTTCAGCCGGAACCCGATCTACGCGACGCTCCACGAATCGTCGTACGCGGACGGGGTGGCCACGCGCTGGTCGGCGCATCGGCTGTTGCCGGACGAGGTGGGCGAGGAGGGGTACTTCACCGCCGAGCACGTCTACCCCTGGATGTGGGAGGACTACGCCGCCCTTCGGCCTCAGCGAGCGGCCGCCGAGCAGCTGGCCGAGCACCCCTGGCCGGCACTCTACGACGCCGATCAGCTGCGGCGCAACGAGGTCCCAGTCGCTGCCACGATCTACGTCAATGACCTGTACGTGGAGCGCGATTTCGCCGAGGAGACGGCCGCGGCCGTTCGAGGCCTGCGGACCTGGGAAACGGATGAGTTCGAGCACAACGGTCTGCGCGCCGATGGGGAGCGGGTGCTCGGCCGGCTGATCGACCTCGTCCGGGGACGAGCCTAGGTCCGGCGGGCGGCCGCGCCCGTTGTCGGGCAGACTTGCGCGCCTATGCGCCGCGCCGTCTTCGTCGTCGTCCTTGCCCTCGTTGTCGCGGGAGCATTGGTGTTGGGATCCGGATTGCTCGGCCCGGCGCCCGGCCCAACGCCGATCCCGACGTCGACGCCCCTTCCGACGGTGCCGAGTCCGAACCCGAGCCCGAGCCCATCGCCGAGCCCGTCCCCGTCGCCCACCCCCAGCCCGAGTCCAACTCCGTCGCCGGCCCCGTCGCCGAGCCCGACCGTGGCCCCGACCTCCTTCGTCTTCACGAGCAACGATGGCTACTCGATGAGGATGCCTGCCGGCTGGACGGCAAGCGCGGTCGGGCCGGACGACATCGGGCTGCTTCTGGGTCTCCTGGGAGCGTCGAACCCCGACCTGGCAACTCTCGTGCGCAACATCCTGGACCTGACGCACGCGCGGGCAAGCATGGTCGGCGGTGACCTGCGCGACTCGTCCGCCCACGTGCCGCCGAACGTCACGGTCCTCATCCAGCCGAGCGCCGGGCTCCCGCTGGACCTCGTCGGGACGGTGGTGGAACAGCTCGTGAACCGGATTCCCGGGGTAACCGCGAGCGCGACGAGGGCGAAGGTGAACCTCCCGTCAGGAGACGCCATCCGGATGGACTACCAGGTGCAGCCGGCGAGCGGCGGGGGACTCATCAGCCTGCGGACGTTCGTGATCGTGAAGGGGGATCAGACGTTCCTCGTCACGTTCACTGCCGGGGCCGATCTCTTCCCGGTCCAGCAGCCGACGTTCGACGAGATGGTCAACAGCCTGCGCTTCGGAGTCTGAGCCGCCGTACACTCGGCCGGCATGGCCGAGCTGCGGATACTCGACGTCACGGACCTGCCGACCTTCGAGCGCATCCCGCCGTGCGCGGATCCGCGCTTCGACCACCGCACGTGCGATTACTGGGAGGATGCCGACCGCGGCTCGAAGTCGGCGCGTGCTTCGTGGCTCGCCGGTGGGTCCCACGAGCCCGCGCCGCGCCGGTCGGGGCTCGAGGACAACCCGTTCTCGCCACCCTCGCGGCGGGAGGTCGAGAACCCCTTCACCAGGACCGAGCTGACCCCGAGCCTCGATCCCCTCGCCGGGGAGGACCTCTTTGCGCCACCGGAGTGGAACCCGTTCGTTCCGACACAGAAGCGGGAACGGCCGCTGCGCGAAGGCGTACCGCGCAAGCTGGCGCTGCTCGACCGCGGCCGCGGCGTCTTCGGGAGCTACGCGAAGGTCGCGTTGCTCGGCGATGAGTCGGTCGCGTACGCGCAGTTCGGGCCCCTGTCCGCGTATCCGCGGGCGATCCGCCTGCGGGAGCTATACCCGCAGCTTCCGGACTCGCCGCTTCCCGCGGTCATCAGCTGCGTGTCCAGCACGGCCGATGCGCGGCGCCGCGGCCACGCGAAGCGCCTCGTCACCGAGGTGTGCCGCGACCTTGCCGAGCGCGGCTTTGCGGCGGTCGAGGCCTACCCGGACCTGACGCTTCCCGAGGACGAGACGAGCGCGGGACGTGCCGTCTTCTGGCACGCCTGCGGCTTCGTGACCGCCGTTGACGACGAGCGTTTTCCCGTCATGCGCCGCGAGCTGGACTAGGCCTCGTTCCCGGCGGCTACTGCAGGCAGAACTCGTTGCCCTCGGGGTCGTTCATGCGGACCCAGTACTCGCCGTACTTGTCGATCGAGCCGCGCTCGTCGGTGGCTCCCAGAGCCTTGAGCCGTGCGGCTTCGGCGTTGACGCGCGACTTGCGTTCCTCGATCGGCACGCTCCGGCCGCCACCGACGTTGAGGTCCATGTGCATCCGGTTCTTGGCGGTCTTGCCCTCCGGCACCTTCTGGAAGTAGATCCGCGGGCCGTTGCCGTCAGGATCGGTGATCGCGCTCGCGGTGTTCCACTCCGCCTCCGGCACCCCCTGGGCGGTCAGAAACGCCTCCCAGGTATCGAACCCCGCCGGCGGGTCCTGGAGCTTGTAGTGCAGTGCCTCCGCCCAGAACTCGGCCTGCGCCTCGGGATCCGTCGTGTCAAAGACCAGTTGAATGCCGGTGGCCATGCCTTCTCCTCGATTCGATTGTTCAGTGACACGGTACGGCGCGAAGCCTGACACGGAGTGGCAGGTACCCGAGGCAGATGCCGTGGCCGCGTAGACTCGTCGAAGGAGGATCGAAGGATGGCCGTTGCCACGTCCCGAGTCGTGCGCGCTCCCCGGGGAACCGAACTGTCCTGCCGGGGCTGGCAGCAGGAAGCCGCGCTGCGAATGCTCATGAACAACCTGGACCCGGAGGTCGCGGAACGGCCTGAGGACCTGGTCGTGTATGGCGGAACCGGTCGCGCGGCGCGCAGCTGGGAAGCGTTCGACGCGATCGTGCGCGAGCTGCGCCGCCTCGGCAACGACGAGACACTGCTCGTCCAGTCGGGCAAGCCGGTGGCGGTCTTCCGCACCCACGAGTGGTCCCCCCGCGTGCTGATCGCCAACAGCAATCTCGTCGGGAAGTGGGCCAACTGGGACGTCTTTCGCGAGCTTGAGCGCGCAGGCCTGACGATGTACGGCCAGATGACGGCGGGCTCATGGATCTACATCGGCTCGCAGGGCATCCTCCAGGGCACGTACGAGACCTTCGCGGAGCTCGCCCGCCAGCACTACGGTGGAACGCTCAAGGGACGCGTGGTGCTGACCGCCGGGCTCGGCGGGATGGGTGGGGCTCAGCCACTGGCTGTGACCATGAACGAAGGCGTGGCGCTCTGCGTCGAGGTTGATCCGGAGCGGGCGCGCCGCCGCCTGGACATCGGCTATGTGGACCGCCTGACCGAATCGATCGACGAGGCGCTGGCCTGGGCTCGGGCATCGGCGTCGGCCGGGGAACCGCTCTCGATCGCGCTCGTGGCCAACGCCGCGGAGGTCGAGCCCGAGCTCATGCGTCGCGGCGAGCACTTCGACGTGGTGACCGACCAGACGAGCGCACACGACGCGCTCAACGGGTACGTGCCGGCAGGAATGACCCTCGCGCAGGCCGGCGACCTTCGAACCGGCGATCCGAGCGGGTACGTGCGGCGCGCGATGGCTTCCATGGCCGACCAGGTACGCGCGATGCTTGACCTCCAGTCCGCCGGCGCAGTCGCCTTCGACTATGGGAACAACATCCGGGCGCAGGCAAGGGATGCCGGCGTGCCGAATGCCTTCGACTTTCCCGGGTTCGTGCCCGCGTTCATCCGGCCGCTCTTCTGCGAGGGCAAAGGCCCCTTCCGCTGGGCTGCGCTGTCAGGCGATCCGGAGGACATCGGCCGCACCGACGAGACCATCCTCGAGCTCTTCTCGGAGAACGCACCACTGGCTCGCTGGATCCGCATGGCGCAGGCCAAGGTGCCGTTCCAGGGTCTCCCGGCGCGCATCTGTTGGCTGGGCTACGGCGAGCGCGCAAAGGCCGGTCTGGCCTTCAACGAGCTCGTGCGGACGGGTGCCGTCGCGGCGCCGATCGTGATCGGTCGCGATCACCTGGACGCGGGCTCGGTCGCGTCGCCGAACCGCGAGACCGAGGCGATGCGCGACGGCTCCGACGCGATCGCGGATTGGCCCCTCCTCAACGCGATGGTCAACACGGCCGCCGGCGCCACCTGGGTGAGCATCCACCACGGGGGCGGGACGGGGATCGGGTACAGCCAGCATGCCGGCATGGTCGTGGTAGCGGATGGCACGGAGCTCGCCGCGCAGAAGCTCGAACG
>JBBSGX010000074.1:0-10379 GCA_038253685.1 Candidatus Limnocylindrales bacterium | reverse complement strand
TCGCCTTGCGGGTCACCGTCGAGCCGGTTGCAGTGACGTACACGAGCTCCAAACCGCCCAGATCGACGCTCAGGCTGCCGCGGTTGTAGATCTCCACGTATTCGTCGGAGGCATCTGCACCGCCCGTCACGACCTCGCCGATGACGAGATCCGGCGACGGTGGCCAAGCAACCGCCACGCCATTGGTCAAGGGCTGCGCCGCAGGGGGCCGTTCCACGGCGATCGCACCACTGGCTGCCACCAGTAGAAGGACGGCGGAAAGCAGCGGGAAGCCCCAGCTGCGCGAACGAGCTTGCGACATGGTCGTCTCCGAGGCGGAGGGTCCATGGCGGGATCGTCCGGCGAGCATGCCGGCGTTGACGAACGGCGAGCCACCGCGACTTCAGGGCCGGCGTCGGCATCGTGCACCAGGACGCTTATGCGGCGATCGACCGCCGATCCACCGGCGATCACCCAATCTGCGCAGCACGGCTGCGGCCCTGCGGTACCATCGACCTTCGCCCGGACCGGAACGGATTCAAAGCTCGAGCAGGAGGTTGCCTTGGCCCGCGCCAAGAACACACAACGTGCAAACGCACGGCGCCGCCACCGCGAGCAGGTTCGCGTCAATGAGCTCTCGGACGGCGTGGACTCGAACCTGCTCGACGACGGGCCAGACTCGACCGAACCGGAATCGGCGCCCCCGACATCACGCGGCATCGCCTCGATGTTCTCGCGTCCCAACGTCCGCGGGGACATCCGGTCCTTGCCCGGCATGTTCCGCACAAAGAAGCTGTTGTGGGTGCCATTCGCCATCCTGCTTGGCGCTTTCCTGATCGTCGGCGGGCTGCAGGCGGGCATCGTGCCGCTCGGCATCGGAAGCGTGCTGGGGATCGCCTATGCGCTGGTGCTCCAACCCAGCGCGCTCTTCGTGCCCTTCATCGGGGGTTTCCTGGCGCCCAGGGGCTCGTACCTGGTCGGGTTCCTGATCGGGTTCGTACAGGCCGTGTTCGTCTCGCTGCTCCTGGTATTGCGCACCGTCCGGGAGTCCAAGCACGAGAGCCTGCCGACGACATGGACCGGCGTGGCCGCGCCCGCGGACCTGACGACCGGCGACCTGCTCAGCTCGATCGTGAGCGTGTTCGTGGTCTGTCTGTTGTTCGGTACGGTCGCGGCGGCGTTCGCCTCCTGGTATCGCAACTTCCTGCGCAACTCGCAGCAGCGGGCGCAGGCGAATCGGATCGTCCGCGAGAAGCAGGCCAGGGAGAAGGCGAAGGAACGGGAGCGCGAGCAGCGCATCGCCGAACGCGACGCACGCAAGGGCGCTCCGCGGAAGGCAGCGCCCTGACCCAAGGGAAATCCCTCACCCTCAGTCAGCCCTGGCGGCGCATCCCTGCGTGACCCATGTGGCGGACGCCCTGCGGTCCGGACGGGCCGCCGACCGGTCGGCAGACCTCGGCCAGCGGAAGGATCCGGTGCGCAACCAGGTTGATGACCTTTGACTCGCTCTGGAGCATGCCCTCCACGTAGAGCAGCGCATGTCGCCGTACGACGCCGCGCATCTGCGCCCAGGCATCCGGCCAGAGGGTAACGTTGACCATCCCGGTCTCGTCCTCGAGCGCCAGGAAGACGGTGCCCTTGGCGGTCATCGGGTGCTGCCGGGTCACGACCAGCCCACCGATCGAGACCTTGCCCGGCGGTCGATCGTCCAGGCGAGCCAGCGGCAGAGCGCCCAGCCGGTCGAGGGCGGGGCGGAAGAGCTCGACCACCTGGCGCCTGGCGTCGAGCGAGAGGATCGCGTAGCTGTCGCCAAGTCGCTCGAGCTCCGATGGCGGCGAGAGGTCGGGGGCCGAGGTCGGCGGCAGGCGCAGATGGAGGGGTCGACCCTGCGTCTTCTTCGAACCGACGGAACGGCCATCCGTCCGACCCCGGGCGGCGGAGGCCACCTCCCTCAGTTGCCAGAGCAGCTCCCGACGCGGACGACCCAGTGAGTCGAGCGCACCAGCCCGGATGAGGCGCTCGATGACCTTCTCGGGCAGCTCGGTGCGGGCCACGAGGTCCGCCAGGGAGCGATAAGGGCCGCCACGCGCCAGCTCCACGTCGAGTGCCTCGCCCTCCGCCTCGCCGATTCCCTTGACGAGGTGCAGGCCGAGGCGGATCCCGTAACCGCGTGCGGTGGAGGCCGCGTACCGGTCACGAGCCGCGCGGTCGGGGACCACCACGCTCGTCGAGCGCACCACGGCCGGCCGCCGGTCGATGCCCGCCCCCTCGGGGAGTGGTGTCCCGGGCATGCCCGCCCACTCGGTCGTGCTGCGATAGCGGCTGCGGTTGACGTCCACGGGGAGCACTGCGACGCCGTGGTGCTTCGCGTCGTTGATGAGCACCTCGACCGGGTAGAAGCCCATCGGCTGCGCGTTGATGAGCCCCGTCACGAACTGGGCGGGGTAGAACAGCTTCAGGAATGACGACTCGTAGGCGGTCCGTGCGAACGCTGCGGCATGGCTTTTGTTGAAGCCGAAGCTGGCGAACCCGGCGACCTTCTCGAACAGCTCCTCCGCCTGGTCAATGGTCAGGCCGCTCACCCGGATACAACCTTCAAGGAAACGGGCGTGGAGCTTCTCCATCTCCTTTCGTGAACGCCAGGTGCCCATGGCGCGACGGAAGCCATCCGATTCAGCGGCACTGAAGCCGGCCACGTCGATGGCCACCTTCATGACCTGCTCTTGGTAGAGGATCACGCCGAGGGTTTCCCTGAGCGCCGGCTCGAGGCTGGGATGGAGGTAGGTGACGGGCTCGAGACCCTGGCGCCGGCGCAGATAGGGGTGGACCGCGTTGCCCTGGATGGGGCCGGGGCGGATGATCGCCACCTCGACCACCAGGTCGTCGAGCGTCTGGGGGCGGCTGCGCGGCAGGGTCTGCATCTGGGCGCGTGACTCGATCTGGAAGACACCCACCGTGTCGGCCGCGCAGATCATGCGAAAGACCTCGGGGATGTCCTCGGGCAGGCGATCGAGGTCGACGCTGACCGCGCAATCGACTGCGATGTCGCGGAGCGCATCGTCGATCGAGGAGAGCATGCGCAGACCGAGCAGATCAAGCTTGATGAGCTTGATCGTCTCCACGTCGCGCTTGTCGAACTGGACGACCACGCGGCCGGGCATGGTGGCGCGCTCCAGCGGCGCGATGTCGACCAGCGGTGCCTGCGTGATGAGCATGCCGCCGACATGGATCGAGAGGTGCCGCGGCAGGCCGTCGATCCTGGCGCACAGCTCCAGCCAGCGGTCCCATGGGGTGAGCCCGATCGTGGAGCCTCGCGGTCGCGACGGGATGGGGTCGAGCTCGATCCCTCCCATGCTCGAGACGAGGACGCGGCGCTCGGGCGTGTCGGCGTCCGAGTCGGCGTCGGCGTCCGAGTCGGCGTCGGCGTCCGAGCCGGCCTCGGGTCTGGTGCCGGGGTCGGCGTGGGGTCGGGTGCCGGGGTCGGCGTCCCAATCGCCGTCACGGGTGGCAGCCCGATCCCCTCTCCGGCCGAGCCGTTTCGGGTGCTCCGCCGGGAGCAGGACGCCCGTGCCTGGGTCAATGACCCGGCCGCCGATGGTGCCGGGCGCGGTGGGCGGCGGCGGAAGTGGCCACTCGACGGTGCCGGGTGCGGCCGTGGCGCGCGGTCGGGTGCGGGGTGCGCCCGCGACAGGCGGTTGGGTGCCCGGCCCGGCCGTCGCGCGCGGTTGGGCCTCGAGCCCGCCCTGGTCTGACGGGACTTCACTACTACTGTTGTCTGGATCTGAATCGCTGCCAATGGGAACGCCGGAGGCGTCGAATCGGGTCGAAACGGGCTGCGGACGTCCTCCCGGAGTGTCCCGGCGCTCGATTTCCTGCCCTTCGCCCCTCCCGGCAAGCTCTCCAGGCGCCGATTCCCGGTCCAGGACGCTCGTTTCGCCGCCCGATAACAGTTGTACTGAAGTTCCGGTGGGCCGAGGTTCGGCGACATCCAGGTGGGCTGCCGCGGCGCGCCCGGCGCTGGGGACACTGCGACCCATTCCCGGCGTCCCCAGCGTCCCCGGAAAAGGCACGATCGTGGCTCCGGGTGCATGGCCTTCTTCGACGCGCGCGACCGGGCTGGCCAGCGATGCCATGGTTGCTCGATGTTCCGCTTCCGCCCGCAGCCAGCGGACGCTGACCGGGCTGTCGCCGGGGCCGCCCTTGTCGTCGGAGGGACCGGGCCGCAACTCGGTCCACGGCGCCAGCCGGTCCGACAGGTGAGGCAGGAGTTCCGCGACCGGAGTCGGCCCGCGCTGCCGACCTTCATGCCCCGAGCCGACTGGACGGCCGGAGCCCGCGCCACGGCCGCCAAGCTCGGCCTCCGACCGGCCCAGATCCTCCCGCCGAGCCATGCGTCCCGAGCCGTCGTCGCCTCCCCCGCCACCGACCCCGCCGACGGACAGCCGCCCGCCACGGCTGTGGGCCAGCTCGCCCATCGAGTCGACGAACCCGAGCGCCCGCGCCCGTTCCTGGGCAACCCGGGCAGTCTCCGTCAGGGACGCCGCCGCGATCGCCTGGGGTAGGTGTCCAGCGCTCGCGGTCCCACGAAACTCCCCCGCGGCTCCCGCGGCTCCCGCGGTCCCACGAAACTCTCCCGCGGCTCCCGTGGCTCCCGTGGCTCCAGCGGCTCCGTGGAGCCGCCCCTCCCCCGATATCGCGGCCGCCACCGAGCCGGACAGGCTGCCTCCCGCCGCGGGCGACGACCCCGGCATCGGTCCGCCCAACTCTGCCGGGAACCCGCCGCTCTCCAGGTCGCCGCTCCCGGATTCCGGCGCCTGGAAGAACTCCGCGAAGCCACCCTCCGCCTCGAGGTCGCGACGAACCATCACCGAGTCGTAGGTCTCGAGCGCCTTCGCCACCCGATCGACCAGCGGCCGCGGAAACCCCAGCGCATAGCCGACCTCCCGCACGGCCGAACGGGCCCGATAAGTCACGACGTTACAGACCATCCCCGTGTGCTCGGCGCCGTAGCGCTCGTAGACGTACTGGATGACCTCCTCGCGCCGCGACGACGCGAAATCGATGTCAACGTCCGGATAGGACGTACGGCCCTCGTTGATGAAGCGTTCGAAGAGCAGGTTGTGGCGGATCGGGTCGACGCGGGTGATGCCCAGCACGTAGGCGACGATCGAATCGCCGGCACTGCCGCGACCCTGGGCCGGGATGCCACGTTCGCGGCAGAAGCGCATCAGGTCCCAGCAGATCAGGAAGAACTCGGCCAGGCCGGTCCGCTCGATCACCTCCAGTTCGTGCGCCAGCTGCTTGACCACGCGCGAACTCAGCGGGTGGTAGCGCCGCAGCGCTCCGTCGTGGCAGAGCTTCTCCAGCTCGCTGAATGCCGTCTCACCGCTGGGTACCGGGAAGCCCGGAAAGCGGTAACGCTCGAATTCCAGCTCGACCTGGCAGCGGGCCGCCACCTCTGCCGCCGTGGCCAGCCCCTCCGCCCATGCACGCTGCACCAGGGTACCGGCGTCCGGTGCCGCGGGAGGAAGCGTCGCCAACTCCGTCGCGCCCTTGAGGCGGTACTCCCCGTTGGGGCGGCGCAGGTGCGCGCATTCGTCGAGCGTCAGGCCGTGGCGAATGCCCACCAGCACGTCCTGGAGCTCTCGATCCTCGGCCCTGGCGTAATGGACGTCATTGGTGACGAGCGTCGGCAGCCCGAGCGCATCTGCCAGGCGCACGAGCTCGGCCACCAGCCAGTCGTCGTCGGGCAGCAGGTGATGCTGGAGCTCCACGAAGAGCCCTTCCCCGAAGAGCCCGGACAGGCGGCGCGCGGCAGCAAACGCACCGTCCCGGTCGCCCCCCAGCAGGCGGCGGGGGATCTCACCGTGGCGGCAACCGGTGAGCGCGATGAGCCCTTCCGTATTCCGGGCCAGCAGCTCGTGCGTGAAGCGCGGCACGCCCTTGGTCCCTGCCAGGTGTGCGGCGCTGGCCAGCCGGCACAGGCTCCGGTAGCCGCTCGCGTCGCGGGCGAGCAGCACCAGGTGCGGGCCGAGCTCCCGCGGCGCCATCCCCCGCAGATCCTCCCGCACCGGTTCTCGACCCCCGGGTATCCGCTTCCGCTCGGCACGGGGAACCACCGGCCGTCCTTCCGCGGGGGCACCTGACGACGCGGAGAGCGGCGAAGACGCGGCCGGGAACGAGAGCACGGCGGCGGCAGACGCGCCCTGGGCAGTCGCTGCCAGGGAGGGGAACGTGGCCGGCGTGCCAGGTGCGCCGCTCCTCCGGGGAGGGCGTCTTCGCCGCGGCACCACGATCTCCTCGGGATCCGGCACGCCGGAGTCGAGCAGCTCGATCTCCATGCCGACCACGGCGTGCAGGCCCGCCTCGTGTGCGGCCGTCGTGAAGCGGACGGCACCGTAGAGGCCCTGGTGATCGGTCACCGCCAGCGCCGAGAGGCCGAGCTCGATTGCCCGCTCGACCAGGTCGTCAGCGGTCGAAGCGCCGTCCAGAAACGAGAAATCGGAGTGGCAGTGGAGCTCGGCGAAGGGGCCCGCCATGTTCTCGATGGTAGAACATCTGTTCTGTTTGTGCGGAGTGTGCAGGTGGACGCCACCCACATGCCGCGTTCGTGGTTCCATAGACCCCGATGGCGCGCCGGAAGCCGATCTATCAGGCCGTACCACTCGCCACCATCCAGCGACGGCGACACCATCGTCAGGCTGTCGGTGTCATCCTGGCCATAACCGCCGTCGCCACGGTCGTCTACGCCTTCGCTGCGACGGTCATCCTGCGGGACACGCCGGTCCATGCCGGGGCGATCACTCCGGGGCCCACCGCGACCGCAGCCGTGGCCGCCGTTCCCGGCACCGGGGCCGCGCGGGCCGACCCCACCGCGCCGCCGACCGACCCACCAGCCCTGGCTTCGGTCGACCCGACGATTCCGGCGCCGGCGACACCCGATCTCCTGCCGAGCGACCCCCGCCCGACTCCCGACCCGACTCCGCCGACCAGGCACGGCACCGCAGAGCCCGAAGCCCTGAGCGGCTACCAATGGCCTCTCCACGGAGGGCGCATCAGCAGCTTCTTCGAGGATCGGACCGATGGCTTCGCGGTGATCGACGGCAAGCGCGTCCATGACGGCCTGGACGTCGCCACCTATTGCGGTGACCACGTCGGGGCCGCTCACGAGGGGACCGTGCTGGAGGCAGGCCGACACTTCGATCGTCAAATCGGCTACAACGGATCCCTCGACGCGTTCTATGCTCGTCTCGGCCGACGCCACTCGCTGTGGCAGCTGCCGATCGTGGTCGTGATCGACGACGGCAACGGCTACCGCAGCCTCTACGTGCACCTCGAGGGGGTGAGGGTGCATCCGGGAGACCATGTCAAACAGGGACAGTTGATCGGCTACGAGGGCGCGACCGGAGCCGCCACCGGCTGTCATCTTCACTACGGGTTGGTCCGCATGGACGGTGCCTGGCTGCCGGTTGCGGCGAACCTGGTCAAGAAGGAGCAGTACCCATCGATGGTTCGGCAACGGATCGATCCGCTGCGCGTCCTGTCGCTGCACATGAAATGGGCACCGCGATTGATACCGGGGATCAACCCGCCCAAGGTGTCGCCCGGCCTCGACCACCCGACGGCACGGTAGCAATGGAGCGACAGGCCTCGTCACGTGACTGCAAGCCGTTTGGGCCTGTGCACCATGGCAGCAACGGCTCCCGGGCAGGTACCTTCCGGGGTACCGGGCGCATCACCAGGAGTTCGTGGGAGCCTTCGATGTTGACCGACAATCTCCAGCGCCCACGCAGTTCCGTGACCCGCCGTCCTGTGAGCCGGTCCAGTCTGCTCAACGCGGCGCTGCCGCTGGTCCGCATCGTGGCACTCGCCATCGTCGCGATCGTGGTGGTGACGATCATCTTTCCGGCACTGGTCGCGGCCCAGACGGCTGCGTTCTGATCGGGCGGCGAGGGGTTTCAACGACCCCACGCGACGAGTGACCCACCCTCGGATAGGCAGGGTCGTTCGGGAGTTCTCCCATTTCGGAGAATTTCCGGATTTTTCTCAAAATTCACCGGTTGTCCGCGTCACAGGCGCGGGCACTTCTGCGTCTAGGGGATGTCGCGTCGCTTTGGGCGACGGGACCTAGAGGTACGAAGGCGTCGGCCTGCCCGGCTACTCCTCTCCGGGTATGGTTGACCTCTCCTCCGAACTCGACCCCGGTCTCCCCCGGGGTCGAGTCGTGTCCGCGGGAATCGAGTCGCCGAAGTCAGTCATAGAGGCGTTCGAGGTGCCAGGTGCCGTCGACCCCGTCGCGGTAGACGAGCGCGAGCAGCCGCTCGCCCACCACCTTGTAGTAGTCGCGCAGCAACGGCCGGCGCCACCACGCCTCTTCGATGCGCCAGTGATTGCAGACCTCGACCGACTCATGGACTCCGGGCCAGCGCAGGGCGGACGGACGACCGAACTCGTCGAGGTCCACGTCGATGCGGGGATGCTGTCCCAGCAGGCGCGTCATGAGACTGCCTTGGCGACGGACCCGGCCGGGTGCCACTCGAAGCGTTGCTCGTGGAGTGCCGCTTCCGGATCGCGCAACCGCGCCTGCAGCAGCCGGTCGGGACCGAAGCGGATCGCGAGGCTGGCCAGCTGCCAGTCGAGACGCGCGGCACGTGCCAGCTGCGGGGTGAAGAGGCCGAGCTGCTGGCCGGCCGCCGGCGCGGTCCCGTCCAGCTGGAGGAGAAGCCGCTCCACGGGGGCCTGCGGCGGAGCCGACTCGAGGCGGGCCATGAGCAGCCGCTCCAGCAGATCGGGGGCGGCGGCAGGCTCGGGGAGCGCGTGGTCGTAGCGAACGGGGTCTGCCCCCTCGAGCGTCAGCACCAGGGAGGCGCGGGCTGCGCCCGCACCGCGCGCCGAAAGCTGCTCGCAGAGCGCGCCGCACAGGTGGTGCAGCACGAAACGCAGAGCCTCCAGCTCCTCGACCGGTGGCTCCAGCTCGGCATCTGCACGGAGATGCTCCACGGGACGGCGTGGCCGCAGCGGCCGTCCGTCAAGCCCGCGTGCCAGATCGTGCAGCTCTCCGCCGGGCGTACCGAAGCGCGCCAGCACCGCGGACCGGTCGAGCGCGGCAAACTCTCCGATTCGCGTCAGCCCGAAGAGGCGCAGGCGGTCGCGTATCTCGGGATCGGCAGGCAGCAGCCCGATGGAGAGCGGCGCAAGAAATGCCGCCTCCGCCTCGATGCCGCCGACGGGGATGGCCGCGAACGTGGGCGGAGTGCCGCCACCGAGGGCTGTGGCACTCCCCCGGAACGCGGCACTCCCCCGGGCCGCGGCACTCCCCGTAGACCCGGCACTTCCCCCTCCCGTCACCGCCGCAATCTGTGCCCCGAACCGGGTGTTGCCGATCCCGGCGCGTGGCGCACCCGGCAGCCGCGGCGCCATCGCCGCCACGATCCGCCGCACGAGCACTGGCTCGTCGCCCCACAGGCGAGCGAGCCCCTCGATCCCGAGAAAGGCCTGCCCGAACGCTGCATGTGCCGGCTCCACTTCCCCCTCGATCCCCGGCGTGAAATCGCCGAGGGCTTCGAGCGCCGCCTCGAACGCGCTCCGGTATGCGTCCGGATCGGCGGGCAGGAAGACGGCCTCCGGGACCAGGTTGTGCGCCGACCCCAGCGGTTGCCCCCGCCTGACCCCGAGCCGTGCCGCCGCCGTGCTGCAGTCGAGCACCACGCCGGGCTCCCATGGATGTCCACCCAGCACGATCAGCTCCGAGTCGATCGGATGACGTGCCAGCTCCAGGCGGAGCGGCAGGTGGGGCCAATCCAGGTACAGCAATCGCATGGTCGGCGCTCAGAAGGAGGGGTCGGTCAATGGGTCGGTCGATCGGTCGATGGATCACTCCGATGCCAGGCTGCGGGCAGGAGCTCCAGCCCGTGGAAGGACGTCAGGTTTCGGCGAAGCGGTGGATCGCCTGGGCTCGATCTCCCCGGTCGGCGAAACGGTGGGTCGCCTGGGCTCGATCTCCCTGGTCGGCGTAGTGAATCTCCAGCTCGACCCGACGACCCGGCGCCCCGAAGCGGTTCTTGGCCACGGTCACCTGGGTCTGCTGGCCGACCACGTCACGACCCAGGCGGATCCAGCCGCTGCGGTCGAGCTCGAGCCGCAGGCCGGTCGCCTCCGCGACCACGCCGTGCAGGCCGTTGGCCGTCGAGGATGACTCGAGAACGATGAGACGCGCGCCGACCCGCCGGGCATGGGCGGCGAGCCGGCGCAACGTCTCTTCCTGCCGGCCGGGGAGACGGGCGGGCAGGTCGACAAGGAGCAGGTCCACGGCACGCCCTGACAGGAGCGCACCGGCGAGTCCGAAGCCTTCTGCGACATCGGCGGGGCGGATGACGATGAGCCAGCGCAGGTCGACACCT
>JBBSGX010000073.1:0-10494 GCA_038253685.1 Candidatus Limnocylindrales bacterium | reverse complement strand
GTCCGGCCCGGCGCCCGGGTTCCGGCGGATGGGCTCGTCGTCGAGGGCAGGGCGGACGTGGACGAGTCGATGATCACGGGGGAGTCGAAGACAGTTCCCAAAGAGGTCGGAGACAAGGTCGTGGCAGGGACCGTCGCGGCCGGAGGCTCGCTACGCATCGAGGTGTCTGCATTAGGCGAGGCAACCGCCCTGGCCGGCATCATGCGCATGGTCGCCGAGGCCCAGGCGTCCGCCTCGCGCGCCCAGGCTCTGGCCGATCGGGCCGCTGCGGTGCTGTTCTACGTGGCTCTCGGCTCGGGGATCGTGACACTGGCCTTCTGGTGGCTCCAGGGCGACCGCGAGGGGGCACTGGTACGGACCGCAACGGTCCTGGTCATCGCCTGTCCCCATGCGCTGGGCCTGGCGATTCCTCTCGTCATCGCCATATCAACATCGCTCGGAGCCCAGAACGGGCTCCTCGTGAAGTCCCGCATTGCCCTCGAGCGCGCACGCGAGTTGCAGATGGTGATCTTCGACAAGACCGGCACGTTGACGCAGGGCGCACCGGTCTTGGCCGCCGTCGCCACCGCCAACGGCATAGAGGAGTCTGAGCTTCTCGAGCTGGCCGGCGCGGTCGAGGCCGATTCCGAGCACCCCTTGGCGCGGGCCATCGTGCGCGCGGTGCACGAGCGCGGTCTGACCCCTTCCGCGGCCGCTGACTTTGAGGCCGTGGCCGGACGCGGCGCGCGAGCCACGGTCTCGGGTCGCGTCGTCCAGGTGGGCGGACCGCGTCTGCTCGCCGACCTCGGCCTCGATCCGCCGCCCGATCTGGCGAAGTCCACGCAGGTCTGGGCCGCTGACGGCCGCACTGTCCTCCACGTCGTAGCCGATGGTCGCATCCTCGGCGCCCTCGCCCTCGAAGACGAGATCCGCCCGGAATCCGCCGAAGCCGTGGAGGCGCTCCACGACCTCGGCATCAAGGTCGCGATGATCACCGGCGACAGCAAGGCGGTCGCCGACTCGGTTGCTCGCCGACTCGGGATCGACGAGGTTGCCGCGGAGGTGCTGCCCGCCGACAAGGCCGCCGCGGTGCGGCGTTTCCAGGAGGGCGGCCGCAAGGTCGCCATGGTCGGCGACGGCGTGAACGACGCTCCGGCGCTGGCAACGGCCGACGTGGGGATCGCCATCGGCGCCGGCACCGATGTCGCGGTTGAGTCGGCGGGGATCGTCCTCGTCCGCAGCGACCCTCGCGATGTCGTGGGTGCGATCACCCTCTCGCGGGCCACTTACTCAAAGATGATCCAGAACCTTGTGTGGGCGACCGGCTACAACCTGGTCGCGATCCCGGTCGCGGCGGGACTCCTGGTTCCCTGGGGCCTCGACCTGCCGATGGCCGCGGGCGCGATCGCGATGAGCGTCTCGACGATCGTCGTTGCAGCGAATGCACAACTGCTGCGTCGACTCCGACTGCGGCCCGAAGTCGCCACGCCGGCCCGACTCGTAGCGGAGGCCGCGTAGCGCAATACGGGAATGGTCGGCGACACTGCATGCGGCGCGCGGCGCGATCTGTCAGGAACGCGGGGGCCGAACCACCCGTCGATAGGGGTGAGATGGCCCGTGTCACCGCTCAGCGGAACGGAAATAATGGTCCCAGGGGGTGAACACGATGATGTTCGGCTGGGATGTCGCGGGGACGAACGGTTGGCTGATGTTGGCGGCGATGGCGATCATCGCCGGTACCGTCATTCTCTCGGTCTGGCTCATCGTGCATCGGCCAGGGCAATCGACGACCTCCCGCACCAGCGCCGAGGACTTGCTGCGCGAGCGCTTCGCCCGCGGGGAGATCACACGGGAACAGTTCGAAGACGCCAAGCGCGTGCTCGACTGACGTTTCGAGCCTGACACCTGGGCGAAGGGAAAAGAGCCGTCAGAATGGCGTCGGAAATTGCGACAGGTCCGGCACGGGTTCCCCTCGCGCGGTGGCGCCTCACGGGGATCGGACTGCTCCGCATTGCATTCGGGCTGGTGTGGGCCATCGATGCGTGGTTCAAGTGGCAGCCCGACTTTCTGAACCACTTCACCGAATACCTGACCAGCGCCCAGCAGGATCAGCCGGCGTGGGTGGCGGCATGGATCGGCTTCTGGGTCGACCTCGTGAAGATCGACCCAGCGATCTTCGGACGCTTGGTCGCCGTAAGCGAGACGGCGATCGCGATCGCGTTGATCCTGGGAGCCTTCACGAACTTGGCCACCTTGGGCGGGGCGGCGCTGGCGCTCGTGATCTGGTCGACGGCTGAAGGCTTCGGTGGCCCATACCAGGCGGGCTCAGCGGATGTGGGGTCGGCCATCATCTACGCCGTCGTGCTGGCCGCTCTCTTTCTCAGCCAGGCCGGCCTCTACCTCGGGCTCGATCGACGGTTGACGCCAGCCTTGGGCCGGCTCGGGTTCCTGGCGTCGGGGCCGCTTCCAGGCTAGTCACTCCTCGGGGCACCGGGCTGTTAGGCAGTGAACGCCCGCGGTACCGCGTCGCACGCCTCGGCGCAGGTACGGCACGCCTCAGCGCAGAGTCGGCAGTGCTCCATGCCCATGGCGGCGTGTCTCTCGCATTCCTCGGCGCATACGCGGCAGGCCTCGGCGCAGGCTTCCACCTGAGCTCGCAGAAGCTGCGCGTCACCCTGCGTCTGTCGAAGAAGGGTGCGTCCGGTCGCGTCGCAGATGTCAGCGCAATCGAGGTTCAGGGTGATGCATCGCGCGAGAGAAGGCACATCCTGCTCGGATAGGCAGGCATCGGCACACGACGTACAGGACTGCGCGCATTCGAAGCAGGCGTCGAGGCATCGGAGCAGCGCATCGCGCTCGACGACGAAGGAGCCGGATGCCGGATGTGCGGCCAGCATCTGTTGGAGACGTGGCATGTCTGAACCTCCTGTCACTCCAGCTTTGCCGCGAGCGTAACCGAGACCAGCCGTTGTTGCGCCTCGACGCACTGCCGCATGAGCACCACTACTATCGCAGTGTAGTAGAAGCGTCCGCTATACTCCAGGGGAGTATTCAACGCAAAGGAGAGCCCAGATGCAACTGACCATCATCGACGAGAACCAGACCAGCATTCGGGCGGGCTATGACTGCCCCTGCGGCTGCACGCCGGCCGTCACCTACGCGCGAGGTGGAGATGTCGTCCAGGAGGGTTGCTGCTGCGGCAACGAGTTCGCCGTCGGCTCCCGGGCCGGAGCTCGACTGGTGGCGCACGACGGCTTCGTGCTCGAGACGCAGGCCATCACCGCGCCCTGGTCGGAGGAGTTGCAGGCAGCCTGGCTCGTAGGGCCGAGTAAGCATGCCGCGAGCTCCGACCACGATACCCACGCGCATGCGCCCGATGAACAACACGATCACGAGCACTCGGCGACGCAAGAGGGCGATGAGGGCACGGCCATTGATCCCGTCTGTGGCATGACCGTCGAGCGAGCCACCGCAGAGTCACGTGGCCTCTACGGCCGTTACGGAGGCTCGGATTACCACTTCTGCGGCAAGGGCTGCAAGCTCGAGTTCGAGGAAGATCCCGAGCGATTCCTCGACGCGTCGTACGTCCCGTCGATGTAGTCCGGGATGACCGATACGAAGCTCCCCGGCGCCACGGCCGCGGTCCGCTTTCCCGTCGAGGGGATGACCTGCGCGTCGTGTGTCAACCGGATCGAGCGCTACTTGCGCAAGGCCGACGGGGTCGTGGACGCCACCGTCAACCTGGCAACCGAGACGGCGTCGGTCACCTTCGAGCCATCACGCACGGGGCTTCCACAGCTCGGCGCGGCCGTCGAGGAGGCTGGTTACGAAGCACGTCTGGACCGCGCGGAGATGAGCGGCGCGACTGCCGGCGCCTCGCGCACGCTCGAGGTGGCGCTGTCGGCATCGGGGATGTTCGCACTCGACATCGAGGGTATGACCTGTGCCTCGTGCGTCAACCGGATCGAGCGTTACCTGCGCAAGCTTGATGGCGTCGAGGCCGCCAACGTCAACCTCGCCACCGAGCGAGCGACGGTCGTTGCCGGACCGCAGGTGACCGTCGCCCAGATCATTGCGGCCGTCGAGGCGGCCGGGTACGAGGCCAAGCTGCTCACCGAGGATGTTCGGGACGCCTCGATCGATGCATCAGGCGCCAATCCGGACTCGCATGCGCGGGTTCGCGAGGCAGCCGATCGCCCCGAGACCAGCTTCCAGCAACGGCATCTTGCCGATACGCGCCGCCGGTTGATCGTCGCTGCGGTCCTGACCATGCCGATCATCGCCGGTCTCGCCTCGATGACGATCGCGCCGTTCCTTCCGGCGTTCCTGGCGAACCCCTGGCTCCAGCTTGCCCTGGCGACGCCAGTCCAGTTCTATGCCGGCTGGCCCTTCTACCGAGGCGCCTGGAACGTCGCCCGGCACCGTGCCACCGACATGAACACGTTGATCGCGGTTGGAACGTCGGCCGCTTACCTGTACAGCCTTGCGGCGATCCTGGCACCCGGCTTCTTCGAGGCCGCCGGGCTCGCCTCGGCGGGCAAGCTGCCGCTCTACTTCGACACGTCGTCGGCGATCATCACGCTCATCTTGCTTGGCCGTTTCCTCGAGGCGCGCGCGCGAAGCCACACGTCGGATGCGATCAGGAAGCTCATCGGCCTGTCGCCGCGAACCGCGCGAGTCATCCGCGAAGGAGTCGAGCTCGACATCGCGATCGAGGACGTCGTCCGGGGGGACGTCGTGCTGGTGCGTCCCGGCGAGAAGGTGCCGGTCGACGGAATCGTCCGTGACGGCGGATCGGCGGTTGACGAGAGCGTCGTCACGGGCGAGAGCATGCCCGTGACCAAACGACCGGGCGACGAGGTCATTGGCGGCACGATCAACACGACAGGCGCGTTTCGATTCGAGACAACCCGCGTGGGACGCGACACGGTGCTGGCGCAGATCGTGCGCCTTGTCCAGGAGGCGCAGGGTTCGAAGGCGCCCATCCAGCGGCTCGCCGACGTCGTCACCGGCTATTTCGTGCCGGCCGTTCTCGGAATCGCAGCACTGACCTTCGCTGTCTGGTTCCTGTTCGGGCCGCAGCCCGCATTCAACCTGGCCCTGCTCAATATGGTCGGGGTGCTGATCATCGCCTGCCCCTGCGCCCTCGGCCTCGCCACACCCACCTCCATCATGGTCGGCACCGGCAAGGGAGCCGAGAACGGCGTGCTGTTCCGCAACGCCGAGGCGCTCGAGCGGCTTCACAAGGTGCGTGCCGTCGTCCTCGACAAGACGGGCACCCTCACGCAGGGAAAGCCCCGCGTCACGGACATTGTCCGTAGTGCCGATGCCCCGAGCGAGGACGAGATCGTGCGACTCGTCGCGACCGCCGAGCGAGGCTCGCAGCATCCTCTCGGCGAGGCGATCGTCCGCTACGCCCGGGAGGAACGCAACCTGGACGTCGGCGACGCCGAGGCGTTCGACTCCGTCTTCGGCGAGGGCATCGTCGCAACCGTGGGCGGGCGGAGGATCCTCGTCGGACGCCGCGCGTACCTTGAGGCCGCGGGAATCGACACCGGTGAGCTGCCAGATCGGGCCGAAGCGCTCGCTCGCTCGGGCAAGACGCCAGTGCTCGTGGCGATCGACGGCCGTGCTGCAGGGGTGATCGCGATCGCGGATACGTTGAAGCCAAGTTCCGCGGCCGCCGTCGCCGAGCTCCATCGGCTCGGCCTCGAGGTGATCATGCTGACTGGGGACAACGAGACGACGGCGAAGGCGATCGCAAGGGAGGCTGGCGTCGACCGGGTGCTCGCCGATGTACGGCCGGACGAGAAGGCGGCCCAGGTGCGGAAGCTCCAGGCGGAAGGCAAGCTCGTGGCCATGGTCGGCGACGGCGTCAACGATGCCCCGGCCCTGGCGCAGGCAGACGTGGGCGTGGCCATCGGAACCGGGACGGACATTGCGATCGAATCTGCCGCCGTCACGCTGATGAGCGGCGATCTGCGGGCGCTCGTGACCGCGATCGCGCTCTCGCGAGCCACGATGCGGAATATCAAGCAGAACCTCTTTTGGGCGTTCGCTTACAACGTGGCGCTCGTTCCGCTGGCCGCGGGTGCGCTCTATCCCCTCGCCGGTGTGCTGCTGGATCCGATCTTTGCGGCGGCGGCCATGGCCCTGTCGAGTGTCACAGTGGTGTCGAACGCACTCCGCCTTCGTCGGTTCAATGCGCCTGCACTTGCACAGCCGGTTCCCGCTCGTCCTCCGAGGACAGTCCCGGCCTCCGCTCCCAAGTAGGCGAGGCCAGCGGGTGCATGACCCCATGGAATCGCATTGACGCTGGCCATCGCGTTCTTCGGTGGAGTCCTCTCCTGCCTGTCCCCGTGTGTCCTTCCGGTGATCCCCGTGTTCGTCAGCAATCTCGCGGGCGGCGCCGCCAGCGCGCGCTTCGGAGGCACCCTCGCTATGAGCGCGGCTCGGTACCGGGCCTCCGGATTCCTGCTGGGCTTCGCGGGGGTGTTCGTAGCGCTCTGGGTCTCGCTGGGCCTCATCGGCTACGCGGTGTTCGACACCGTGCCGATCGCCCGACAGGTTGCCGGCTTGGCGATCATCGGCCTCGGTCTTGCCACGATCGCTGGGTGGCAGTTGCGCTTCGGGGTCGGCCGCTGGGGAGGAGCGACGTCCTTCGGTGGGTCGTTCCTGCTCGGGGCGGGCGTGGCTGTCGGCTGGACGCCGTGCATCGGGCCAACTCTCGGGGCGATCCTTACGCTGGCTGCCGCAAGCGCCACGGTCTGGGCCGGCGCCTCATTGCTCATTGCCTATGCCCTGGGAATGGCGGTGCCAATCCTGGCGATTGCGCTGGGGTTGTCGCGGTTTCGGCCGCTCACCCGGGCTCTCGCAGAACACCACCGCGTATTCCAGATCGGATCGGGCCTGCTGATCGTGGCTGTCGGATTCCTCGTGATGACGAATGCGTTCGGGCGACTTGCCGGCCTCGTTCCATGGCCTTTCTGAACGAGACGTCTGGTCGCTGAAGCCCGAGACCCGCCTGGGCAAAGGGAAAAGAAGCATGGCAAACAGGAAACGATCCAACGGTTCACGGAGGCAGCAGCCGCGTGCGCCGTGGTGGCGCACATGGCGCGTGGGTGTGATCGGGCTCGTCGCGGTAGCAACACTCGCGGTTGCTGGGTTCATCGTCCGGGGCGGCGCTGGCCAAAACCCGACAGACGACACGCCCTGGGCCACGCTTGGCACGGCAGACGTGCATTCACTGGCCTTTGATCCCGCCGACGCCCAGCACCTCTACTTTGGCCATCACACTGGCCTCCTCGAATCGCGGGATGGCGGACGACGCTGGCAACCGACGGCCCTCGGCAGCACTGATGCGATGAACGTTCGGGTGTCTAGTGGGCGGACGCTCCAGGTCGCCGGCCACAATGTGTATCGGGAGACCACCGACGGGGGGCGTACATGGACGGCAGTGCCGAATGACCTGTCCGGACTCGACCTCCACGCGTTCGTAATCGATCCAGCGAATCCGACGCACGCATGGGCCTATTCGGTGGGCTTCGGTCTGTTCGAGAGCAACGACGGCGGCCGACATTGGCTGCTGCGTCAAACCGGCGAATGGCCTGTGATGGCGGTCACGCGTTTCTCCGGGACAACAACGCTCATCAGCCTTTCATCGAGCGGGATGGGAGCGAGTAGCGACGGCGGCCGGACCTGGCTACCGCTGGCTGCGCCCGTCGGACAGGTCGCGAGTCTCGCCGCGGCCGCAGACGGCGCGGCGATCTTCGCCGGAGCGACCAACGGTTTGTATCGCTCCCTCGATGCCGGCAAGTCCTGGAAGCCGACTGGCTTCACGGGCCTGGCGCTGACCGTGGCTGTCGCGCCGTCCGACCCGCGAACCGTGGCTTTGGTCGACGACAGTACGCGCCTCTTCCGCTCGGATGACGGCGGCGCGACCTGGCTTGGCCCACCGTAGCCGGTGCAAGGATTCGGTTAGCCGGGGAACGGTCCTTCCACGACATGGCACAGAAGAAGAACGATGGCAGCCACGGCCGGTGGTAGCCATTCGTAGGGGAGCCGGCCCGGGGTGCCAGGTCGGCCCGCCGCGAGTTCGAGTAGACCGCCGATCCGGCGGTCCGCGGCGTTGGAGAACGCGGCGACTGACCACGCTTCCACACCGTCGACCCTAAGAAGAGCCGACGCAATGCCGGCCGTGGTCGCTCCGTGGCGCAGGGCGTACAAGTCGGCTGCGCGTTCAAGGTCGACGAACCGGTCTGCCAACGGCTCCCGGAGTCGGCGCAGCGGTTGGGTCAGCGTCATCCAGGCTTCCAGCGACGCGCTCCGCAACGGTCCCCAGGTGCGTTGATGGAATTCCTCGTGCAGCAGGACCGCCCGCAGCTCATCCGCGTCCAGAGTATCGATTAGGTCTTGGCCGACGTAGATGGCCGGCCGAATTGCGCCGAGCACAAACGCCCGACTGTCCGCTCCAACGATCAGGCGGCACCGTATCCCTGAGATCTGGACGGGAATGCTTCGCGACGCGATGGCCAGCGCCAGCTCCCGGCCGCGCCAGACGTTGTGTGCGACCAGCACCAGCCACGCCGCAATGGAAACGGCGCTGGCGACTTCGAAACCCGTCATTGGATCTACGCCCGTCGCCCACGCCACCATGCTGCAGACGAGAATGGTCGCGCCGACGCCCGCCGCGATCACCATCCAGGGTCGTGCTCCTGCTCGAGTGGCAATCACCGTCGCGAAGCCAACTCGACGAGCTGGGCGCGGAGGTCGGGGTCGAGGTCTTGGAGGTGTTGAGCGAACTGGCGGAGCGCTGACGTCCCATAGCGCCGGATCAGATCGTCGACCGCACGTTCGCTCATGGCGTCCACGAGCTGAGCCTCGTTGGCGGACGGGCGATAGACGTATTGGCGCCCGACTTTCGAGCGTTGAAGCACGCCCTTGTCGCAGAGGCGCCCCATGACCGTCATCACCGTCGTGTAGGCATGGCGGCGGCCCTGTGTCGCCGCGAGAGCTTCGACCACGCTGCTGACAGTCGCGTCGCCCTGCTCGAGCACGATCCGCGCAATTGCTCCGCCCAGAGGACCGAGGACTCCCTCGATCGCCGGTTGGTCGGGCGCCCGATCCGTCGTCTCGCTGCTGCTCATGGGCTCGAAGGGTAGCAAACCAGTTGAGGGCCAACCCCAACTACTATAGTGCTGTAGTACGAAACCACCCAAGCATTGGGGAGGCTCCGATGCAACCAGACGCGGAATTGAGGACGAGTGGCACGACGGAAGGCAGCGGCGACGGCCACGAGAGCCCGAACCAGACAGACCACAACCGCGGCGCCGGCATCGGCTATGAGGCGAGCCAGCTCCAGCCAGGCAACAAGCCAAGTGGCGTCAGGCGCGGACGCGGACGAGCCCGAGGCGCTCGTCATCACGCGCTGGTTCGATGCTGGGGATGACGGTGAACCGTATTCGGCCACGGTCCGGTTTACGGGCCATCGTGCTGGCGTCCAGGGCAAGCCGACAGCACGGGACACATTCGTCGGGGAGGAGAACATCGATCGCATTGTGCCCGGCAGCGGTGCCGTCTCTATCACCACGATGGTGTACGGGCTCCAGCCCGGCGAGTGGAGCGTCAGTGCGGAGCTGATCCGACCGCCCAGCGCCTCGAGCGGAAACGGGCCTACGGCCCGAGCGAGATCGAGCGACATCCGCACCGCGCCGCCTGCCGTCTGGTCGTGGCGGCGCTGGAGGCTGTCCGATGCGTCCTCAAGCCTCGTGAAGACTCGCTGGGCGCTACTTGCTCCGCTGGCGAGGCGGCCGGCCGTCATGCCCGGCGTGTATCCGGCACTGGTCGCACTCGGTGCGCTTGTCCTGATCGCAGTGCAAACGACGATTCTCGCCAACCAAACCATCCCGGTCGGCCGCGCCCTGACCGTCTCCGCGATCGCGGCGGGTGCCGGGCTCATCGGGGCGAAGGTCTGGTACGCGATCCTGCACCCGGACGAGTCGATGATCAGGGGAGGATGGGCGGTCGACGGGTTCTTCGTGGTCGCGCCGGTCGTGGCGGCGCTGACCCTCTTCGCCTTCGAGCTGCCAATCGGGGTCTATCTGGATGCGTCGACTCCGGGCCTGTTCCTCGGTGTCGCGATCGGCCGGGTCGGGTGCTTCTTCACGGGCTGCTGCGCCGGCATCTGCACGGACTCACGCTGGGGTGTGTGGTCATCCGACCGCCGGATCGGCGCCCGGCGCGTCCCGACGCAACTCCTGGAATCGGCAGCTGGCTTGCTCATCGGCCTCGCGACGTTGCCGCTGGCCTTGGCCTACCCGCCCATCCACGGCGCCGTTTTCGTGGCCGCGTTCGGTACCTACGCCGTCGTCAGGCAATTCCTTCTGCGACTGCGCGCGGAACGCCGCAAGTCATCGAGGACTGTCTCCGCCACCGCCGTCGCCGCGGCCCTGACGCTTCTGGTGATCGTCGCTCTTTCGCTGGCGCACGGAAGCTGAGAGCCCCTTCGCAGCTAAG
>JBBSGX010000072.1:0-10569 GCA_038253685.1 Candidatus Limnocylindrales bacterium | reverse complement strand
TCCTTGCCGCGCCCCCGCCGATCACCGCCCTCGAGCCGGAACTCGCGCCAGTGGTGGAACCGGAGGAACCGCCCGACCAGCTCGCCTCCGACGAGGAAGCCGCGAGCCGCGCCTTCGTTGAGCAACCGGTAACCCCGGCCGGGGCCGCCGAGTCGACAGAGATCCAGGAGGCGGTCGCGGAGGCCGAGGCCGGGGGCCCGCCGCCGCGGCCCGCGCCGCCGCTCTGGGCGTGGCCGAGCATCGTCCTTGGCCTGGCTTACCCCGCACTCGCCAGTTCCGCTCGCCTCGACGCCGAGATGATCGAGCGCCTGCCAGAACCGAAGGGGCAGCGCCTCCAGTTCCTGGCCCGGCTTCCGAACTTCTGGACCTGGGTGGTCGTTGGCGTAGCCGTATTGCTGGCCGTCGTTTTCGGTCTCTTCAGACTCGAAATCAGAAACGTCTGGAGTGAGTCCCTGGGGTTCATGATCCTGGCTCTGGCGCTGGGCATGTTCTCGCCGTCGGCCGCGTTGCTCATGCTCCTGTTCTTCATCCCCTTCGACATCTACACGAACTACCAGGCCGGGCTCATGGAGCCGTTCTTCCCGGCGCTCGCCGGACGGGCCGTCTCGTGGTGGTTGCTGTGGCTCCTCGCTGTGGCGCTGCCACTCATGGCCCGGGCGCTGCCCGGTGCGAGTCTTGCCACGGGCACGCCCAGGAATCTGATGCTGCGCAAGGTCATCGCCTACGGGGCAGGCGCTCTTGCGGCCGGTGTGCTGCTGCTCATGTGGATCGGCGCCGCACCGTTCCTGCTGCGACCGGTATTCGTCTGGAGCGAGGTTCTGGGCTCACCAACTGACGAGGCGATCCAACCGGTGCAGGCCTCCGGCCTGGTCCTCGTGGCTGTCGGCGTCATCCTCGTGGTTGCGGTGACGCTGTTGCGCGACCTGCTCAACTTGCTGGACGAGGAAGCTGTGGCGTTGAACGCGCCGCAGGACATCGGCGTGTCGGATGAGCCGCTTGTCTCGGACCAGCTCGCATTCTTTGCCCACCTCATCACGGACGCGTTCGCCGTCGCAGCGCTGGGCGGCCTCATCACCGGCGCGCTGGATGTGGCCATCCTGTTCGGCACCCTCGTGATCGCGAAGCCCGTCGCGGACCGTCTCCTGAAGCGAGTCCCCATCGCGCTCGAGCTGCTCAGTCATGTGCCCTGGGTGTTGCGCTTCCTGGGCGGCTTTGCCTTCACCTACATCGCGGGCCTGGTCATCAACAGCGCGTTCACGGACACCTCCGGGGTGCCGTTCAGTGGTGAGTTCTTTTCGCTTGTCGTCACCGTAGCCATCGGGTTGTTCTTCCTGCAGATCCTGCTCGAGGCCGACGCCATGGCCAACGAGGTGGCCGAGGAGCGGGCGGAGCGAGACGCCCTGCCGCCGGCGCCGGATGCTCCGAGCGCGCCCGTCTCTGCGGGTGGCGCGACCGTCGCGGTCATTGCCGCCGCCCTGCTCCTCTCCGCCCTCGCCATCTTCGCGGTCCCTGCCGGGGTCCAGGCCAACAACTGCTCGTCCAGGAGCGACTGCCCCAATGCCGCCGACGCAGAAGCCGGTGCCGCCGCTGGGGCCGCAGCCGTGGTGGCTGTCACGGCGATCCTGGCGGGCCTCAGGGTCTCTGACCATCGCGGCCGGCGCCAGAAGGTCCGCCGCCGCAGGCGCAAGCCCTCGGGCACGGATATTCCCGGCACAACTCTTACACCGCCGGCGCCGCCCCCGCCTTCGCTCACGCAGCGAGTCCGGCAGCGCATGCTGGGCAACTACTACCGGGACTGACGGCTCGTGCCCACGGTCCTGCGGGTCGAGCTCCAGGCGGAGGTCGACGGTCGACGGCAGGAGCTGTTCGAGCTGGTAGCCTCAAGCGGCGGCCTGAGGCGCTGGCTAGATGACGCAGACGTCATCGCCAATGTCGGAGGTACGGTGCGCCTGAAGCTGTTGAGCGCCTGGGCGGTCGGGCACATCCTGGCAGTCGATCCGCCACAGCACATCAGCTGGACGTGGGACTGGGAGGCGAAGTCGCTGGGGACCACGACCGTCGTCGCCTTCGACCTGATCGACCACGGCAAACGCACCCATCTGACGCTGCGCCATGTCGGCTTCCGGTCCAGGGCGCAACTGGAACTTCACGATGCGCTGTGGCGCTACTGGTTCGGACGCCTGGTCGCCGCGACCGAGGTCCTGTCAGAGATCGCTGCGGCTCAGCGGTAGCGGTCGGCTGCCTCCCGCAGCCGAGCTGCCACTTCGCTCCGCAACTCCGCGGGCTCGAGCACCTCGGCGCTGGGGCCCCAGCCCAGGATCCAGCTCCTGACCTCGTTGAAGCCGGCCACGCGGGCGCTCCAGCGCAGCGACCCGTCACGCTCCACCAGCAGCTCCTGGCTCGGATGCCAGCGCGTCTCGGCGACCCGCGTCGCGACCTCCGGCGTGAAACGCACCACGATGCGTGCCGACGGCTCATCCGAGATCACGTCCCAGGCGCGGAGCATCTCCCTCGCGATCGAATCGCCCGGATCGATCTCGAACGTGGAAGGTGTCAGCGAGGCTTCGGTGATTCGCTCGACCTTGAAGGTACGGCGGGCCTTGCGATCCTCGTCGTAGCCGATCAGGTAGAGGCCGCGGGTGATGGCAGACGGTTCCAGGGCCTCGGGACGAACGCGTGCGCGTCGCGACGGTTTGGCGGGGTCGTAGACGCCGGCGCCATATTCGATCTCGACGACCCGCCGGTTGGCCCAGCCCTCGGTGAGCACCCGGAACACCCGGGTGAACCGCTCGTTCGCGGGTGTCGTGGAGTAAGCGTCGACCGTCTCGCGGATGTGGTCCGCAAGGACTTCCGGAAGCACCTCGGCGAGCTTGACGAACGCCCCGATGAGCTCTGTGTCGTGTTCGTCGCTGGCCTTGGCGAGCACACGCGACGCGAGGAAGAGCGCGGTCGCCTCGTGAAGCGTGAGCGCGAGCGGGGGAAGAAACGCGCCGCTCTCCAGGCCCCATTTGCCGTCGTTCTGCCAGAGCGGCAGCTCGGCGTCCATCTCCATCGCGTTCAGATCGCGATACACGGTCCGGACCGACACGCCGATGCTGTCCGCCACTGCCTTCGCGCTGATGCCCTCCGGGCGGCCGTGCAGCACCATCGCGATGCGCAGGTAGCGGGCCGCTTTGTCCCATTTGGCACCGCCGCGATCGCGGCGCTCGACGTTCATCGTTCGGGCGCCGTCAGCGGCAGCGGTCCCACGCTCTGCGGCACGGTGCGGTCGAGCGCAGTCAGGCTGGCCGTGATGGAGCCCTGCAGGCCAGCGCTCGGCCATGCCTCGCCGGGATAGCCATTGATCGTCACGACCGCCTGGCCAAGCTCGCCATCGGCGAAGACCCACCAATCGAGATTGCCGCGCCACGCCTGGAGCTGGCGGGCGGGGGCGACCAGATTGCCACCGGCCAGCCAGCGGACCGGCAGGGAGATCTCGATTGCCGTCGGACCGTCCACCGGCGTCCGGCAATGCCGGGCCTGCGCGCCCTCGATCAGCTCGATGCCGAGCTCCTCGGTTACCGGCTTGCCCAGAGCCCCGAGCGCCACGGCCTGGATCGGCTCCTCGATCGTCAGTCCGCGCTCGCCGAGCAGGCCTAGGCTTTGCGGGTCGATCGACCGCCAGCCCTTCGCGCTCTCGTGCAGCCGCGCCTCAGATCCAACACGAACGTAGCTTGCCGCGCCCTGCGCGAACTGCCCCTGCATGAGGGCGGTCCAGCGCTCTTCGTCGGCGTTCCTCGCGCCCGTCAGGAGCACGTTGCCGACCGTGTCGCCATCCACGGCCGCGGTGGCGGTGACGTCCAGGACCGCGCTCGGTCCGAGCTCCAGGGGTTCCGTGCAGTGCGGCGGCGGAACCGCCGCGTCAGTCGGTCCGAAGCGCGAGGTCGCGTGCGGTCTGGCGCGCAGGGCAAGCTCGTTGGCAACCGCCGCGCCGCCGAATATGAGCGTGCCGATCACTGTCAGCACCCCCGCGAGGGCAAAGGCGCTGATCAGCGAGGCTCGGCTGGTCAGGACGCCTCCCCAGCGAGTGCCGACAAGTCCGAGGGAGCCGAACAGGCAGGTCGTTCCGAGCGCGAGTGCGCCCGCGTAGGCGACTTCCGCCGACGGGAAGAGCTCCTGGCGACCGCCCGCCGCGAGCGTCTCGATGATGCCGAGCAGCAACGGGCCGATGAGCAGGGCGGAAATGATTCCCAGCCACGCCACGGCCGCAGCCGGCCGCCACTCATCGATGACCGGTGGCCAAATGATGGCCACGACCGCGACGGCCACCGGCAGGAACGCGGCAGTGCCGACCAGGTGGTCCAGCGGCCCTCCAGGCCGGTAGGCAACCAGCAGCGCGATCGCCATGCCGCTCCACAGGCCCGCAAGCAGGGCGGCCAGCAGCCGGAGCCCGAGGACGCGGTGGGGAGTTCGGCCGGGGACCCGCGGGTCGGCCGGGGCGGTGGCAGCGTGCTCGGACATCGGCCCGGCAGCATACCTCCGCGGGCAGGCCCGGCCGCTTGCCGATTACCATCCCCCCTTCATGGCGCGCTCGTACCACCGCTCGATCACCACGCCGGCATCCGCGCGGATGACGCGCGTTGGCACGCGCCCGTTCGTGAGCCTGCTCACGGACTTCGGCGCAAGAGACCCGTCGGCCGGCATCTGCAAGGCGGTCGTGCTCGGGATCGCGCCGGACGCGCTGGTCGTGGACATCACGCACGACGTGCGCAAGTTCGCGGTTCGCGACGGCGCCCTGCTGCTGTGGTGCGCGGTTCCCTACCTGCCGATCGGCGCGCACGTCGCGGTCGTGGATCCCGGGGTCGGGACCGAGCGGCGCGGCATTGCCATCGAGACGTCGCGCGGCGACTACCTCGTCGGCCCCGACAACGGGCTGCTGGTGCCCGCTGCCTCGCGGCTGGGTGGCATCGTGCGGGTCCACACGCTGGAGAACCCGCAGTACCGCCTGCCGGTGATCACCTCCTCGTTTCACGGGCGCGACATCTTCTCGCCGGGAGCAGCGCACCTTGCGATGGGCGTGCCGCTCGAATTCGTCGGCCCAGCCGTGGATCCGCGGACGCTGGTACTGCTCGACTGGCCCGAGCCCCAGGTCTACGACGGCTTGCTGAGAAGCTCGATCGTCTATCTCGACACGTTCGGCAACGTGAAGCTCTCCGCCCTGGGTGGCCACATGCTCAACGCCTTCGGCGGCCTGCGCGAAGGGGAGTGGCTCTATCTCCGCATCGAGGACGACACGTACTCGCGAGACCTGCGGGTGCCGTGGGAGGGCACCTTCGGACGCGTGCCGGTGGGGCAGGTGCTGGTCTACGAGGACTCGTACGGCCGGCTGTGCATGGCGGTCAACCAGGGATCCGCCGCAGCGACGCTTGGGCTTCGCGAGGACATGAGCGTCACGATCACGCGCCAGCCACTCCCCGGCTTCAGCGCCGCTCGTGAGGGCGTGGCCGTCCCTGTAGGTGCCCAGCCCGAAGTGGCTGAGGCCCGATACACCAGGCCTGGGCCGACGCCCGAGCCTGCGCCCACGTCCGAGCCCGTGCCCGAGCCGGTGCCGGAGCGCGTGCCCGAACCGGAGCCGGCGGGCGAGCCCAAGCCGACTGCCGCTACCTCGGGTGGCGGCGCCGAGCCCGCCTCGGATCAAGGCCCGACGGAGACCCCGGCCGCACCCGTGGCCCGCCCTCGACGCCGCCCGCGCATCCCGACAAGGCGAAGCCCTTCGGGCTAATCAGCGCCCCGCGCTGCATCCACGAATGCCGCAAAGAGCCGTTCGAACTCCTCCGGCGTCGACTCCGTGCGCTCCGGATGGCACTGAACGCCTAGGAGGAAACGGTCCGCGTCCGCCGATTCGAGCGCTTCGACCAGGTCCCCGCCGAGATGCGGCGCGCTGCCCGCTGCAACCAGGCCGTTGGCCAGGTCCGCCCGCCGCACCGCCTGGTGGTGGTAGCTGTTGACGCTCAGGACGACGGCCCCGGGCTTCGCCCCGCCCAGGATGCCCGCGAGCCGTGTTCCCGGGCGCACCCTGACAGGGTGACAGATGACCGTCCCTGAGCCGTAGCTCGGGCTCTCATGACCGTCGATGTGCTGGATGAGGGTCCCACCGCTGAACACGTTGATGGCCTGGAGACCCCGGCAGATCCCGAGGATCGGGAGTGATCGCTCGTTTGCCGCTTCCCACGCATCGGCTTCCAGCTGATCGCGGCCCGGTTGAACCCCGACCGCCCGGGTCGTCTCACGGCCGTACCGCCCCGGGTCGATGTCGGCCCCGCCGCTCAGCAGCAGGCCGTCCATCGTGGCAAAGGCAGCGGCGCGCTCCGCGTTCGTGGCGTGTTGATCGATACCGATCGGCGTGCCGCCGACTCGCACGATCGCCTCGAGGTAGCGATTGTTCTTGCGAACCGCGGTTGCTGGATCGTCCGTCAGGTCGGGCGCACCCAGCGTGATCACGATCGACGGCGGCCGATGCCTGGCGCCAACACTCATGTCGAGATGCTACGACGCCGGCCTATGCCCGACCCGCATGACGCACGTCGAGAACCTCCACGCGCCGACGAACCCTCCGGGCTGCCCGCGCCGCGGGCGCCGGGCGCGCCGTACGCGCGGACCGCGCCAACGCGGCCCTAGGCTGCGTTCTGGGCGGGGCCCGTCTCATCGACCGGAGTCGGCGGCTGCGGGAGGATGTCGCCGGCAAGTGCCAGACCCTCGTCCGCGGTCGCGAACTGATCTCGGCCGTTCCGCTTGGCCACGTAACAGGCGCGGTCGGCAGCGATCAACACCGAGACACGGTCCGTGCCATCGGCCGGGAACGTGGCAATGCCCACCGAGCAGGTCACGCCCGCGGCCTTGCGGGAGCCGGGTCCCGGCACGCCCCGCACCGACCGTCCAACCTTGGCCGCGACCTGCATGGCGCCTGCGGCATCCGTATTCGACAGGATCAGCGCGAACTCGTCGCCGCCGTAGCGGAACACCTCGTCGGAGTCGCGGCACGCTGCGCCGAGCGTTCGTGCGATCGCGGCGAGCAGCACGTTGCCCGCCTCGTGGCCGCGCCGGTCGTTGAAGCCCTTGAAATCGTCGAGGTCCACGATCAGCAGGCTGAACGGCGAGCCCCGGTTCACGGCCACCTGGAGATATTCCTGGAACGTTCCCTGGTTCTTGAGTCCGGTGAGCGCGTCGGTCTGGGCTCGGATCTCCACCGCCTGATGGGCCAGGGCATTCATCAGGGCAATGGACACGTGACCCGCGAACAGCTGGATGAGCTCGAACTCCTGCTCGGTGAAGCTCGCATCAACACCCTGTCGCTCGACGACCAGCACTCCCGCAACCCGGTCCCGGGCGCGCAGCGGCGCAACGATCAGGGAATGGGCGGTCGGCTGGCCATCGAAATGGGCCACGCGGGAGTCCTCGAGCGCGTTCTGTACCAGTTGCGCCTCGCCATGCCGGACGACCCAACCCGCGACCCCCTCGTTGATCGAGGGCGTGCGTGCCATGTACTTGTCGGCCGTCAGGCCGCGCGCGAAGGTCGGGCGCAGGATCTGCTTCTCCTCGTCGTAGATGGAGATGGCGACGTCGTCCACGCTCAGCAGTCCGCCAAGTCGATCCGCGATCTCTTCGACGACGGTGGTCGGATCGAGGGTCGTCAGGATCGACTCGGTGACGCGCATCAGCTCACGCTGGCTCGCGAGCTGCTGTGCCAGTCGCTCGGACTGCGCCTTGAGCTGCTCGGTGACCTCGGCATTCGCCATCGCCTGAGCAGCGATCGAGGCGTAGATCTCGAGGTAACGGAGGTCGTCGCCCGTGAACTGGTCGACGCCGAGCTTGGAAAGCACGATCACGCCAATGACGCGGTCCTCGTAGAGCATCGGCGCGAGGATCATCGATTCGTCGAGATCGGGTTCCGTGTCGGGGATCGTCTGGGCGCGGGGATCCACCGACGCGTTGGGAAGGTATTGCGGGATGCCGTGATAGGCCACCCAGCCGGTGATGCCTTCGCCCACCGTCAGGCGCAACTGTTCGCCGTCTTCATCGGTGTACTCGCCGATCTCGCCGCGCCAGGCGACCGGATTCACCTGCTCACCGTCAATCGTGTAGACGCGAACGTTGTGGTAGTCGATCAGCGACCGGAGCTCGGCGCAGATCGCCTGGCCGATCTCGGAAACCTTGCTCAGCCGGTTGAGGCGCGTGCCGAGTTGCTGGATGGACTGGAGCTGCGCGGCCCATGTGGCCATCTGCTCGTAGTTGCGAGCGTTCTTGATGGCCACGCCGGCCTGTGCCCCGAGCGCCTCGAGGACATGGAGATCATCAGGCTTCCATTCGTGATGCCTGTCGTGATACACGGCCAGCATCCCGACACTCTCCCCATCTGTGGAGAGAAGCACCAGTGCGATCGTATCGATGCCTTCTCGGGCCATGATTGGCTGCATGGCGCCGCTTCGAGGATCGTTGGCGACGTCGTTCACGGCCAGGGCCTGCCCGGTTTCGAGTACGAGGGCACCCAGCGTGGGTGAGGCCACGACGGCCTCGAGGTATTTGCTCGAGAGGTTCCTGGAGAACTCCGCCACGTTGCGCCCATCGGGCATCCGGCGGTAGACGCAGGCCCGATCTGCCACGAACAACTCCATCGCATGCTGGACAAGGCTGGTCATGATCGTCGGAAATTCCAGCCGGGAGCTGAGCTCCAGGCTGATGCGAGCCAGCGAGCGGGCCTGCGCCTCCTGGTCCCGCACACGCACGATCAGGCTCTCGCGGTCGACGGCAACATGAAGGGCGGCGCCGACCGACTGAAGCAGGTCCAGGTCGGCGCGATCGAGGGAACGATGCTCGGCGCTCTCGACGACGACGACGCCCCATGCCTCGTCGCCCATGCCGATCGGTGCGAAGACCTCGACGCTCGAGGCTCCCCCGCGCGATCCACGGGAGCCGTGGGCGGCGGCGGCAGGCGCGGCGATCGGACGCCCTTCGCGAAGGCAGACCTCGACCAGGCGGATGTCGACCTGGCTCCACCACGTTCGGGCACGATGAGCACCCTCTGTCGCGCGTGGCAGAAGCCGTCCATCGCGCCATTCGGCGATCGCCACCATGGCGAAGCGGCCGGTATCTCGCAGGCCACGCGCTGCGGCGCGGATGGTCGTGTCGATATCGCGGCCGTGCAGTTGCTGCGTCCAGAGCGCGGCGAGGATGGCGAGGTCGCGCGTCTCGACGATTTCCGCTCTCGGCGGCTCCGCGGCCACCTCGAACATGTCGTCCGTGCCTTCCCATGGCCTGGTTTCGGGGCGAAGCCGGCTGGCGAAGGGGGCGAGCGGAGTCGTCTGAACGCCGGCGACGGCGAGAAACGCTCGCAGGTCGGCCACGCGGTAGCGGCGGTCCCCGCGCTCGTTGATGCGCAGGCACCGCAGCCGCCCCTGGTCAGTCCAGGCACGGACCGTGTTGGGGTGAACTCCCAGCAGCCGGGCAGCACCAGTCACGGACAGGTTGACGGCTTCGGGTCGGCCTTCGATGGTCGTTGCCTCCGGAGGAAGTGGTAAGAGCCGGGACGTCCCGAGCGTAGGGTTACCTCACAGCACCTGCCATGGGATGGAAGTACCAATGGGTCTGGAGCGCAGTCCGGATCAGTCCGGTTGGGTCAGCCTCACAAACAGGAGGGTCCCACCGGCGGCCAGAACGCCGAGCAGCACGACACCGAACGCGACGGCAAACGGCGAGCCCACGAGGCCGGGTCCCTGGCCATTGCTGCGCGGGTCTCCGGTGCCAAGGAACCCGGGCGAGGGCGACGGCTGCGACGCGGGTGAGGCCGCGGGTTCCGGAGAAGCAGCGGCCGCCGGCAGCGCCAAAACGAGCCACATCGCCGCGGCCAGCAGCAGGGACGCGAGCGGCCGGCGTCGGGCCCTCAGCCAGCCCCGATCTCGGAGGTCCATCGTGGGGATCACGCGGCCGAGCCTAGCACCGGTCCTCTCCCGGGGCGGCGGCTCAGGCCCGGAGCAGCAACGCGACGATGGCAGCGGCCAGCAACCCGAGGCCGGCGACCAGCAGGGCGGTTGCTACGAGCACGCTCCCGCGCCGCCCAGCCGCCAGGAGGCGCATGGCGGCGTCCGGCTCCACGCTCGAAAGGATCAGCGGCCGTCCCATGCCCGCGGTGATCTGGAGCGTGCCCGCGGTTGACCGTGCGATCACTCCGGCGACTGTTGCGTGTTCCACGGCGGAGAGCTGGTCGATGCGCAACCGAACCGGCGTGGAAGGCGGCAACTGTTCGGGCAGTCCGCCGGCCACGTCCGGCGGCAGCTCCGCGGCCGTGCCGCTCGACTCCCGCGGAATGACGATCAGGCCGTCGCCGAGCGCGTCGACGTCCACCGCCAGGAATGCGCCGCGCTCCTCGATGCCGAACGGGACGGCGAGCCGCTCCTCGTCGAGCACCCGCCAGTTGCCGCGGCCGTCGCCGCGTTCCAGTCTTCTTCGCCGGAAGACGAGGGGACGCTGCGCCTCGTCAGGGAATTCCTCGTCGCTGCTGATGCGGCCGTGCGTGCGCACATACCGGCCCGGCGG
>JBBSGX010000071.1:0-10681 GCA_038253685.1 Candidatus Limnocylindrales bacterium | reverse complement strand
GTTCTGGAGGAACGTCGCGAGGCCGCTCGGGATGCGCGCGACGATGCCGGCGAAGATGATGAAGCTGATGCCGTTGCCGATGCCGCGCTCCGTGATGAGCTCGCCGATCCACATGACCAGCACCGTGCCGGCCGTCAGCGTGAGGAGCTGCGTCAACGTCTCGAAGCTCGTGATGTCGAAGTTCTTGATGACGGCCGTGCCGGGCGCGGAGAGGATGGCGAGGTAGCCGTAGGCCTGGAGCAGGCCCATCGGGACGGTCAGGTAGCGCGTGTACTGGTTGATCTTGTTGCGGCCGTACTCACCCTCGCGCGACAGCTGTTGGAGCCGGGGCACGACGCCCGTCATGAGCTGCATGATGATCGAGGCGTTGATGTACGGGTTCACGCCGAGCGCGATGACGGAGAAGGACGAGAAGCCGCCGCCTGAGAACAGGTCCAGCAGCTGGAGGAAGCCGCCGGAGGAACCGTTCAACAGGTTGGCGAGCGCTGCCTTGTCGGCACCCGGCACCGGCACGTGCGCCAGCCCGCGCACGATCACCAGCATGATCAGGATGTAGATGATGCGGCGTCGGATATCCGGCGCCCGGAACGCGTTGACGAGCGCGTCAAACACGGCTACGCGTCCGCGGAGTCAGCTGACTTGCGGGTCCGCCCGCGCTTGGAGGCGGGTGCGTCGGCGTCCGCATCGGCGGGTGCGTCAGCGTCGGGGGTGCCATCTTCGGCGGCCGCGTCGGCGGCAGTCGCATCGGCTGGGACGGGCCCGGAGGACGCAGCGGGTTTCGCCGCTCGCTTCGTGGCCGTCTTTGCAGTTGTTTTCGTAGCGGCCTTCGCAGGCTCGGACGCAGTCCCCCATTCAGCGGATGCGCTCGGCCCTGATCTGGCCGCGGCGGTCTTGCTTTCGGTCGCCGTCGCCTTCCGGGAGTCGGCGTCGCCCTCGGCGTCGTCGGCAGCGCTCAGCTCGAGCGCTTCGGGCTCGACCTGCGCGTCCGGCTCGGCCTTGGGCCCCCCCTGCGCGCCCGGCTCGGCCCTGGCCATCCGTGTTCCCTTCGAGCTGCGCGCTTCTGGCTTCGTCTCGGCCGGCTCGGCGACCGCTGCCTCGGTCGGGTCGGCGGGAGCCGGCTCGGGCTCCGCCTCCGGTGCCGGAGCACGTTCGGGGGCGAGCAGCTGGACGAAGCCGCCGGCCGCCTCGATCTTGGAGCGGGCGCTCTTCGTGAAGGCGTCCGCTGCCACGAACAGCTTCGCCTCGACCTCGCCGTTGCCGAGCACCTTGACGGGCCGTCGCTCGGTGGAGATGAGGCCGGCGCCGAGGAGGACCTCGCCGTTGATCGTCAGTGGCGCGTTACCAGCCTCCGCACCGAAGCGGCCGGCCACGGCGTACTCGGAGATGCGGCCTACATTCACGACCTGGTAGTCGATGCGGCCGCGCTGCTTGAAGCCGTGGAGCTTGGGCAGGCGGATGTGCATCGGCGTCTGTCCGCCCTCGAACCAGGCCGGGATGGTAGCGCCAGCGCGCGACTTCTGTCCCTTGGTACCGCGCCCGGCGGTCTTGCCCTTGCCGGCGGCGATGCCGCGGCCGACGCGTGTGCGCGCCTTCCGCGACCCGGGCGCGGGCTTCAGATCGTGGAGCTTCACGACTCGCTCTCCTCCGTGGCCTTGGCACGGCCGCTTTCCTTCTTCGTCGCAGCGGCCGGAATCTCCTCCACGCCGACCAGGTGGCGAACGGCGCGGGCCTGGCCGCGGACGGCGGGGTTATCAGGCAGCTCGACGGTCTCGCCGATGCGATGCAATCCGAGCGCCCTCACGGTGCCGCGAATCTCTCGGGTGCCGCTGACGACGCTCTTGTGGAGGGTCACGCGCAGCTTACCGGCCATTCGATTCCTCCGTCGTGCCGCTCGGCTGACCCGGGATGAAGCTGCGCAGGGTGCGGCCGCGTCGCGCGCTGAGCTCCTCGGCGCTGTGGAGGCTGCGCAGGCCCTCGAGCGTGGCGCGCACCACGTTGACCGGGTTGGTCGAGCCAAGGGACTTGGACAGGATGTCGCGCACGCCCGCAGCCTCGACAACCGCGCGCACCGAGCCGCCGGCGATGACGCCGGTGCCCTGCGAGGCGGGCTTCAGGAGGACCGTGCTGGCGCCAAACTGCTGGCGCACTTCGTGGGGAATGGTCGTGCCGACGAGCGGCACGCGGATGAGGTGCTTCTTCGCGTCTTCGACGCCCTTGCGGATGGCCTCTGGCACCTCGCCTGCCTTGCCAAGCCCGGCGCCGACATGACCATGCCCGTCGCCGACCACGACGACCGCGCTGAAGCTGAAGCGACGGCCGCCCTTGACGACCTTGGCGACACGGTTGATCTGGACGACGCGCTCTTCGAGCGTCAGCTTGGAAGGATCGATTCGTGCCATGGGGTTCCTTTCGATCTAGAAGTCGAGGCCGGCTTCGCGTGCGCCCTCGGCGAGCGACTTGATGCGGCCGTGGTAGCGGAACCCCGCGCGATCAAAGACGACGCTCTTGACACCGGCGGTGCGGGCTCGCTGGGCAATCAGGGTGCCCACCTTCTTGGCGCGCTCGATCTTGTTGCCGGAGCCTTCACGCAGCTCCTTCTCGAGCGATGACGCGCTGGCGAGCGTGCGCCCGCTGGCATCGTCGATCACCTGGGCGTAGATCTGGTTGAGGCTGCGGAAGATCGCCAGGCGCGGCCGAGCGGGCGTCCCCTCCAGGCGGAGGCGGATGCGGCTGTGACGCTTCTGGCGAGCGGCGCTCCGACTTGCTGTCAGGGCCATGGCGATTGGTACTCCTCGATGGTTCCGGACGATCGATGACGACCGGCCGGTCAAGTGCGCCGTTCAAGGGCATGAAGCGGTTGGGCTAGGACATCTCCGCCGTACGGCACGGCTCGATCGGGTAGGTGGGTTCGGGGAGGCCGGCGGTCATTTCTTGCCGCCGATCTTGCCGGCCTTGCCGGCCTTGCGGCGGATGACTTCGCCCGCGTAGCGGACGCCCTTGCCCTTGTAGGGCTCCGGCTTGCGCTGTGCGCGGACGCGGGCGGCCACGTGGCCGACGAGCTCCTTGTCGATCCCGGTCACGGCGAGGCGCGTGGGGGTCTCCACCTCGAAGGTGATGCCGGCCGGCGGCTCGATCTCGATTGGGTGGCTGTAGCCGAGGTTGAGCTGGAGCTTCTGCCCCACCAGCTGGGCACGGTAGCCGACGCCGGTGATCTCGAGTCCCTTGCGGAAGCCGGTCGTGACGCCGGTGACCATGTTGGCGACCAGGGTGCGCGAGAGGCCGTGCAGCTCCCGGGAGCGCTTGTCATCCGACGGACGCTCCACGGTCAGCACGCCATCCTGCTGGACCACTCGAAGCTCAGGCGCGATGTCTCTCGCCAGCTCGCCCTTCGGTCCCTTGACGGCGACATGGGTGCCCTCGATGGTCACCTCGACGCCCGACGGGACGGGAATGGGCATACGCCCGATGCGTGACATGGCCGCCTACCAGACGTACGCCAGGATCTCGCCGCCGAGCTGGCCCTTGCGGGCCTGCGTGCCGGTCATGATCCCCTGGCTGGTGCTGACGATGACGAGACCGAGGCCGCCGAGCACGCGCGGGATCTCCGTCTTTGGCGCGTAGACCCGCAGGCCCGGCTTGCTGATGCGCTTGAGCCCGCTCACGACCGGCACCTTGCCGACGTACTTGAGCTTGATGCGCATCACCGCCGTGGGACCTTCCTGCGACTGCGAGAAGTCCTCGATGAACCCTTCGTCGCGCAGGATCTTCGCGATCGCCAGCTTGGTGCGCGAGGTGGGCACGATGACCTCCTCGTGGCGCGCCTGGCTGGCGTTGCGGATGCGGGTGAGCATGTCTGCGATCGGATCGGAAACGTTCATGGGTCTACCAGCTCGACTTCGTCACGCCCGGCAGCTCGCCCAGCAGGGCACGCTCCCGGAAGCAGATGCGGCACATCGCGAAGCGCCGCATGAACCCGCGGGGCCGGCCGCAGATGGTGCACCGGTTGTAGCCGCGAACCGGGAATGCCGGCTTGCGCTGCTGCTTGGCGATGAGTGATTTCTTGGCCATTGTTCGCTCCTCCTGCGCCGTCAGTTGGCGAAGGGCATGCCGAGGAGCGCTAGCAGACGCTTTGACTCCTCGTCGGTCTTCGCCGTCGTGACGATGCTCACTTCGAGCCCCCGCAGGCGGTCGACCTTGTCGTAATCGATCTCCGGGAAGGCGAGCTGTTCGCGCATCCCGAGTGAGTAGTTGCCGCGCCCGTCGAAGGACCGTGAGGGCACGCCGCGGAAGTCGCGGATGCGCGGCAGGGCCAGGCGGGTGAGGCGCTCCAGGAAGTCCCACATGCGCTCGCCGCGCAGCGTGACCTTGAGGCCGATGGCGTTGCCGGCCCGGAGGCGGAACTGCGCGATCGAGCGCCGCGCCCGCGTCACGATGGGCTTCTGTCCCGCGATCGTCGACAGATCTCCCAGCGCGGCGTCGAGCGCCTTTGCGTTCTGCAGCGCCTCTCCGAGGCCGATGTTGAGCACGATCTTGGACAGCCGCGGCACCCGCATCGGGTTCTCGTAGCCGAACTCCTTCAGGAGCGCGGGCACGACCTCGTCGTGGTAGCGCTGGCGTAGCTGACTGGTCACTTGCGCTTCTTCTCCACATGGGCAACCGGCTCGCTGCAGTTGGTGCATACGCGGGCGCTGCGACCGTCCGCGGCCTGCTCGTGGCGGATGCGGGTCGGCTGGGAGCAGGACGGGCAGATGATCATCACGTTGCTCACGTGGAGCGGCTGCGCGATCTCGAGGATGCCGCCCTGCTGGATCTTCGGCTGCCGATCGGTGCGGCCCTGTTTCTGGCTCGGCTTGGTGTGCCGCTTGGCGATGTTGAGCCCCTCGACGACAACCGCGGCACCGGCCAGCGGCGAGATGCGCTGCCAGCCACTGCCGAGCTTGGTGGTCGTCTTCTTGAAGCCCTTCTGGTTGGTGATGACGCGCTGTACCGTGCCCCGCTTGCCGGCATCCTTGCCGGTCAGCACGAGCACCTCGTCACCCTTGCGGATGTCGGGGACACGGGTATGGCGCAGCGGCGTCGCGGCGGGCGGCATTACAGCACCTCCGGAGCGAGCGAGACGATCTTCATGTAGTTGCGGTCGCGCAGCTCACGAGCCACGGGACCGAAGATGCGGGTTCCACGTGGGTTTCCCTGGTTGTTGATGAGCACGGCGGCGTTCTCATCGAAGCGGATGTAGCTGCCGTCCGGCCGCCCGAACTCCTTGGCGGTGCGGACCACGACGGCGCGCACCACGTCGCCCTTCTTGACAGCGGCGTTGGGGATGGCCGTCTTGACGGCGGCCACGATCACATCACCGACCCCGGCCGTGTTCTTCTGCGAACGGCCAAGGACGCGGATGCACTCGATGGTGCGCGCGCCGGTGTTGTCGGCCACCTTCAGGCGGGTGGAGGGCTGGATCACGCGGGCGCCTCTTCCGGCTCGGGAGCCTCGACGGTTTCGGCTGCCTCGGCCTCGGCCGGGACGATCTCATCGACCTGCGCGGCCTCGGCGCGCCCGGGGTGGGCGGCCATGTGGATCGAATCGCTGGTCTCGGGCTCCTCGGACAGGAGCGCTTCGCCGGCGTGCTCGCTGGCACGGGCCACGATCTCGACGAGCCGCCACCGCTTGGTGGCGCTCAACGGCCGTGACTCCTCGATCAGCACAGTGTCGCCGAGGTGCGCCTCGTTGCCCTCGTCGTGCGCCTTGAAGCGCGTGGTGAGGCGAATGACGCGCTTGTACAGCGGGTGGCGGCTGAGCCGCTCCACCGACACCACGATCGTCTTGTCCATCTTGTCCGAGACCACGCGCCCGACCTTGGTCTTGCGCTTGTTCCGGGTCTGCACCTCGAGTGCCGTCATCGCTGGCCTCCCGCGACCGTCGCGGTCGCCCGGGCTGTGGTTCGTGAGGGGATCCCCCGCTCGGTCTGCACCGTGAGCAGGCGGGCGATCGTCTTGCGCGTCTGCGCAATCTGGTTGAAGTCGGTCAGCTGGCGCGTTGCCAGCTGGAAGCGCAGGTCGTAAAGGTGACGCCGGGCCGTCGTGAGCTCCACGAGGATCTCCTGGTCGGTCAGCGTGCGGACCTTAGCGATGTCCATCGCCGGTGCCCTCCCGTGCCAGAAACTTGACGTCGACGGGCAGCTTGTGGCTGGCAAGGCGCATGGCCTCCGCCGCCTCGGCCGCCGGGACGCCGGACATCTCGAAGAGGATGCGGCCGGGCTTGACGACCGCGACCCAGTGGTCGGGCGCGCCCTTGCCCGAGCCCATGCGGACCTCGGCCGGCTTCTTGGTGACCGGCTTGTCCGGGAAGATCCGGATCCAGATCTTGCCGCCGCGCTTGACGTAGCGGGTCATGGCGCGCCGGGCCGCCTCGATCTGGCGGCTGGTGATCCAGGCCGGCTCCTCGGTCATCATCGCGAACTCGCCGAAGGCAATCGAGCTGCCTCCCTTGGCCATGCCGCGCATGCGGCCGCGCATCACCTTGCGGTGCTTGACACGCTTGGGCATCAACACGGCTAGGCCCCTCCGCCGGCCGGCACGGCCTCGTGCGGAGCGGTTCGCTCCGGCAGGACGTCCCCGCGGTAGACCCAGACCTTGACCCCGATCGCGCCGTAGGTGGTGCGCGACAGGACCTGCCCGTAGCTGATGTCGGCGCGCAGGGTCCCGAGCGGGATGCGGCCTTCCTTGTCCCACTCGCGGCGTGCCATCTCGGATCCGCCGAGGCGACCCGACACGGAGATCTTCACGCCCTTGGCGCCCGCCTTCATGGTCCGCTGGATGGCCTGCTTGATGGCCTTGCGGAAGGCGATGCGGCGCGACAGCTGCTGGGCGATGTTGGCCGCCACGAGCACGGCGTCGAGCTCAGGCTGGCGGATCTCCTTGATCTCCAGCTTGACCTTGCGCGTGGTCAGGCGGCCGACCTGCTGGCGCAGCGCCTCCACGTTCGCCCCGCCCTTGCCGATCACGATGCCCGGCTTGGCGGTGTGGACGGTGACCGTCACGTGGTTGATGCCGCGCTCGATCTCGACGAGGCTGACGCTGGCGTTGGCAAGCCGCCCGGTGACGAGCTTGCGGATCTTCATGTCCTCCTTGAGGAGGTCGGTGTAGTCGCGGTCGGCGTACCACTTGGCGTTCCAGGTGCGCGAGACGCCCAGCCGGAAGCCGTTGGGATGGACCTTGTGACCCATTGGCTCAGGCCTCCCTGTTCTCGACCACGACGGTCACGTGCGTCTGGGGCTTGTGGATGGGGAAGGCGCGCCCCTGGGCGCGCGGACGGAAGCGTTTGATGGTTGGTCCCTCGTTTGCGATGGCTTCGACGATGTAGAGGTCGTCGGGCGACAGGTCATGGTTGTTCTCGGCGTTGGCGGCGGCGCTCTTCAGCACCTTGCCGACGTCCTTGGCCGCGCCCTGCGGCATGAAGCGCAGCATGGCCGTGGCTTCCTCGACGGACTTGCCGACGATGGCCTGGGTCACGAGCCGGGTCTTGCGGGTCGATCGCGAGAGATATTTCAAGGTGGCGGAAACGCGCACGGACCGGCTCCTACTTCAGGGTCGTCGACCGCTCGGTGTGCTTGCCATGCCCGCGAAAGCTGCGGGTTGGCGAGAACTCACCGAGCCGGTGACCGACCATGTTCTCGGTCACATAGACCGGGATGTGCTTCCTGCCGTTGTAGACGGCCACCGTGTGGCCGATGAAGTCGGGGAAGATGACGCTCGCGCGCGACCAGGTCTTGAGGACCTTCTTCTCGTTCTTCTTGTTCATCGTCTGGACGCGGCCAAGGAGCCGGGCCTCGACGAAGGGTCCCTTCTTGAGGGATCGCGACATGGGGTCCTCCTCCCTAGCTCTTGCCGTGCCGTGAGCGCACGATGTTCTTGCCGGTGGTCTTGTTGCGGCGGGTCCGATGCCCCATGGCCGGCTGGCCCCAGGGCGTCTTGGGCGGCATGCCGGTCGGGGACTTGCCCTCGCCGCCGCCGTGCGGATGGTCGCGCGGGTTCATCACCACGCCACGCACCTCGGGCCGCTTGCCCTGGTGGCGGGCACGCCCGGCCTTGCCGATGCTCTGGTTCTCGTGGTCGAGGTTGCCGACCTGGCCGACAGTGGCCATGCAGCGCATGTCGACCCGACGCACCTCGCCCGATGGCAGCCGGACCTGGGCAGAGTCGCCCTCTTTGGCCAGCAGCTGCGCGGAGACGCCCGCCGAGCGCACGATCTGGCCGCCCTTGCCGGGCACCAGCTCGATGTTGTGGATCTGGGTCCCGAGGGGAATGCCCGACAGCGGCAGCGCATTCCCGACGCGCGCCTCGACCGTCGCGCCGGCCAGCACGGTGTCCCCGACCTTCAGGCCGTTGGGCACCAGGATGTAGCGCTTCTCGCCGTCGAAGTAGTGGAGCAGCCCGATTCGCGCCGAACGGTTGGGGTCGTACTCGATGGTGGCGAGGCGTGCGGGCACGTCCCACTTGTCACGCTTGAAATCGATGCGCCGGTAGGCGCGCTTCTCGCCGCCGCCGCGGTGGCGGACCGTCATGCGGCCCTGGTTGTTGCGGCCGCTGCCCCGCTTCTGCGACTCGAGCAGGGGCTTGTGCGGCTTGTCGGTCGTGATCTCCTCGAAGGTCGAACGGGTCATGAACCGCCGGCCTGGGGAGGTCGCCTTGTAACTGCGAAGCGGCATCGTCAAACCCCCTCGAAGAACTCGATCTTGTCGCCGGGCGCGACCGTCACGACGGCCTTTTTCCACGGCGACGTCCAGCCCTGCACGCGCCCGCGCCGCCGGTTGCGGCTCTTCTCCTTGCGCTGGGTCGTCAGGACGTTCACTTCGAGCACGCTGACCTTGAAGAGCTCCTCGACGGCGCTCTTGATCTGGAGCTTGTTGGCATCGTCATGCACGGCGAATGTGTACTTGTCGTGGTGCGTCTGGTCCATCGACTTTTCGCTGATCACCGGCCGCAGCACGATCTCGGCTGCCTCGAGCGTCATGCGTACACCTCCGCCATGGTCGGCAGCGAGAGCTGCGTGATGAGCAGCACGTCCGCATCGAGCACGTCGACCACGTTGAGCGAGTCGGCGCGGATGATCACGACGCCGGGCAGGTTGCGAGCCGACAGCTCGAGCCGCTCGTCCTTGCCGCTCGAGACGACAAGCACTCGGCCGTGGGCGTTGAGAGCGTCGAGGTAGCCCACGAGCTCTCGGGTCTTGGTCGCATCGAGCACCAGGTCCTCGACCACCTTGACGGCGCCATCGCCGAACTTCGCTGTGAGGGCGCCGAGCAGCGCCAGTCGCTTCATGCGCTTGGGGAGGCGCTGCTCGTACGAGCGCGGGTGCGGCCCGAACACGACGCCGCCGCCGGCGTAGTGCGGCGCCGACTTCGTGCCCTGGCGAGCGCGTCCGGTGCCCTTCTGGCGGTAGGGCTTGCGGCCGCCACCGCGGATCTCTCCGCGGGTCTTGGTGTCCGCGGTCCCGGTCCGGCGTGCGGCCAGCTGGGCGACCACGGCCTGGTGCAGGACCGCCTCGTTGATGGGCGCCGCAAAGAGCGTCGCCGGAAGCTCGACGGTGCCGTTCTCGGCGCCGGACTTGGTGTAGAGCGTGGTGGTGGGCACGGCTATGCCTTCCTGACCAGGATGAGCGCGTTGCGCGCGCCGGGCACGGGGCCCTTCACGAGCAGCAGGTTGTGCTCGGCGTCGGCGCGGACGATGGTTGCCTTCTTGACCGTGATGCGGTCGTTGCCCATGTGGCCCGCCATGGGGGTTCCCTTGAACACCTTGCCCGGCGTGGTGCCGCCGCCGATCGAGCCCGGCGCGCGGTGCGAGTCGGAGCCGTGGGTCTCGGGTCCGCGGCGGAAGTTGTGGCGCTTGACGGTGCCGGAGAAGCCCTTGCCCTTGCTGACGCCCGTGACGTCGACGCTGTCGCCCGCGGCGAACATGCTGACGTCGAGCGTCTGGCCGACCTCGAACTCGCTGATGTCGTCGAGCCGGAACTCGCGCGCGTCGCGGACCCGCGGCAGGTCCTTGAGCTGGCCCAGGCGCGGCTTGGTGAGCTTGCGGGCGGTACCGGCACCGACCTGTACCGCCGTGTAGCCGTCGCGCTCGCGGGTCCGCAAAGCCGTCACGGTATTCGGTTCCACGGACAGCACGGAGACCGGCACGATCGTGCCGTCCGCCGCGAAGACCTGGGTCATGCCGACCTTTCGGCCAAGGAGTCCGATACTCACATCTTGATCTCGATGTCGACGCCAGCCGCGAGGCTGAGTCGCATCAGGGCGTCCACCGTCTTCGACGAGGGATCGAGGATGTCGATGAGCCGCTTGTGGGTGCGGATCTCGAACTGCTCCCGGCTGTCCTTGTCGATGAACGGTGAGCGCAGGACGGTGAACTTTTCGATGCGCGTCGGCAGCGGCACAGGGCCGACCACGTCCGCTCCGGTCCGCTGGGCCGTCTCCACGATCTGGAGAGCGGACTGATCCAGCAGCCGGTGGTCGTAGGCCTTGAGTCGGATCCGGATTCGCTGCCGAGCCATCGTCGCGTTACTCCAGGATCTCGGTGATGGCGCCGGCACCCACGGTGTGGCCGCCCTCGCGGATGGCGAAGCGCTGGCCGGTCTCGAGAGCGATCGGGGTGATCAGCTCGACCGTCATCTGGACGTTGTCGCCGGG
>JBBSGX010000070.1:0-11023 GCA_038253685.1 Candidatus Limnocylindrales bacterium | reverse complement strand
CGCGGGAGCGATCGCGACGTGGAAGGCCGAGGCATGAGCCGCGCCGGGCCGAGCCGGGATGACGTGGTTGAGCGCCGGATCGGCCGGGTTTGGCTGGTGGGAGGAGGCCCGGGCGACCCGGAGCTCATCACGGTCCGCGGCATGAGACTGCTGGAGGCCGCTGACGTCGTGCTCCACGATCGCCTGATCTCGCCCGCGCTGCTCGACCTGATCCCTGCCGGCACCCTGCGCGTTCCGGTCGGGAAGACGGGGCACGGGCCATCGACCGCGCAGTCCGACATTTCCGAGCTGCTCGTCCGCTGGGCGCGCGCCGGGTTCGACGTGGTCCGGCTCAAAGGCGGCGATCCATTCGTCTTCGGCCGCGGCGGCGAGGAAGCCCTTGCACTGCGGGATGCCGGCATTCCGTTCGAGATCGTGCCGGGCGTGACCGCGGGCGTCGCCGGACCGGCGTTTGCCGGGATCCCGGTCACCCATCGGAGCGTGGCCCGAAGCGTGGTCTTCGTGACCGCCCATGCGGCGAGCGCAGATGGCGTGGCCATCGACTGGGAGGCGATCGCCCGGATGGACACGGTTGTGCTGTTCATGGCCGGGTCCGAGGCCGTGACCGTCGCCGATCGCCTGCGCTCGGCCGGGCGCGGTGGATCGACGGGCGCCGCGCTGATCGTCGACGCGAGCCTGCCGACGCAGGTAGTCTGGACCGGCGACCTGGCCACGCTCGTCGCCACCCCGCCCGAGCTGCCCAGGCAACGGCCGTGCCTGCTGGTGGTCGGCGACGTCGTCGGGCTGGCGCACGAGCTCGCCTGGTTCGAGCCCAGAGAGAGCGAGGCTGGGTCCCGCGAGCCCAACTGGGCGCTCGATCCTGCCTGACGAGGCGTCAGCCGCTCTTGGCCCGCGCCGGGATCTCGCGGCCCTCGAAGGCCGTGAAACGCTCCAGGAGGTCGGCCGGAATCCGCATCACGCGCTCGCGCTTGAGGTCGTACATGACCTGGACGGTTTCGCCGTCGGCAACCAGCCGCGCCGGCGCGATCTCGGAGCCCTCCGACACGACCCGGTACTCGAGCCCGAACGATGAGCGGCTCGTCCACGCGACGCGGCATTCGGTGACGATCGGCTCCCCGAAGAATGCGGGGACCCGGTAGTGGAGGCACGCCTCGGCGATGAGGAAGGTGTACCGATCGGCGCCCTCGCCCGTGCCGAACGGCGTGCCCATCAGCGACCGGTAGTAGCCGGCTCGCGCCGCTTCGAAGTAGCTCAGGTACGTGGCGTTGTTGATATGGCCGAGCGCGTCCGTATCGACGAACCGCACCTCGATCGGGTGGCGGTAGTGGAATTCGCCCTCCGGCGGCTGCGTGCGCGGACTCATCGGGCGATGATGCCAGAGTGACGCTGCGCCTCCGGAACACCCTGACCCGCTCCGTTGAGCCGGTCGTGCCGCTCGACCCTGCCGCAACCGGCCGTCCGCCGCGCATCCGCATCTACACCTGCGGCCCGACCGTCTATCGCTACGCCCATGTCGGCAACCTGCGCAGCTTCATGCTCGGTGACCTGATCCGGCGTGTGCTGCTCTATCACGGCATGGAGGTGCTCCAGCTCAAGAACATCACGGATGTCGGCCATATGCGCGACGAGCGACGCGACCAGGGCGGAGACCGCCTGCTCATCGCAGCCGAGATGGAAGGCAAGACCACGAGGGAGATCGCCGACTACTATGAGGCGGCCTTCCATGCCGACGAGGCGGCCGTCAACATCCTGCCCGCCCACCGCTTTCCGCGCGCCACGGACCACGTTCCCTCGATGGTGGCGCTGGCCGAGAAGCTGGTGGACCTTGAGTTCGCCCAAGGAGTGCACTCACCAAGCAGTGCACCGGCCCGCTCAAACAGTCGGGATTGGTGACGCTCCACTCATCTCGACCCCTCCTTTGCCACTTCGTTCCGCGGTGGCACCGGGGCGGCGGCCGGCCGGCCGCTCGGTTCTCGCGCTCCCGCCTCGAGGCCGGGGGCCGGCGGACCGGCCAGGAGGGCCTCGGCGAGCTCGTCGTCGACCACGATCTCCCGGACGATCCCGCCGAGGACGGCTCCGCGCAAGGCTGCTGCTTTGCCAACACCGCCGGCCACGGCCACCACCCGGCGCCCCGCGCGAAGGTCGTCGAGTGAGAGCCCGACAGCCGCGGGCACGTCTGCGTCCACGTCCCGGCCCTCCGCGTCGTACCAGCGCCCCAGGATCTCGCCGACGGCGCCGACCCGGACGGCTGCGGCGTCTGCGTCCGGGTCCACGAGGCCCTCCTCCACGAGGAGCGATCCTGACCCGACGACGCCCACCGAGACCAGCGTCAGGTCCGCGGCCCCGGCCGCTGCGAGGGCCCGGTCCACGCTCGGCGACGCGAGGAGGGCTGCTCGCGCTCCGGCGCTGGTCACGAACGCGGGGGCCGGCAGGTGGACGACCGCGGCGCCGAGCGCCGCGGCGAGCGCTCGCGACACGTCGACCGCGGGGACGAAGCGCTCACCGCCCGCGTGGCCGACCGCATCGACCACCAGGTTCCCACTGGTCGCGCGGGGACGGACCAGCTCGGCCATCGCGGCCAGGGTGCGGCCCCAGCTCGCCGCGATCGTCAGCCGGCCCGCTCCGGCGATCCGCTCCACGAGCCGGGCGGCGGCCCGTGCCGCGGCAGCGCTGCTGGACTCGTCGCCGACGCGCGCGCCAACCGTGGCCACGACGCCGAGATGCCCGCCGAGGGCCAGCGCGAGGCGCGAATCGCAGGGCATCGGCACGGTGACGACGACCTGGACGATCCCCAGGCGCTGCGCATCGGCCAGCGCTCGGCTCACCGTGGAGCGCGAGACGCCGAGCCGCCAGGCGATCTCGTCCTGTGTCCGCCCGAATTCGTGGTGGAGCCATGCGGCCTGGATGACGAGCTCGCGCCGGTCGTCCGTCATCGGCGAGCGGGACCGACGATGCCACCGGTGTCCGCGACGAGGCCGCGGCCCCACGGGGCCCGGTCGACCGCGGCGCGCATCCTGCGGACATTCGCCACCAGGTCGCCCCGGTGGAGATCGCCACCGACGAGGAGCGCCACGTCCGGGCCGTAGAAGGCCATCAGCTCGTCCAGCCGGCCGAGGGTCATACCGCCGCCTGGAGCGGGAACGCTCGCGGGCTTGCCCCCGAGCGGTGCCGCGGATGCCCGGGCGATCGACGTGCACGACGCCCGGCTGAAGCTGAAACGCCCGCCGTAGCTGGGGAACACCGAGAGGTCCGCGCCCGCCAACCGGAAGAGCGTCCCGAAGAGCAGCCCATGCTCGATCCCGCCATCCTCGTGGACGACCATGGAGCCGAGAAACGCGGGGTGGGTCATGATCGGAAGCGCGATCTCGTCGCTCGCGGCAAGCCAGCGGACGATGTCGAGCCCGGCGATGCCGGGCAAGACGAGCAGGCCGCCGGCGCCCGCGTCCCGGGCCAGACGGGCGCGATCGACGAGCGCGTCGACGGGCCCGTTGAGCGCAGCCATGTAGATGCTTCGGCCGCCGGTCTCATCGTTCGCCCGGCGGACCGCGGCCGCGCAGGCTTGAACCCGCTCGCCGTACGGGGCGAACGGCTGGTTCGCCAGGCTGTGGTCGTCCTTGATGATGTCGATCCCGCCGGCCGCCAGTGCCCACGCTACCTGCGCGAGGGCGTCGCTCGGCCGTCCCATCGGCTTGAGGGCGGTTGCGAGGAGCGGGCGCGCGGGAGCGCCGAAGAGGCCGCGGAGACCCGCCAGCCCGAACCGCGGGCCCGGGAGGGCATCCAGAAGGTCCCGCGGGAGGTCAAGGCCGACAAGGCGCACGCCCGGGAAAAGTGAGCAGTTCCCGAACAGCACATTGAGGAGTTGGGGCAGCTCGCCGCCGGTGGTCTCGACCGCGTAGCTGATCCGGGCCCGCGAGCGCCCCTCTTCGACCTCCTCGAGCGACTCGATCCGACCGATGACCTGGCCGCGGATGTCGTCGTCCGCGACGAGGTCGGCCGGGAACTCGATGGTCTGCTCCACAGCGATCGACTCGGCGTGGAGCCGGCCCGCGTCGGGCGGGCCGAACAGATCGTACGTGGCGACGAAGCGCGCTCCAGAGACGGGGAAGAAGGTCGGCGGGACGGTCACAGCGAGTCCGCCCGCTCGATCGCGACGACGGGCGCGGCAGCCACCTCCGCGAGGTGCTCAGGGCCGATCCCGGTAGGCTCTCCCACCAAGCGCTCGACGGCCCGGACGATCCCCAGCGCGTCCAGCTCGTGCTCCCGGCTCAGGTACGCAAGGCTGGCGCCGTGGGAGTACGTATCCTGGAGGCCGACCCGCACGAGGCGCCGCCCGAGGCCCGCCTCGGCGATCTTCTCGGCGATCGCCGAGCCGAGCCCGCCGATGACCGTGTGATTCTCGGCGGTCACCACGCCGTGGCGTGCCGCCGCGAGGCTGGCCAGGATCTCTGGGTCGTCGAACGGCTTGTGGGTCGAGACGTGGAGATGGCGGACCCGGACACCGGCTCGGTCGAGCGCGCGCACGGCCCGCATCCCCTCCTCCGTCTCGATCCCGGCAGTGATCAGCACGGCGTCGTCTCCCTCGGCCAGGACGCGGACCCGGTCGAGCTGCATCGGCTTCGAGCGCGGGAAGAGGCGCGGCACCGCGCCGCGAAGCATCCGGACGTAGACGGGGCCGTCCACGGCCTGCGCGACGTCGAGGACGCTCTCCACCTCGGTCGCGTCGCCAGTCTCGAGGACCGTCATGTTCGGCGTGGCCCGCAGCAACGCGATGTCCTCGATCGCCTGGTGGGTGACGCCGCCCGGGGTCGTGATCCCGGGCAGGAAACCGATCATGCGGACCCGCAGGTTCGGATAGGCAACGGACATCGCGAGTTGGTCGAAGGCGCGCCGGTAGATGAAGACGGCGAATGTGTGGATGAACGGGGTGTAGCCCTCGCGGGCGAGGCCGGCGGCGAAGCTGAGCATGTTCTGCTCGGCCATGCCCATCGAAAAGAAGCGGTCCGGGTACGTGTCCCGCCATCGCCCGACCTCGCAGGAATTGGTCAGGTCGGCCGCCAGGACCACCACCTCAGGCTTGTCCCGGGCCCAATCGATGAAGTTCTGGACATGGGGCCGCGCCACGATCTCGGGACTCATCGAGTCACCACCTCCGCGGCCAGTGCGTCGTACGCGGCCTGATAGCGGTCGCGTTCCGCAGGGGACGCGAACCGGAGGGTGTGGAGGAGCGGCGCCTTCTCGGCAAGAAGCGGGACGCCGTGCACGGGATCCGTTCGCGCCACGACGACGTGCGGCTGCCCGGTCCGCTGGCGCATCGCCGCGTCGAGCGCATCGAGGTCGTGGCCGTCGACCTCGTCACAGGTCGCCCCGAATGCGCGGATGCGATCGGGCAGCGGTTCCAGGTTCGCGACCGTCGAGACGAGCCCGTCGCACTGCTGGCCGTTGGCGTCGACGACGGCCCGCAGGTTGTCGAGCCGGTGGAAGGCGGCGGTGGCGAGCGCCTCCCAGGTCTGGCCCTCCTCGAACTCGCCGTCCGACATCATCACCCAGACGAGCCCTGTGTCCCCGCGCAGCTTGCGCGCGAGGGCGATCCCGGCCGCCTGCGAGAGTGCCTGGGCGAGCGAGCCGGTCGTGGTCTCGATCCCGGGCGAGTGCTCGGCACCGATCATCTCGACGGTCCCGCCGTCACGGTTGAAGTGGTCGAGTCCCTCGGGCGAGAGCCGCCCGACCTCGATCAACGTCGCGTAGAGCGCCAGTGCGTACTGCGCCGGCGAGAAGATGAAGCGGTCCAGCTCCGGGCCGGATGCTCCGTGGAAGATGGCGCCGGCGACGTAGCCCGGGTTGGCGATCCCGGGAACACCAAGGAACGGCCCGGGCCGCAGCGGCTCCGCGATGGGGGCGAGGCGCAGCGTCCGCGTGTACAGCATGGCCAGGATCTCGGCAGCGGAGCAGGCCTGCGAGAGGTAGCCCTCTCCGTTGCGCAGCACGTGCTCGAAGACGCGGCGGCGGATGCCGCTGGCAACGGCGCGAGTTCGCTGCTGCCAGGCATGGTCGTCAGGTGGAATGGAAATCGCACTCGCTCCGATGCTGAAGGGTAGGTCGGGGGTCGTGGTGCACGATTGTTCATGATTGCACGTCGGTGCAACTCCTGATAGGGCGCCGCCGCGTAGGCGCCCGGTCTGAGCTCAGATCGTCCGGAGGATCACGAACTCGAAGGCACCCTCGACAAAGAAGGTGCGGCTGTACATCAGCGGCAGCGACCCCGGCGAGTAGTGGACCTGGTCCAGCAGGAGATAGAGGCCGTTCGCGGGCCGCCGCGTCCCCCAGCCGATCTCCTGGTTCTGGACTGCGTGAAGGCGGGCGAAGGCCCGCCGCGGACGCAGCCCGAACCGTTCCAGCACCTCGAAGACGCTGCCCCGACCGATCTCCTCGCTGGCGCCCGCCGGAAGAATGTCCAGGCGAATAGCGTCGTAGGAGTACGCCACGACCTCGCCGTCGGACAGGATCTCGCGCTCCATCGACAGGACCGGCGCCCCGGCCGCGAGGTCCAGCCGGTCGGCCTCTCCGGAGGTCGCCGGGCGCTCCTCGACCGTGCGCCACTCCATCGCAGGCTCGTGGCCGAGCTCGCGGATCGTCTGCGTGATGGAGCCCAGCTCCTGGAGACCGGCCCGGATGGCGACGCCGAAGTCCGCCACGAACGTGCCGGCGCCGTGCCGGATGTCCACCAGGCCCTGCGACTCGAGCGCCTTGAGCGCGGTTCGGACCGTCACGCGCGAGACCTGGTAGCTGGCCGCCAGGTCCGTCTCGCTGGGCAGGCGCGACCCGCGCGACCAGTCGGACGCGAGAAGGCGCGTCCGCAGGTCTGCGGCGAGCCACCGGGCACGGGTGGTCGGCTGGGCCAGCCCGCCCGAGACCCTGGGTCCTGGCCCGCGCATGCCAGCTCCTCTCACAGGTCGACCCGTCCCGGCCCGGTACCCGGCCCCCGGGGCCAGTCGCTCATCGGTCTCTCCTTTCCGTCCGGCCGTGCTCATCGGGTCCGGTTGGCCACCAGCAGGTCGCCGGCACGCTGCGCAACGGCGCGCACCTCCGGGTCGTCGTGGCGGGTCGTGGCCATCATCCGGGAGGTCAGGAGCACGCCGCGGGCCGCTCCCTCGCGCAGCTCTGGCGGGAGCGTTTCGATGTCCGAGGTCTTGGCCAGACCCACGATCCGACGCATCCCCTCGGCCGCGGCGTAGCCGATCCCGTCGACCTTCACCTTGGCCACGAAGTCCTCGAGGGTCCGCTCCGTGAACACGCGCGGGTCGCGCACCTCCGGCCAGGACGACCGGAATGTCAGCGCGAACGCTGTCCACGTCTCCTGGAGGAGCCCCAGCGCCCAGACGGCGCGCTCGTCTTCGCCGAGGGCGAACGCCCGCGCGGCCGCGATCATGTAGTTAGCGTAGGCCAGCCCGAGGTCGAAGCCCACTGGCCCGTAGAACGCGAACTCGCTGTCGAAGACCTTCGTGGAGCGGGGCCGACCTTCGGCGGCCGGCCGGACCATGACCGAGCCCGTGTGGAGGTCGCCGTGGATCAGCGCCTCGGCGTGGGTCATGAACTGCCATTTGAGCCAGCCCATCTCGCGGACGGTGGCGTCGTCCTCGATGAGCGCGCGGGCGTCGGGCTCGTTGGCCGGCAGGACGCTGTTGCGGTCGGCCGGCCGCGTCGGCTCGGTGAGGACGAGGTCCTCGGTGATCTCGCACAGCTGCGGGTTCACGGCCACGGCCAGGGCAGCCTTCTGGGACTCGGCGGCCATCCCGAAGACCGAGGTCCCGAAGGCGACCCGGGCGACATAGTTGCCGACGTCGGTCGCCGCGCCCTCGTGGCGCTCGCCCCGGTTGAGAGCCTGGCGCCAGACCTGGTGGTCGGAGAGGTCCTCCATCGCGATGACGTAGCGGGCGGCGTCATAGTCGTACAGCTTCGGTACGAGCGCCGGCGCCAGGGCACCGTGGCTGCGCAGCGCCTCCGCCTCCTTGGCCGCCCGATCCGGGGTCATCGGCCAGTCCGGCCCGACAAGGCGCACGTATGGCAGCGCCTGCTTGAGAACCATCCCCGGCCCGGCCTCGCGTTCCAAGACGAAGACGAGGTTGAGGTTGCCGTCGCCGACCTCGCGGACATTCCGGATCCGGTCGGGCGGCAGAACCGCCGCGAGGGCCGGCTTCCGGGCCACGTAGTCGATGACAGTGTCAGGGTTCAGGATCTCGTAGGGCTCGGACATCTCGTGCCTGCCTGCGGATGCGGGGTTCGTCGGCGTGGGCCGCGCAACGGCGGACCTGGTCAGACCGCGGACACGTATCGCGCCTTCTTTCTCGAGAGGGTGAAGCTGAAGACGAGGGCCACGACGAGGACGAGACCCTTGACCACGTCCTGGGCGTAGTACGGCACACCCGCGATCGTCAGGCCGGTGATCATGATCCCCAGCATGATCGCGCCCAGCGACGTGCCCCAGGCGTTCGGTTGGTTGAGTCCCGAAACGGACATGCCGACGAGCGCGACAGCCACGGAGTCGAGGAGCAGGGAGTTGCCGGCGGAGATGTCGCCCTGGCCGATCCGCGAGGAGAGGATCAGGCCGGCCACGGCGGCAAGGAGGCCCGAGATGACGTACGCGCCGGCCCGGTAGCGGCTGACATTGACCCCGGCCAGGCGCGCGGCCTCCGGGTTGGCGCCGATCGCGTGCAGGATCCGGCCCCAGCGGGTCCGTGTCAGGAAGACCCACATGACCAGCGTGATCGCCAGGAAGATCAGGATCGGGACGGGGATCGGACCGAGGAACCCGTTGTCGATCGCGAGAAAGTCCTGGGTGAAATGCCCGGGGGCGGTGCCGCCGCCCGGGAGGGGCATGCCTGACGAGACGGACTGGCCGGACACGAAGACGAGCTTGAGGCCCTGCACGACGAACATCACGGAGAGCGTCGCCAGGAGATCCGGGATCCTCAGCTTCACGATCAGGCCCGCGTTCACGAGACCGACGAGCCCGCCGGCGACGAGGACCAGGATGACCGCGACGAACCCGGCCTGGTTGTAGATGACCATCGTCATCGCCGAGATCGTCACGGCCATGCCTGCGACGCCGCCGATCGAGAGGTCCAGCCCACCAACGACCATCGCGGTCGTCACGCCCAGGCCGCCGATCGCGACGACGGATGCGTACTTGAGGATTGACAACAGGGTCGTCGGTCGGCGGAACGTGTCCTCCGATGCCAGGAAGAAGATCAGGAGCGCGATAGTGATCGCGATCACGCCGTAACGCACGACCAGCTCGCGGATGCGATCTGCCCTGGGCAGGCTGGCCGCCTGCACAGGGGCGGTCCCTTCGAGGGGATCCATCTCAGGCAATCTCCGACATTCGCTCGATGATCTGATCGCGGTTGGTCTCGCGAATGTAAGTGTCCGAGCGCACGGTGCCGTCGCCCAGGACGAGGATGCGGTCACAGCACTGGAGGATCTCGTCCACATCGCTGGAAGTGACGACGACCGCGGCGCCCTCCAGGGCCAGGGTGCGGAGCCTCCGGCTGATGCCGGCCCGCGCGCCGATGTCCACGCCGCGGAACGGCTCGTCCAGGACGAGGACCCGCGGACTACCGGCCAGCCAGCGCCCCACGACGACGCGCTGCTGATTGCCACCCGAGAGCTCGTCGACGTTATGGCCTTCGCCGGAGGCGACGACGTCCAGCTCGTCGATCACCCACCGCCCGCGGCGCGCCTCAGCCCCCCGAGGGACGAGGCCCCGAGGCGCAATCGAGGAGAGGAACGGGAGCGCGACGCTGCGGCCGATCGGCCAGCCCGGGAGCAGCGCCTCCGCTGCGCGGTCCTCCGGCACGAGGAAGACACCCTGCCGGACCGCGTCGCCCGGTGAGCGCGGCGCGTACCTCGCGCCGTCCAGCTCCATCCGGCCCTCGACGAACGGGCTTGCGCCGAAGATCCCGCGCGCCAGCTCGCTCTTCCCGGCCCCGAGGAGGCCTATCACGCCGGCAACCTCGCCGGCCCGGAAGGCGATCTCCTGCGGCGCGCTGGTGGGGCGGAGCCGGACGCCGGTGAGGCGCAGGCGAACGTCCGTCCCGCGGTGCTCGGTGATGGAGCGCTCCGCGTCGAGGACCTGCTTGCCGAGCATCGCCCGGACGACGCCGTTCCAGTCGAACGGCCGCTCCTGTTCCAGCCGGACCAGCCCGTCGCGGAGCACGACGAGCGTGTCCGCGAGCGTGTCAATCTCGCTGAGGTGGTGAGAAACGTAGAGGATCGCCACTCCGGACGCCTTGAGGTTCCGGATCACAGCGAAGAACCGCTCGACTTCGATCATGGAGAGCGCGGACGTGGGCTCGTCGAGGACCAGCATGCGCGGCTGCTGATCCACTGCGCGGGCCAGGAGGAGCATCTGCTGGTCGGCGATTCCCAGCTCGAAGACGTCCCGGCGAAGGATCGCGTCGCTCCAGCCGAGGTCGAGGCGGGAGGCGACCTCGCGGGCCCGCGGAAGGATCTTGCGGAGCGAGAAGAACGTGCCGAACGAGGGCTGCGAGAGGCCGTCGAAGACGAGGTTCTCGGCTACCGACAGGCCCGGGATCACGCCGTCCCCGATCCGCTGGTGGACGGTATGGATGCCCAGCGAGCGGGCGACGGACGGGGAGTCGATCCGGACCGGGTGGCCATCGACCTGGATCTCGCCGCCGTGGTCCGGGTAGACCCCGGAGAGGATCTTGATCAGCGTGGACTTGCCGGCCCCGTTCGCGCCGATGAGGGCCTGAACGGACCCTCCGCTGACCGACATGGATACGTGGGATAGCACGCGGTTCGTGCCGAAGGCCATGCTGACGTCGGCCAGGGAGACCACGGTCTGCATTGACGCACCGTCCATCCGGATGAGCGGGGGGGGGGGGCGGGGGGGGGGGGGGCGCGGCCCCCGCCCCGCCGCCCGGGGGCTCGCGGGCCGCGCCCGCCGCCCCGCGCGGCCGGGGGCCCGCGGGCCGGCCGGGCGCGCGGCCCGGCCGCCCGGAGG
>JBBSGX010000069.1:0-11153 GCA_038253685.1 Candidatus Limnocylindrales bacterium | reverse complement strand
CTTTCTTGCGCTTCGGGCGCCCTATCGATGGCTGGGCGGCGGTCCAGGCCACCATGCATCCCCGTACCTGCGCGAGGTGCTGTCCTCACCCTGAAAGGGCGCGCCACGCTCAGCGCTGCGTCGCCTCCTTTCCGTGGAGCGGTCGCCCGGCGCGGGCATGAGGATCAACGGCGTCCACCCGGACGAGTTTCCTGACTGCCTCGACGGCGACCCCCGCTTGCGTGGACAGCTCAGTCTTGGCCCAGTAGCCCTTGGGACGGGTCTCTCCCGGTCATTTCTTGCCCTCTTGGAAGCCGGCAAATCTGACGTGTCGATCTGCCGGCTCCTCCGAATCGCCGAGTTCTATGGAGTCTGGCTGTCCGATCTGGTCGGCACGGCGGGTCCTGTCGTGGAGGTCGTCCGCGCAGACGTAGCGCGTCGTGACCACGGACGACGCTGGACAGGTGAGGCTCCCATCGCTTCAGCCCGTCCGGACTGTCATGCCAGTGATGACGTCCCGGGAGTCTGCCAGGGTCGGACCTCGGCGGCATGCGTACCTCCTCGGAGGCCACGCTTCTCGGGAGTCGCACCTCGCCGGAGAAGTTCACCAATACGTCAATGCTGGCTTCTCCGGTGCTCCCAGGCATTGCCGATAAGCCGCTTCGCCTCTACACTGCCGCCGGACAACGTCGTGGGTCGCCCTCGACGGTTGCGAGGTGGGGACGCATCATGTCGCTGACTGGAACGTGGGATGCGCAGGCCCTTGCTTTGGTTGCGCAGGGAGACGCCGACGCCCTGACCCGTCTTTACGACCGCTACGCCAGCTTCGCTTTTCGTGCGGCGATGCGCGTTACAGGCGAGGCCGCCCTGGCGGAAGACGCGGTCCAGGAGGCCTTCCTTGAGATCTGGAGAAACGCGCCTACCTACGATCGTCAGCGCGCCGCGCCGCGTGTATGGATCTGTGCCATCGCCCATCATCGGGCCGTCGACCTCATGCGCCGACGTGGTTCGAGCATGTCGCTGCCTGGGTCGGAGACGCTTGTGCCGAAGCAGCTGGTATTGCCGGACATCTGGGCCGAGGTTGCCCAGCGATTGAGCGCCGACGAACTGCGCGCGGCCCTGCTGGCACTCTCGCCTCGAAAGCGCGAGGTGATCGAGCTCGCATTCTTCGGCGGTCTCACGCACCGGGAGATCGCGCGAACGACCTCGACGCCCTTGGGGACCGTCAAGAGCCGGATCCGCCACGGCCTCGTAGCGATGCGCAGCGCCCTCGCGCCCGGTCGACCGGACACTGCAGTCCGCGCTCGGCCCGCGATGCTCCTTCAAGTGGCTCTCGATGCCCGTGACCTGGGTGCGCTGCTGAAGATGATCCGGCGAGATGTCATTTGGTTGGCAGCCCGCGGCGAGGAGCCGCGTCGCGTGTGCACCGGTCGCGAGGAGGTGCGCGAGCGCTGGCGCGCCTTCAGAAAAGCTGGCGGCAACGCCCTGCCTCGCGTGGTCCTGGAACGAGACGCCATCGTCGTGCTCGATCCGCAGCGACACGGTGGACACGGACCAGCGGTCTTCCACGTGCTCCGCTATCAGGGCGCCGAGATTGCCTCGATCGAAGACTATCCCGACCAGGAAAGCGCGATCGCGGCGGTCAGTCAGGCTCCCGGCCCGAGCTGACCTGCCGCGGAAGGCAAGGTGGACCACCGAACGGTCCGACCTGTTGAATTACAACCAGAGCAGGGTCAGAACCAGCGCGCCGGCCATCTCTGACCGGGCGAATCACGAAACAGCGGGCTACAGCGTGGGTGCTCCTGGCTGCATCTGCGAGTGCTGCTCGAGCGGCCAGGGCGATGTCTGAGACTGCGGATCGTTCATCATGCGTTTCCGATCTGTTCCGCAGCGCGTTGCCGGAGGTTCATCAAAAACGCCCTTCGCGCGCCCCACACTGATGGATCACGTGCGGGGCAGTGGTTGCCTCGCCCAGTCGCAAGGGGCACATCTCGATGAATGTTCGAGTCATCAGCCGTCCCGTCTGGGCGATCGCCGCGATGGCGCTCGCGACAGTCCTCACGGGCCCGACGCTTATGTCGGCTTTGGCCGCCGATCCGCTGTCACCACCGGCGTCGGTGGGCACGGGTATCCAGCTCACGTACCAAGGCCCCCCGCCGGCCGAGGTCGACACGGGCCTCGACGGGCCCAAGGCACTGGAAGCAGGGACCCTGGATCAACACGCGATGCCGGTTACGCTCCCGTTCGGCCGCGGCGAGCTCAAGGCTCCGAGCGAGCGGGCCACGTTCGCCTCTGTCGCCACGTCTGTCCGGACAGGCGCAGCGAAAGGCTTGGGCCAATTGGCTGGAATGCTGCCGCGAAAGCACCTGACACTGGAGAGTGCCATTCGGGTCGATCTGGACACCGAGACAGTGCGCCTTCCGCTGTACAGGGGCAAGGCGAACGGCCAGACCGTGTGGTTCGTGCTCCTGGATTCGTCAGACGCCGGACTGTCACATGACCTCGGCGTCAACTACGCGCCCAAGCTCGCCAACATCGAGATCGGCTGCCCCGCGTGCGTGCAGTCGGTCACCCTCGAGGCTCCGACGCCGGCTCAGAATCGCTTCGGCCCGGCTGTCGTGGACTTCCAGGGCGCCCCCGACTTCAGCCCGACTCGCATCGCCACACCAGGCCCTCATGGCTTCCCCCTCTCCAACTTCAAGCCGGGCGCAGTGGCCGGCCCCGGCTACAGCCCGTTTATCCGGATTGAGGGATCGCCAGTCGTCTATAGCGCTCCAATCGTGGCCACCGGCGATGGCCATTTTGACGTGGTGCACCACACGAACACCGGCGATCGTGTACTCGGCATCCACATCGCACCAGCGTCGCCTCCCGGCCGATACCTGGAGTCGTACGTCGACATGCTGTTCATCAAGGGCTTCGACGCGGGCGAGCCCATCGTCTACCTCAGCACTGACGCTGGTCAGCCGCTTACGGCGGTGCTGGAGCGGGCGACGTACGTGCCTGCGCTGAACGACGCAGCCTACAATGGCGGCGACGACTTCCTCGGCTCCGCGCGCGAGCGGCTGTTCGGCTTCATCAATGGGCAGACCGGTGCCCACAACCCGGAGGCGCAAGGATTCGTGCACATGGTCCGCAATGGGCACGCCTCGGAGGATGCCAGCGCAGGCAACACGAGGCTGATCAACGCTCTGCGGCACGGCGGTGATCTGCTCAATGTCTTCGGCGACTTCCCGACTTTGGCCGATCCACGGCACGCGCAGGCCTACAGCCCGTTGTGGGACGCGCAGCTGGGCCTCTGGACTGACAAGGCGGTTCGCAGGGGTCTCAACGTGCGGCAGATCGACGAGAACCAGGTCTTCAATCTCGCCGCGGGCCGACCGGACCTTTTGACGGGTATTGACCCGCTCACTGGCCTGCCGGCACCGTACGGCGCCTCGGGAGTCAACATCAACTGCGCGGTCATCGCCTTCACCAGGAACGCTCCCAGGGCAAACCTCGCGGCACCGCTTCGCCACTCGCAGTTCCCGCCCCGCTAGTCGTTCGTTCTGGCTGGCGGTTGTTGACACCACGAGAGTCCCTCGCGGGTTCGAGATGTCCACGCTTGGACAGCCACGGAGACTCTCGTGGAGCACCGCACGGCCGAATCAACGGCCGTGAACGGCAGCCTGACCGATGCGACGGGTTGTCCGCTCGCAACCCGGGGAGCGGGATCGCCCTTAGGATAATCACTCACACGGGCATCCGAGGCCGGTCATACGCGGCCCTGCTACCGGCTTTCGAGGAGGCACACGATGCAATCGCAGTCCGCGGCCGATATCCTCGTCCACTGGCCAGAGGAAGCACGCGAAGCGGCGAACGTTGTCGTCAAGCAATATGGCGAACCCCACGAGGCAAGCGAGTCGGCGCTTACCTGGCACAACGTGGGGCGCTGGAAGCGGATCGTTGCCCAGCGGGCCTTCTGGCAGCACCAGTTCCCGGCCCCCCACAGCGATTCAGTCGAGACTTTCGTCGACTACCGGGTGCCCCCGGAGATGTGCACGCCAATCGCGCAGTTCGATGGCAGCGTGATGGTCGAGCGCACCACCGGCGAGGTGTCGGCGCGTTGCCACGACGAACAAGCCAACTCCCTTGCCCTCAACCTTATGCATGACATCGTCACCCGGCAGAAGACCGTGGTCGAGGCGCGGGATTACTACGCGACAGAGTTTCTCAACGCCCGGCGAAAGCAGCCGACACCGTATATGGAGAAGTTGAACTTCACGCCTGCGATGGCGTCAGCTGCCGACCCGGACGACAGGATGGTCTCGGATGAGCAGCTGGCCGTGGCCCAGAATGGGGCGGACAGCGGATCGGCGTGAGCAAGGCACGTCGATGCGACCGTGGTCAACGCGGTGGGCTGGCTCACGCTTCGTGGCGGTGCACCCTCTGTAGGCCGTCGCACGTCTGACGCTGACCATCTCGGCCTCCCTGGCGGGGTGGCTATCCATCGTCACAATCCGTTCGACTAGAAGGCCGCGGCCGGGAGCCTTTGCCTGCTGCGTATGCTCGTTCGATGAACCCGTCACACCGGACGTTGCCCCAATGCCGTTGACCGGGGCCAGCGAAGCTGCGCAACGCTGGCGGATACTCGTGGTCGACGATGAGCCGACTGTTCGAGATGTCGTGTCCCGCTATCTCGAGCGCGAGGGATACCGCGTCCATTCAGCTGCCGATGGTGACAGCGCGCGGCGGTTGTTCGATGAGTCTCCGGACCTCGTCGTCCTCGACCTGACACTGCCTGGCATGGACGGCTTGTCGTTCCTCCGCGACATCCGTCGAACGAGCGCGGTCCCGGTGATCCTGCTGACCGCTCGAACCGACGAGATTGATAGGGTGGTTGGCCTCGAGCTCGGAGCGGACGACTACGTCGTGAAGCCATTCTCTCCTCGAGAGCTCGTGGCCCGAGTCCGATCGGTCCTCCGACGGGGCACTGGGGTAATAGATGTCCCTCGGCTCGAATTCGACGATCTGTTGATCGACGCACGAGCCAGGACAGTGATCGTGCGAGGGGAGTCGGTGCCGTTCCGCGCCCGGGAGTTTGATCTCCTTCTCTTCCTCGCCTCGTTCCCGCAGCGGGTCTTCTCGCGCGGCCAACTTCTCAAGCACGTGTGGGACTCATCGGCTGAGTTCAGTGACGTTTCCACAGTCACCGTGCACGTGCGCCGGATCCGCCAGAAGATCGAAAGCGATCCACTCGACCCGCGGCGAATCGTCACTATTCGAGGAGTCGGCTATCGGTTTGATCCATGAGGATTGTCGCTTTCGGGCCGGCCATGGTCGCGATCGTCGGGATCGTCCTCATTTTCGGGCTCGGGGGGCAGTTGCCGTTGGCCCAGAACGTGGCTCCAGCCTTGTTACTCGGACTCGCCGCTGTCACGACGGTCATCGGAGCCGTGCTACCACGAGCCACCGCTCGCTTCGATTCGTTGCATGACGAGATTCTCCTCGTATCCCTCGCGGCCATGGTCACAACAGGTTTTGCGATCGCGCTGTCGGCCGCCGTGCTGGTCCTGCAGCCAGCGCAAATCGCCCTCCTGCTCATCGTTGCGCTGGTCGGCGCGGGATTCGGAATCATCGTGGAATACGCCCTGGCGCGTGAGCTCTCGGCGGACGCCCGCCGCCTCAGGGTCACAGCCGGTCGGATCGGAAAGGGCGACCTCGGCGCCCGATCGGGAATCGAACGGGCAGACGAGATCGGACAGGCGGCCCGGGCCATCGACACGATGGCCACGCGCCTTGCCTCTCTGGAGTCGGAGCGCGCTGACGCCCGTTCTGCCCGGCAGACATTCCTGGCCGCTGTGGGGCACGACCTGCGCACGCCCCTGAGCGCGCTGCGCGCCGCCCTTGACGCACTCGAGGATGGCCTCGCCCCGAGCCCGGGCCGCTACTTCAGCGCAATGCGAGCAGACATCGACGCCATCCGGCGCCTCGCCGATGATCTCTTCTTACTGGCCCGGATCGAGGGCGGCAACCTGGAATTCGAGCGGGTCCCGGCTGACCTCTCCGAGCTCGCGGATGAGGCGGTCGAGGCACTGACACCCGTCGCCGTGCGGAAGAGCGTGAGGATTCGCGTACAAGCCGACGACGGCACGATGGCATCCGTTGGCCCGAACGAGATCTCGCGAGTCATCAGGAACCTTCTCGACAACGCCATCCGGCACACGCCCGACGGAAGCGAAGTGATCGTCGCGTTGTCGTCGCATGACGGGGGCATCCTCGTGCGCGTCCTGGACGAGGGAGACGGCTTCGACGCCGAGCTGCGCCAGCGACTGCTCAAAGGCTTCGGCAGAACCGCCCGACCCGATGATGGGCGCGGCGGTGCCGGCCTCGGGTTCGCGATCGTACGGGGTCTGGTCGAATCGCATGGCGGCCGACTCTGGTTCGAGGATGGGCGAGGCGGTCGAGTTGTGTTCTGGGTCCCAGCCAGCAGCTGACCCCAAACACCGCGCCCCGGTGGATTCCCGATCCGTTGGGCGCGTGCACGCGCAGGGTCCAGTTCATGAGGCATCCGACTGCGCCAGCCGTGCTTGTCCACCTGCCCCGGTCGTCAAGCGGCTGCGCCATCCTCCATTGAGCTGCCACGCGGCGTTGATCAGGCCGGCGTGCGAGAACGCCTGGGGCAGGTTCCCGATCAGGTCTCCACTGTCCGGATCGACCATCTCGGCCAGCAGTCCGACGTCGTTGCGCAATGCACCGAGGCGTTGGAACAAGTCCCGGGCGCGAGCCTGTTGTCGGCCCAACTTCAGGCACTCCACCAACCAATAGCTGGCGAGCAGGAACGCCATCGGTTCGCCAGCCCAGCGGCGCACGAATCCGTCGCTGCTCAACTCACGTTCGACTGCGCGAACGGTCGAGCGCATCCGCGGGTCGTGCATCGGCAGGAATCCCACGATCGGCAGCAGGAGCACGGACGCATCCAAGTCGGGGCTTCCGATCGCGCCCGTGATAGCGCCGACCCTCTCATGCCAGCCGCGGGTGAGGACGTATTCGCGCAACTTATCCCGCTGCTCCGTCCAGCGATGGCTTTCCGATGGGTTGCCGATTCGCAGTGCAAGCGCACGATCCAGGGCCAGCCAGCACATGACTTTGGACGAGACATAGTGGCGCTCGCGGTCACGAGCTTCCCACATGCCCGAATCGGGCTCCCGCCACGCCTTTGCGGCCTGATTGGCCATCGAGACCAGGAGATCGCGGTAAGCGGCTCGGCGGTGACGCAACTCCGTGCGCAGCAGATACGCGGTGTCGAGGACCTGTCCCATCACGTCGTGCTGGCGCTGCAGCCAAGCGTCATTGCCGATCCGAACCGGCACGCTTCCGTCGAAGCCCGGCAGCCACGGCAGCTCGATCTCGTGGAGCAGCCGTTCGCCGAGCACGCCGTAGACGATCTGCGTGTGGACCTCCGTGGGGGGTCCGATCGCCCGGGTCAGCCAGCCGAAATAGCGATTGACCTCATCCGGGCACGCAGCGATCCATTGGGCGCGCATGACGTATCCCGCGTCGCGGATCCAGGCGTAGCGGTAGTCCCAGTTCAAGCCGCCTCCCGGCAGCTCGGGAAGTGAGGTCGTGGCCGCGGCCACGATGGCGCCGGTGGGACCGTAGGTCAGGCCCTGAAGCACGACCGCGCTCGACGCGACGTCGTCACGGGCAAATCCATCGTAGCGCTGGTGCGCGTGTGACCACGCGGCCCAAGCGCGGCGCGTTGCGGCAAGTTGCCGGGCCGCCCGGACGTGCTGCGCTTCCTCTCGATCTGGATCGGCTATTCCGGCGCCGGGAGGCAGGTCTCGCAGCACGAAGCCTACGCGGTCCCCGCGCGAAGCCCTGAACGTGGCGAAAATGCGCGGGCCATCCACCTCCAACGGAACGTCGCTCAGCAGGCTGAGCCGGACCGGTCCGGCCTCGATCTCCACTTGCCGACGATCCCTGTGGAGGGTGCAGACGGGCGTGGCCAGGCCGTACTCAGGCCGTGCCAGGAGCTCAAGTCGCATGGAGACGATGCCGGCCGTGCCCTCCACTACTCGCAGCAGTGTCCCGGACCCTCGGATGCCGAGCCTGTGTGCGCCCGTGCGCGGCGCCTGCGCGAGTGCATCAACGACGGAGACGCTCCCTTTGGCGGTCGTGTGATCTGTGCGAAGGATCAGCGTGCGGGGCTCGTAATGCCGGGAGACCGTGCCGCTATCCGCGGGCGCAAGGCTCCAATGGCCCGCCTCCGCGCCGAGGATCCGGCCGAAGATGGACGCGCCGTCGAATCGACCCGCTGCGTACCAGTCGACCGACCCGCCCCGGCTGACGAGCGCGGCCGTGCGGCAGTCGGAGAGGAACGCGTATTCGCCAACACCCCGGGGGAGAGATGTCATCGGGGCGCGCTCAGGCGCCCTGCCCCTGGTTCTGCATCAGCCCACCGTCGATGTAGAAGGTCGAGCCTGTTACGTAATCGGCATCGTTCGAACAGAGGTAGAGCACGAGCTTGCCGATCTCTTCGGGCTCAGCCGCTCGCTTCCACGGGATGCTCTGCACCAGCTTCTCGAGGACCTTTGGATCGTCGATGGCCTCTTGGTTGAACGGCGTCAGGACCATTCCTGGGCCGATGTTGTTGACGTTGATGTGGTCCGGGGCGAGCTCCAGGGCGAGGGTTGTGGTCAGGTTGTGGATGGCGCCCTTGCTGACGTCGTAGTCCGCCGCGCCGGCCCGCGGGATGACGTCGTGGACGGACGTGATGTTGACGATCTTGCCGCGCCCGCCCTGCTCGCGTCGATGGCGAATGAAGCGGCGGCAGCAGAAGAACGTGCCGTAAACGTTGACACGAAGCGCGCGATCCCACGTTTCTGTCGGAAGATCGGCCACTTGCTTGCCGGATGCGTCCACACCGGCGTCGTTGACCAGGATGTCAAGGCTGCCGAATGCCTTGATGGCCTCATCGAACATGCGCTCGACCGCCTGCTCGTCGCTGATGTCCGCCTGCACCGTGTGTGCCTTCCCGCCGCCCGCTTTGACTCGGCGCGCCGTCTCCTCGGCGCCCGCCCTGTCGTCGAGATAGTGAACCACGACATTCGCGCCCTCGGCCCCGAAGACGGATGCGGTTCCCCGTCCGATCCCTGAGTCCGATCCGGTGATGAGCGCGTTGTGTCCGGTGAGCTTCGCCATTCGGTCTCCTCCCTGCCTACTTGCGGCATGGTGCCCCATCGGTGTGTCGCAACTTTCGCGCGTCCATTCTGCTGGTGACGACTCTAGTGGCGATGGCCATCCTCCGGCCCGAGCTAAAGGACGAAGCGCCTCGCAACGCCATCAAAATCGAAGCGGCGGCATTGGTGATCTGTGGGCCCGGAGGCTCGGCGACACGGAGACCGAAGCGATTGCGGTGGTGGGGGCCAGGTAGAGGTGCTGAGGTCGGCGGGCCCGTTCCAAGCGAGGTCATGAAGGCGTCCCCAACGAATGTGACGACACCAGTGTGGGGCTTCCGATGGCGACGCGCCATCTCGGGCGGCAGCCGGATCAGGCGAGCGTCGATCGTTACCATCGGCCTCGCGCGATCCACAGGACCTGAGCTGGGACCCGCAAGCTTCTCGAAGTGACGTAAGCAGCGCATCAGTCCACGAGTTGCACGCTCAGCAGCCTCCCCTTCGAAGGACGCTGGCGAAGATGAGCTCCTTGTGGATGGGGTCGGTGCCTTCGACGATGGCCGTATGCCTCGCGTCCCGGAAGAGCTTCTCGACGAGGCTCTGGTGCGTGTATCCGACCGTCCCGAGCATCACCGAGGCCGCTTCTGTCACACGCATGACCATGTTGCCCGCGTAGAGCTTGGCGATGCTCGCCTCCTTCGCATGGTCGAGACCACGGTCGTACCGATCAGCGGAGGCTTCGACCAGTGCACGGGCTGCGGCAATGTCCGTTTCCATATCCGAGATTCGGAAACGGTAGTCCTGAAGCTTCAGGAGCTTGTCGCCATAGAGCCTTCTCCTGGATCCATAGGCGAGGACCTCATCTCTCGCACGGCGTGCGATTCCGACAGCCATGGCGGCGATCCCCGTCCGCGACTGGCTGAGGCTCTCGATCATCATGGCGAGACCCCTGCCCTCCGGGCCAAGCCGGTGATCCTTCGGCAGCACGACTTGGTGCAGCTCCAGGGGCGACAGGTCCATGGCCCGCAGGCCCAGGGTCTGCCACCTCTCGCCAACCTCGACACCCTGTGTGTTCCTCGGCACCAGGAACCAGCTCAAGGAGTTCGCCGAGCGTGTTTCCGACGCGCCGGTTCGCGCAACGACGATCGCAAACTCGGCGAAACGCAGATTCGAGCTGTAGTCCTTGCGGCCCTCGAGCAGGTAACCGTCGCTGAAAGCGCGTGCGGTCGTTTCGACTCCCAGGAGATCACTCCCGGCGCCTCGCTCAGAGGCTGCGAACGAGGTCACCACAGGTTCGGCAAGGAGCTGCTTGCAGAACTTCGATCGCAGCGGTTCTCCAAGGTATCGGAGCACAAGTCGATTGAGAAATACTGGAAGCATGATGAGACTCGCGATCGCCGGGCATCCGTATGCCAGCTCCTCGGCCATGAGACAGCCATCGGACAGGAAGGGTCGCGCCTCATCCCCCGGGGCCGGAACGAACCGATCGCAGAACCCTCGCTCCCAGAAGGTTTGGTAGACGTTCAGGGGCGATCGTCTTTGGTCGTCGCACTCGAGTGCGATGGGACTGATCTCTTCCGCGACGAACTTGCGTAGTTCCGACCGTAGAGCTGGCCCGGACATGGCGCCGGTATCTCTCTCGGCTGGTGTCAAGTCGCCTTCGCCGTGGTTGCCGCGCCGGCCGTTTTCGGGTTGTCCACCCCGAATGGCCGTCGAAGGGCGCGGCAGATTGTGAGTGGAGGAGCCGCGTATCGCAGAGGCCCCGGGTCGGAAGCGCGCGCTCGCGGGCGCGTTTTCATGCGCGCGCCGGCCTTGAGGAAACGGTGGCCGGCTCACAACTCACCACTCGTGCCAGGAAGAGAAGTGCGGCGATCATTGCCTGAGGTCCGGCTGCCCGTCTCGGCATCAGTGCTGCGGACACAGAGCTCATGCATGCCACATCGACTCCCGAAGGGCGCACGGCGCGCTCTCGACCTGGGTCGATGGAACCGCATCTTCGGCGCGCTCGGCATTCAG
>JBBSGX010000068.1:0-11288 GCA_038253685.1 Candidatus Limnocylindrales bacterium | reverse complement strand
GCGGGAGTCTGCAATGCGCTCGGCCTGGCCCACCGCCTGCTGGGCTTCCACGGAGTTGGCGTGTGCCCGCTTCAGCACCTGGTAGGCACGCCGCGAGCGGCTATTGATCCGATCGATCTCGCGCCACCACGTGGTCACGGCACGCTGCCGCTCCATCACGGTGGTGGCTGCCTCCAGCTGGCGGCGATAGGTCGTTCTGGCCGCCACCTTCGCGTCGGTCACCTGGTGCACGTCGACCGCGGAATGGGCGTCTTCGAGCTCGAGCGCCGCCTGCGACAGGTTGCGCATGGTCGCCTGGAGGGCCACCGCCGCCTCCTGCGCGACGGCCTTCAGTCGCGCGGCTTCCGAGCAGGACGACAGCGCCTGGGTACGCGCATCGGCACAGGGACCCTCTGCTCGTTCCATGCCAAACACGTCGCGCTGGTCCATCGATCCGAGGTTATGGGGCGGTAACTGGGTCGTCAACGACCCGAACGTCCCAAGACCCAACATTCCCGGTGTACCCGCGCAACCCCCCCGAGGTCAGCGGCGAGAGGGCCGCGATGGTAGATTTGTCTTCCGGTGGCGCCCCGAGCCGCAACGCTTCCTGAACCGTAGAGACCCTGTGGAAAGAGGCTGGTCTTCAGTTTGGCCATCGACCCCAACCAGGAATTCCTCGTTCAGCCTGTCGACGCCTCCTGGCTCCAGTGCAACATCGAGTGCCAGGAAGCCTGCCCGGTCGGCACGAACTGTCGCGGCTACCTGAACCTCGCCGCCGAGGGGCGGTTCGAGGAGGGCTACATCCTGTCCCGCGAGCCCAATCCCGTCGCGGCCATGTGCGCCTACGTGTGTTCCGCGCCCTGCGAGCGTGCCTGCCGCCGCGGTGACATCGACCGGCCGCTGGCCATCCGCGCCATGAAGCGGTTCCTCGTGGAGTGGCACGCCGCCGCCGGTATCCCGGACGACATGCCCGTGATCACGCCGCGCGACACGAGCGTCGCCGTGGTCGGTGCCGGACCGGCGGGTCTCGCCGTGGCGCGCGAGCTGGCCGTGGCGGGCCACCAGGTGACCGTCTTTGACGAGCTTCCCTACGCCGGTGGCACGATGCTCATCGGCGTCCCTGCCTTCCGGCTGCCCCGCGAGGCGATCGAGATGGACTTCCGTCTCGTCGAGCGGCTGGGCGTGAGCTTCCGCTTCAACACCCGCATCGGACGCGAGATCACCTTCGAGCAGCTCCAGGAGCAGTTCGACGCGATCGCCATCTGCGCCGGCGCCATGGATCCCGTGCCGCTGGACGTGCCCGGCAAGGAGCTGAAGGGCATCCAGTACGGCGTCGACTTCATGAAGCTCGCCAACCTCGGTGAACCGCTCGAGGTTGGTGATGACGTTGTCATCATCGGCGGCGGCTACACGGCCATGGACTGCTCGCGGACCAGCCTGCGGCACGGTTCCAGCAACGTGACCATCGCCTACCGGCGCACGCGTTCCGAGCTCGTCGTCGACGAGGAGGAGCTCGGGGAGACCGAGCGCGAAGGCGTGCGCATGGAGTTCCTGGCCAGCCCGGTGGAAGTGATCGGCGACGATGAGGGCAATGTCGCCGGGGTGCGGTTCGTGCGCAACCGCCTGGGCGAGCCTGACGCCACCGGACGCCGCGCCCCGGTCCCGGTCCCGGGCACCGAGTTTGTGGTCAAGGCGCAGACCGTCATCCCGGCAGTCAGCCAGGCAGCGGACAACACCTTCCTGCCGGTCGAGGCCAGCTTCGAGATCAACCGCGGCCGCATGCGCGTCGATCCGGGCACGTACGCCAGCAACGTGCGCGGCGTCTTCGCCTGCGGCGACTTCGTGACCGGCCCGACGACCCTGATCGAGGCGGCCGGCCACGGCAAGAAATGCGCCTACGCCATCGACCGCTACCTGTCCGGCCGCAGCACGGTAGAGGTGGACGCCAACGTGCGCATCGTGAGCTCGTCGCGCCACGAGATGCCGGAGTTCTACGACGTCCTGCCGCGCGTCCACGTCCCCATGGCCCAGTTGGCCGCGCGGATGCCGTCGACCGATCCGCACGTCAACTTCACCACGCCCGTGGAGCGCGGCTACAGCACCACGCAGGCCGTCACCGAGTCGACGCGCTGCCTGATGTGCAACTACAACATCTGGTTCGACCCGTTCCGCTGCGTCCTCTGCGGGGCCTGCGCCGACGTCTGCCCCGAGGGCGTCATCCACATGATCGACATCAACCAGATGAAGTCGGAGGGCGCGCTGCCCGAGCTGGTCGACGCCTACGGCTGGAACCAGGGCGCCGCCATGGTCCTCGACGAGGAGCGCTGCATCCGCTGCGCCCTGTGCGTCAAGCGTTGCCCCTTTGACGCCATTACGATGGATCGGTTCGAGCTCCAGGAGGTGTCGAGCGACGGGCGGCTCTACAAGGAGAGCTACCGCGACACCCAGCTGGGTCTGGCCGGCATCGGAAACCAAGCCGACGCAGGGGGTTACACGCGGTGAGCTTCCTCGAGCGGATCGACGAGACGATTCGCCGCAGCGCTGCCTGGCGTTCCATCTTCCGTCAGCCCTACCCCAACGACGAACGCTCGCGGGCGATGAACGTCATGAACAGCGTGTTCCTGCACATCCACCCGGTCCGGGTGCGCCAGCACGCCGTCAAGTTCGCCTACACCTTCTGCCTCGGCGGACTGTCCTTCTTCCTGTTCCTGGTGCTGACGGTGACCGGCGTCTACCTGATGTTCTTCTACGTACCCTCGTCGACCGCCGCGTACACCAACATCCTGCAGATCCAGTCGGAGGTGCCGTTCGGGTTGTTGACCCGGAACATCCACCGCTGGGGCGCCCACCTGATGGTGTTCTTCGTCTTCCTGCACATGATGCGGGTCTTCTATCACGGCGCCTACAAGCCGCCCCGCGAGTTCAACTGGGTCGTCGGGGTGGTGTTGCTCTTCCTGACCGTGATGCTGTCGTTCACGGGCTACCTGCTGCCGTGGGACCAGATCGCGTACTGGGCCATCACCATCGGCACCAACATGGCCAACTACGCGCCGGTTTTCAACAAGCCGTCCCAGCTGCTGCTGCTCGGCGGCATCGAGGTCGGGCAGAACACCCTGCTGCGTTTCTACGTGCTCCACGTGATCCTGTTGCCGCTCACCGGCGCCATCTTCCTGGCCATCCACTTCTGGCGGATCCGGAAGGATGGCGGGATCTCCGGCCCGCTCTAGGTCGACTGAGGAAGGATCCATGACCGACCAGGGAACCCGACTGCCGCAACCCGCCCCGGAGGCCAAGCCTCCCGAGCGACGGACATCGCTGCCCGCCGCGCCGCCGGAGCGCCGCACAACCGAGATCGACAAGCAGCGCGTGCCGATGGCCGCAAAGCCCTACCGCCTGCTGGCGCTCGTCAAGCAGGATGCCGTCGTTCGAGTCCAGAAGGAGCCGGACGACACGGTCATGGTCTGGCCGCACCTGCTCTCGATCGAGTTCTTCGCGGCCTCGATGATGAGCATCTTCCTGCTGTTCATGGGCCTCTTCGTGAACGCCCCGCTGGAGGAGCTGGCGAACGGCAACGTCACCCCGGTCGTGGCCAAGGCGCCCTGGTACTTCGTCGGCCTCCAGGAGCTGCTGGCCTACTTCCACCCCACGGTCGCCGGCGTGCTCGCCCCGACCGTGATCCTGGTGGGCGCAGCGCTGATCCCGTACGTGGACCGCGGACCCAACGGTGACGGCGGCTCGCCTCGACCGAGCGATCGCAAGGTCGGCGTGCTGCTCTTCTCGATGGTCATGGCGGCGGGACTCGTGATCACGTTCCTGGGTGCGTTCTTCCGCGGCCCGGGCTACGGCTGGACCCTGCCGTGGCAGGGCCTCTTCTTCGCACTCTAGGCACAAAGGGCAGAGATCGATGGGCAACTGGAAGCTCACGCGCTGGCAGGAGCCGACCGCGCTGACCACGGAGGTCCTCCGCGAACTGCGCACGGGTCGTCCGGCGGGGTTGTCGCGGCGCCAGCTGATCCGCCGCTCGATCGGCGCGATCACGGGCCTGTGGCTCCTCGAGGTGACCGGCGGCACGCTCGCCTTCCTGTGGCCTAACCTGTCTAGCGGCTTCGGCAGCACGATCACCCTGGGCAATCTCGACACCGTCAAGGCGAGCCCGGCCGTGCAGGGCGCCACGCTCTCGGACGGCGCCCCGTCCTACTTCTCCGATGCGCGCACATACGTCCAACTGATCGATCCCACGCTGGGCTTCAACGATGGCGACAGCCCTGACGGCTCCGGCGCGACCACCAACCTGCGAACGCTCTACCAGCGCTGCCCGCACCTCGGTTGCAAGCCGAACTTCTGCACCATCAACTACTGGTTCGAGTGCCCATGCCATGGCTCGCGCTACGACCGGCTGGGGACCAAGATCCAGGAGCTCGGGCCGGCGCCGCGCAGCCTCGACCGCTTTGCCCACAAAGTCGAAGGCGGAGCGCTCACCGTCGATACCAGCAAGATCACGCTCGGGCCGCTGCCCGTGCCGCTCGGCCAGCCGGGCCTGATCCCCGCGAAGTCGCCGACCGGCTGCATATGAGTGACGAGCGCACGGGACGCGAGCTGGCTCCGCGCGACGAAGAGACGGGCGTTTCCCGGGCGGGCGACGTCACGCCGGTCCCGGCCGGCGAGCAACGGAGCATCGAGCGCTTCTCGGCGGGGCCTCGCGTGCACTCCGTGACGCTGACGGAGGAGCGCTCCGCGCAGATCGTCAGGCAGAGCGGCAACGCCCGCAACATCGCCTTTCTCGCGGTGTTGATCGTGTCGATCTTCATCCCGATCTACTGGTTCTACGACATCGGCGTGCCCGCCCTCGGGGTGGAGAGCCGGGTGCAGCGCGAGAAAGAGGTCCAGCAGGTCAGTGATGTCTCCCAGGGCTATGCACTGTTCCTCGCGAACTGTGCCCGCTGTCACGGCTCCAACGGACAGGGCGGCATCGGACCTCCGCTGAATGACCAGGCCAAGCTCTACAACGCGGTCACCGCGGACGGGCTCGCAGGGAAGGGCCACCTCAACCCGACGTACATCACGACCGTGCTGACCGTCGGCGGGCGTTACGTGTGCGGCGATCCGAACAGCGTGATGCCCGTCTGGGCGCAACCCGGCGGCCCGCTCAACTACCGCCAGATCGAGGAGCTGGTGGCGTGGCTCACCGCCAGCAAGGACGTCACGTTCACGTACCTGCCTGCGACCAGCGAGCTCGGAGCCGCTGGACCTGCCCCGACCCCCGTCACCGTGAGCGGCTGGCGCGACCCGCAGTTCAGCCCGCCGCCGGGAGCCTCGCCGCCGCCCGCCTGCTTCAGGCCGTACTCGAATCCCGCATTCCCTCCACCGACCGGTCCCCAGGCCAGCGCGGCGCCGATCACCAGCCCCGGCACCGCTGACAAGCCGCGGGTGATCTCGCTCGTCGAGACGGCCAGCATCACCATCACCGATGCGTCCGGCAACCCGGTCAGCGCTGAAGGGGTCAAGGCCGGTGAGACCGTGGAGTTCGACGTCGACAACAAGGCGGGCTTTGCCCACAACTTCTACATCGGGGCGCCGGCCGACCTCCAGAGCGCAAACACGGCCAACCTGAAGGGCGTGCCGGAGTTCACCAGCGGCGTCCAGAAGGTGACCTGGACCGTGCCCACGACCGGCACGCTCCAGTTCGCGTGCATCGTCCCCGGCCACTACCAGACGATGCACGGCGATCTCACGATCCAGCCCTAGCCGAGCAGGAGAGGAACGACTTGGCCGAACAGGCACTGCCGCCGGGCGCAATCCGCCGTCGAGCCGTCTTCGGCCTGCTCGACGCGGACGGTTGGAGCTGGGCAGGCATCAAGGCAACCTGGTGGTTCCTGGTGATCCTCTTTCTGCTCGGGTACGTGCCCAACCTCGCTTATTACTTCACGGTCGGCAACACCATCGACGTGGGCTTCAACGCGATCTCGATCGTCAACTTCTGCGACGCGGGCAACAAGGAGCTTCCCTGCCCCGCTCCGGCCGGCGCCGTCACGCCGTGGCAACCCAACCCAACCGAGCTGACCTTGCCCGCCGGCCGCGCGGGCGCGCTGGCGGTCCAGTCAGGCACGCACCTCTACCTGGTCGGCGGCACGACGGCATCCGGCCCCTCAGCCGATGTGCTGGCCACGACCGTCAGCGCCGACGGGAACCTGGACAAGTGGATTGCCGGCCCGGCACTGCCCGAACCGCGGACAGGCGCAGCGCTCGCCACCCTGTCGGGAGTGCCGTACATCGTCGGCGGCCTCGACGCGAGCGGGAAACCGACGACCACGGTCTTTGCCGGCGTCCTCAAGGAGGGCGCGCTGACCGGCTGGACGAAACTGGATGGGTCGACCGCAGGTGCGCCGAACCTGACGCTTCCGACGGCGCTCAGCGACGCGTCGGTCGTGGCCGCGAGCAACGGCCTGTATGTCTTCGGAGGACGCACAGCGAACGGCCTCAGCCAGACGGTATGGCACAGCAAGCTGAGCACGGCCACGCCGCCGATCCTCGGTTCGTGGCAGGAAGTGACGGGCCTGCCGATGCCCGAGGCGCGCGCGGCTGCGACGGCCACGCTCGTCGGCAACTTCCTCTATGTGGTCGGCGGAGAAGGGCCCAATGGCATCACCGACACGGTGTTCCGGCTGCAACTCCAGAACGGCGACCCGGCCAGCGACTTCAACACCCATCAACTGATCGGCTGGGCCACTCCCCACGCGGGTCAGTCGGGGAACCTGACCGCTCCCCGGGCGCACGCGACGAGCTTCACGGCAAACGGCGCGCTCTACGTCGTCGGCGGGATCGACGCATCCAACGCGCCCCTGGCCACCAACTTCTGGGCCGTGCCGGACGCCACCATCGGCGACATCACGAACTGGCAGGAGCTCAAGGCAGCGGACCTCCCGGCGCCCCGCGCTGGTGCGGCGATTGCACCGGTCGGTTCCGTGGCATTCCTGATCGGCGGGGAGGGACCCACCGGCCCGGTCGACACGATGTTCCGTGCCGGACTCTCGCCCAAGCCGCCGTTCTTCAAGCTCGGCATGTTCGGAGCGACCATTCCCGCTCTCTCGATCAAGGGCGAAATCGGCCAGCAGCTCGGCTACATCAACGCCTTTGGCGTCGGCCTGACCAACTTCACGCTGCTGGTCATCGTCGGCATCGCCTTCTCGCACAAGGCTGCCACGATGCGCATCATCGAACGCCTGTCCCGAGGTCGTTTCCGCGCCCCGCGCAAGGATGAGTTCTACGGCGGGGGGCGCTAGGCCCTCGATCCGACGCGCCGGGACGCACGATGAGGACAACGGATCTGGCTCATGCCAGGCACGTTTCGAGATTCTCATCGCACCACCGATGAGTTTCCGTGGGAGTCGACGTTTCACCCCCCAGAACATCGGTAAACCAACCGATCAAACCCAGGAGGCAGAACCATGGACTGGACACTGGAACTCGTTGTCGTCCCCGTCAGTGACGTGGACCGCGCCAAATCCTTCTATGCGGACCAGGTCGGCTTCAACGTGGATGTCGATCACAGCGCAGGCGAGGACTTCCGCGTCGTGCAGATGAGCCCGCCGGGATCGGCCTGCTCCATCGCCCTGTTGAAGAAGCAGGAGATGGCGCCGGGCTCTCTGCATGGCCTGCACCTGTGCGTCTCGGACATCGTTGCCGCCCGTGCACAACTCGTGGAGCGGGGCGTCGATGCCAGCGAGCTCTTCCACTTCACGGAGGGCGGTCAGACTCCTGGCCCCTCTCCAGAGCGCGCCAGCTACGAGACCTTCCTTTCGTTCAAGGATCCCGACGGCAATACCTGGCTGGTCCAGGAGAAGCGCAATGCACCGGTGGCATGACGAGGACGATCTCGTGCGAGAAGTCGAAGCTGGTGCCCACTGTGACCATCGATGAATCTGCGGAGGTCGTTTCGGCGGCCTCCGGCAGTGAATCAGGGTTCGCGGGCCTCACCGAGCGCCACCGGCGAGAGCTCCACGTGCATTGCTACCGGATGCTCGCCTCATTCGACGAGGCGGAGGACGCGGTGCAGGAGACGCTACTGCGCGCCTGGCGCAGCCGGGACACCTTCGATGGCAGCTCGCAGTTCCGCGCCTGGCTCTACCGGATCGCAACGAACGTCTGCCTCGACATGCTCCGCCGGAACTCGCGGCGGCTGGCGAAGATGCACTCCTTCGCCGAGGTTCCGTGGCTCTAGCCGTACCCGGACGCATTGCTGGACGAGGTTGCGCCGAGCGACGAGCAGCCGGACGCGGTCGTCGTGGAGCGGGAGACGATCGAGCTGGCGTTCCTCGCCGCCATGCAGGTCCTGCCGCCGAAGCAGCGCGCGGCGCTGATCGCACGAGACGTGCTCGGCTGGCCGGCCGTCGAGACGGCGTCCATGCTCGATACCAGCGTCGCGGCGGCGAACAGCGCGCTCCAGCGAGCACGCGCCACGATGCAGGAGCACCTCCCGTCGCACCGATCGGAGTGGTCTGCGCCGGAGCCGAGCAGTGAGGAACGCGCGCTGCTCGATCGTTTCATCGACGCGCACGAACGCGGCGACGCCGTGCTTGCCGTTTCCATCGCGGCGGAGGACATCAGGATCACGATGCCGCCATACCCATACCTATTTGAAGGCTTGGACGTGATCGCGCCGCTCCTCGAGCGGGCCCTCGGTGACGAATTGGGCGGCGACTGGCGCCTCGTGCCGACGCAGGCCAACCGGATGCCGACCGCCGCGAGCTACCTCCGCCGGCCGGGTGACTCCGAGTTCCGGGCCTACAAGTTCGACGTTCTGCGCATTGAAGACGGCGTCATCGCGGAGATCACGACATTCGGCCCCGAGCTCTTCCCGGCCTTCGGCCTCCCGCCGACGCTCTGAGGGATCACCGCAGGCGCGCTTCCTCAGCGGACGCGCCGCAGAGCGACCATCGTCCTCGATCCGTCGAGGCGAACGTCGATGACCTGCGCATCATCAATTCGCGGGATTTCTCCGATTGCAAGCCGCGCGACCGCGACGGCGCCCTCGTCGAGGAGCCTGACCAGGTCATGCAGGTCCACGTCCGCGGCGGCGACCACGAAACGATAGGCACCCGACGGCAACCGGCCGAGCTCATCGACGGTTGCGCGTGTCCAGGCAAAACGGTCGGGCAGCCCCGTCGGCGCCTCCCCGTTCGACTGGGGCGGCCCAAGCCACAAGGCTGCTCCCGAGGGCGCCCGCTCGGCACCCTCGGCGACCCAGGTTCGCCATGGTTCTTCTGAGGCTTCCCGTGCTGCGCGTCGGGCATCCAGCTCGGCGTCGATCGCCTCGCGCAGCGGCGTCAGCGCGGCGGGCGATGCGCCCCCAGCCAACCCGATCACTACGGCGCCCGCCTCGAGCCAGCGTCGAAGTCGCTCATTGGGCGCATCCGCTTGTCCGTGCGGCAGGAGCACACCCATCGATCGACCGTCGCGCCTGATCGATCGTTCCAGGCCGGCGTCAAAGGGGTCGGCAGCCGTTGCCGGGCCCGGAGGGACTTCGGGCGCCTCGAGCAGGATCGAGCAAGCCCCGGCCGTCGTGAGCGCCTCCGACCACGCGTCGAGCTCGTCTGCGCCCACCGCGGGGACCGTGGACCAGACCTCGAGCCCTGTCGCGGTCGCAGCCACGGCGGCGCGGGCCCCCGACGCCACCGATGCATGCGCTTCGACCAGGATCAGGTCCACGCCGGCATCGGCGAGGATGCCTGCCTGGGCGTCGCGGTCCCGATCGGCCGCCGCCCCTCGTTCAGTGAGCCGGCCGCTCCCCGTCTCGGGCCGCGCATCCAGGTCCGGCAGCGGCCCCGCCACGAGGACCGCATCGCCCCGCAGCGACTCGGGACGACCCCCCGACGCTTCCTCGATCGCCTCGCGCGCGAGGTGGACCGCGGCACGGGTCCACTCGGCGGCGCGGCGCGACTCCCCGATCTCCATGAGCGCGCGCCGATGCGTCAGCCACGCCGGCGCGGTGATGAGGTCGGCGCCTGCCTCCACCTGGGCCGCCAGCGCCTTCCGTACGCGCGCGCGTTCCCGAACGTGGATCGGCTCGAACCATCGCGGGGCGTCCGTTGGCCTCGGTGGGCGAAGGCGATCGCGCCAGGGTGCGCCGGCGAGCAGGCGGGGTGCGGGTTGGTCGGGCATCAACGCGGCCGCGCACGGCGTCCGAAGCCCCGACCGCGGCCCTGGCTCAGAGGTCGCCCTCGCCGGGGTCCGGCGGCCCGGATCGGGTCGGAAGGCCCGCGGCGAACCAGGCATTGATGCCGCCGGTTACGTTGGCGACATCCGTCCAGCCTGCCCCGAGCAGCGCTTCGGTGACGCGTGCGCTCCGGCCGCCGACCGCGCACATGATCAGCAGCGGCCGGTCCGTTGGTAGCTGCCGGTACCCGGTCGCGAACTGGCTTGTCGGCAACAGAACCGCGCCGGGCACACGCATTGCCGTGTACTCGTCGCGCTCCCGCACGTCCACCAACAGCGGTGCAACCGGAGCGGCGAGCCGGCGGTGAGCCTCCTGCACGTCGACGGTGGGGATCACGCCGCGCCGTGGGCCCATCTCAGAACAGGTCCGCGATCGGTCGGCGGCTGGAGAATCCCGAATCGAACTCATGCCACCAGTCGATGTCGCCTTCGCCGAGGCGCCAGCACAGCCAGACCGGTCGGCCGCTCACCAGCGCGGGAAAGTCGATGAGGCCGCTGCCGATGTCCCGGAGCGTGACGCTCCACGCCTCGATCTGCGCCACGGCCAGCTCCATGCGCCTGACGATGTCACGGATGTGCCGCTCCCGGCGGACGAGCTCGGCGGCATGGTCGGAGCTGCCGTTGGACTCCCGGAAGCGAACGAGCTCGCGCTGCGCATCGGCGATCTCATCCCGATCCGAACGCAGGCTCTCGAGCACAGGCCGGACCTCTTCCACCCGGGCGTTGGCGGCATCGATGTCGTAATAGCGCACCATCAAGGGTGGATTCTCGCAGGTCAGATGGGCGGGGCGGCTACGACCTGAAACGTTCACGTTTCTCCGCCATCGACAGTGCAGAGGAGCCGTCTCTGGGCGACTCGCAGGCAACAGACCTGCGGTGCTCGTTCACACTCGCCAGTGGAGGGCTGATCACCTTCCACGTCCTGCATAACGTCAACGGAACCAAGACACTCGGTGGCACCGACTATGTGGATTCCGCTTCCGTGACGAAAGTCAAGATCAACGGCGGCAAACCCGTCACTGGGCTCGGGCCTTATGCGTTTGGCATAACCATCAATGGGACGGGAGTCGTGGCCTGGCAGATCTCGAAGAAGGGCG
>JBBSGX010000067.1:0-11331 GCA_038253685.1 Candidatus Limnocylindrales bacterium | reverse complement strand
TTCGCCATCGTCCTGGACGGCATCGTCGAATCGGCGCTCGGCTTGAACACGAATCATTTCGGCGGCACGGCCCAGATCGTCGGCTCGTTCACGAACCAGGAGGTCACCAACCTCGTCACGGTGCTCAAGTTCGGCTCTCTGCCGCTTGAGATCCGCGAGGTCGGGTTCAGCAACCTGAGCGCGACCCTGGGTCAGGAGTTCCTGACCCAGACGCTGCTTGCGGGTTTCATCGGCATCGCGCTCGTCCTCACGTTCATGATCGTCTTCTACCGGCTGCCGGGCCTGGTCGCCTGCATGGCGCTGCTCTTCTATTCGATCGTCGTCTACGCCCTCTTCCGGGCCATCCCGGTGACCCTCACGCTCGCGGGCATCGCGGCATTCGTGCTCTCGGTGGGCATGGCGGTGGACGCCAACATCCTCATCTTCGAGCGGACCAAGGAAGAGCTGCGCGCCGGTAAGACGCTTCCCGCCGCGATCGAGGCCGGCTTCAACCGTGCCTGGAACTCGATCCTCGACTCGAACGTGTCGAGCCTGATCACGGCAACGATCCTCTATTACTTCGGCACGTCGACCATCCGGGGCTTCGCCCTGGTGCTGATCATCGGCGTCCTGGTCTCGATGTTCACCGCGATCACGCTCAGCCGGATGATGCTGCGCTGGGTTGTGCGCCAGCCCTGGGCACGGCAGGCGCGCCTCTACGGCGTACGCGAGGACGAGTTCCTGGTGTCGACACCACGCGTTCGGGCGAGGGAAGCCAGCGCACGTGTTTGACATCATCGGCAAGCGGCGCTGGTTCTATGCGCTGAGTCTTGCGGTCACGATCCCGGGCGTCCTGTTCATCCTGCTCACCTTGCTTCCGGGCGCTCACCTTGGCCTCCAGTTCTCGATCGACTACACCGGCGGCACCATCTGGGAGGTCCACTTCAAGAACGGCACGCCCACCACCGCACAGGTGAAGGAGGTCCTCTCGGAGCAGGGCCTCGCGAACTCCGAGGTCAACATCACCACGGCGCAGGACGGGCGCCAGTTCGTGCTGATCCGCACCGAACCGATCGGCCTGCGGCCGGTCGCGCCACCAACCGCGCAGCCATGCCTCGTCGTGCCGCCGTCACCCTCGCCGGGCCCGAGCGGAACGGCCGGCGCGAGCGCCTCGCCGTCATCGTCGCCATCGCCCACGCCGACCCCCACACCAGTTTTGTCGACTACGCCGATCCCGTGCTTCACTCCGGCGCCATCGCCGTCATTGAGCGCGAGCGGGCCACCGCCCACCGCCAGCCCATCGTCCACGCCGAGCCCGTCACCCGCGCCTGGTGCCTCGCCGGCTCCAAGCGCGTCGCCGGTCTCGTCCGCATCCTCGTCAGCCGCCCCATCCGCCAGCGCGTGCCCGACGCCGCTTACCTCCGGGTCCGCGGCCGCGAGCGCCTCCGCCTCGCCGGCTGCCTCCGCTTCGCCGGGCGCCGCTCCGTCTCTAACGCCCTGCGCACCCTCGAGCATCGCCACCATCCCGACGACCGGCAAGCTCGCTGAGCTCGCGACCGCTCTCCAGGCGCGCTTCGGGCCCATCGACGAGGTCAGCCAGGAGACGTCCGTTGGCCCAGTGGTCAGTGCCGAGCTCGTCCAGCAAGCCTTTCTGCTCATCATCTTCGGTGCCATCGGCATCATGGCCTGGATCACGCTTCGGTTCGGCGACTTCCGCATGGGCGTGACGGCCATCACCGCGCTGATCCACGACGTCATCGTGGTGGTCGGCATCTTCGCGATCCTGGGCACGTTCTTCGGGCTCCAACTGGATGCCCTCTTCGTAACCGCGATGCTGACGGTCATCGGATTCAGCGTGCACGACACGATCGTGGTCTTCGACCGCATCCGCGAGAACCGCGTCCGCCACGCCGGCGAACCCTTCGAGGTCATCGTCAACCACAGCATCCTCCAGACCATCGGCCGCTCCATCAACACGTCGATGACGGTACTGATCACGCTGACCGCCCTGTTCCTCTTCGGCGGCGATGCGATCCGGCCGTTCGTGCTGGCGCTGCTCATCGGCATCGCGTCGGGAACCTACTCGTCGATCTTCAACGCCTCGCCGCTGCTCGTGGACTGGCATCTCTGGGACAGCCGCCGGCGAGCGCGCCGCGTGGCCGCCACCGCCGCCCGCGCGACGTAAGCGCCAGTGGAGGGGCCGTCGTCAGAATCGGGCCCAATGACGCCGCTCGCACCCCGCTTCGAATGGCTGGTCCCGGCACCGGCTGAGCTCTCTCCAGAGACGCTTGCCGCGGCCGCGGATCGCGGCCTTTCGCCACGCCTCATGCGTGCCCTGGCTCGGCGCGGCTCGTGGTCCGCCGCCGAACTCCTGGCGCTCGTGGACAACCCTGAGGGTGCACTCCACGATCCGATGCTGCTGCCTGACGCGGACCGCTTTCGCGACCGGGTCCGGAAGGCCGTGAGCGCCAACGAGCGCCTCCTGGTGTTCGGAGACTTCGACGCGGACGGCCTCACCGGGCTCGCGATCCTGACCCTGGCATTGCGGCGGCTCGGCCTGGCCGCGGAGCCCTACGTACCGAGCCGGCTGGACGAGGGGCACGGCCTCTCCCTGGCCGCCGTGGAACGAGCCCGTCTCGAGGGCCGCACCGTCATCGTCACCGTTGACTGCGGAACCACCAGCGTGGCGGAAGTGGCCGCGGCTCGCACCCTCGGGATCGACGTGTTGATCACGGACCATCACGCCATCCCGGAGGTCCTCCCGGAGGCCGCGGCGCTCGTGAACGCACACCTGCCGGGATCGAAATACCCGGACAGCCGCCTTTCGGGCGCGGGGATTGCCTTCAAGCTGGCCCAGGCGCTGCTGTCAGACGAGCCGCTTGGCCCTGAGTACGCGCTCGGACTGGTTGACCTCGCCGCGGTCGGCTCGGTCGCGGACATGGTGCCGATCGCAGGAGAGAACCGAGCGATCCTGCGGCTGGGACTGGAGCGGTTGGCGACCGCTGCGAGGCCGGGGCTGGCGGCCCTGCTGCGTGCCGCCGGCGTCGATCCTGCCCGCGTGGACCCGGAGGCCATCGGGTACGCGGTGGCGCCGCGCATCAACGCCGTCGGCCGGGTCGGTGAAGCGCTCGCTGCCGCGCAGCTGCTCCTGGCGGAGGATCCCGCCGACGTGGAGCGGCTCGCCGCCGAGCTTGAGGCGGCCAACGTGCTCCGCCGCGAGCTGCTCGCCACGGCCCTGCTCGAGGCACGCAACGCCGCCCTGGCAGAGCCTGCTACGGGCCCGCTTGTCCTGAGCGGAGCGTGGCCGGTCGGGGTGGTCGGCCTGGTGGCCGGCCGGCTCGCAGACGAGCTCGAGCGTCCAACCGTGGTCTTCTCAACCCTGGTCGATCCCTGGCGCGGGTCCGCACGAAGTGCGGGCGGCTTCGATCTGGCACGGGCCTTTGCCGATTGCGGCGACCTCTTCGAGCGCTTTGGCGGCCATCCCGCCGCGGCTGGCTGCCACCTCGCCCCCGCCCGGTACGAGGAGTTCCGGCAGCGCTTCACCGCCCTCGCTCCCGCATTCGTGCCGCGAACCATACCCCGGTCGCTGCGGCTGGACCTGGTCCTGCGCGCAGAATCCGTGGATTACGTACTCTTGCGCGAGTTGGCGCCCCTCGAATCAGGGGGAGAGCCGCCACCGATGGTGGGGATTGCCGGGTTCGTCGTCGCGCGAGTCCGCGCTGCATCGGGCGGCCACACTCAGCTGACGCTGCGCAGGGGTAATGAAGTGCTTGACGGGATCTGCTTCGGCCGTTCCGACCTCGTGGAAGCGGTCCGTGAGGGACAGGTCGTGGACGTCGTCGCGCGGCTCTCGACACGAACGTTCGGTGGCTTCGAATCCCTCCAACTGGACATCCGCGACGTCGCGCCCCAGGGTTGGCTGAGCGGGCTTCGACACCGGGGCGCCGAACCCGTGACATCCGTCGGTGAGGATCCGGTGCCGGCCCCGACCGTCATTGGGGCCGCTGCGTCGTGAAGTTCGGCAATCCCGCCGATGGCGGCGATCCCGGACGTCCCACCCGCATGAGTCGCGCGCGCACAGCCTTTATCGCGCCTCTCGTCGCCATCCTCGGCCTGCTCGCCATCACGGTCGGCAGCGTCTACGCAATCTCGTTGTTCAACACGTCGGGCACGCCGGACGGCGGAGCCACGAATCAGCCCGGCACCAGCGGAGGACCCGGGGCCACGGCGCACGTCGGCCCGAACAAGACGCCGAACCCGACGCTCATCATCACGCCGCCGCCCGCGGAGCGGCCAACCTTCACCGGCACCATCCTCTTCGCGCGAGCTGGCGACATCTGGGCTGCCAACGGCTCGGATCTGCACCAGCTCACCACCAAGGGCACCGACTCGGCGCCTGCCTGGTCCCCGGACGGCGCGAAGATCTATTTCATCCAGACGACCCAGAAGGCCACGGATCCGCCGTGGGGCGGCTCGCATTACACCTTCTACTACCCCAGCATCATGTCGATGAACGCCGACGGCTCGAACCGGACGCAGATCTACAGCGGCCTCTTCAAGTCCGGCAGCGGGAGCTGGTTCTCCACCATCCTGACCCCCGACGTGAGCCCCGACGGCAAGACGATCGCGGTCGTCAGCGACGGCAAGTTCGTGCCGAACAACACCAACATCCAGGACTACGGACCGGTCGTGCTTTACAGCATTCCTGCGGCTGGCGGTAATCTCCAGGACATGAAGGTGCGCAACTCCAATGGGCTCGGTCACAACGATCCCGCGTGGAGCCCGGACGGGAGCAGGCTGGCGTTCACCTTCAACGGCAAGGACGGAGCGGTCGGAGCTCCCAAGATCGGAATCCTGACGCTAGCCACGAAGCAGCTCGTGCTGCTCAAGAAAGGCTATGCCAACCCGTCCTGGTCGCCGGACATGCGTTACGTCGCCGCCGAGCAGACGCTGGGCAACGGTCGCGACATCGTGGTGCTGGACACGGCCACGGGTGCCGAGGTGGCGCAGCTCACCAGTGATGGCAACAGCTTCAACCCCGTCTTCTCGCCCAACGGCGACCAGATCGCCTACCTGAAGCGGAACGGACTCTCGGTGGACCTGCGCGTCATGACGCTCGACCTCACCTCCGGCATCACCCTGTCGAGCGACAAGCCGATCACCGACGATGGCGCGCTGACCGCCGACTCCGCACCGGCGTGGTTCATATCGGTCGCCGACCGCACCACTCCGCCAGCCGGCCCCAGCCCGGGCGCTAGCACCGTCCCCACGCCTCCCGCATCGGGCTCGATGGGCGGCGCGCCGCCCAGCACCGCCCCCTGATCTGACGGGCGCACTTGAGCCAGTCGTACCTCGATCGGCTGGGGGCGCGAATCAGCCGCACCGGGACGCTTCTCTGCCTCGGGATCGACCCGGACCCGAGAACGCTCCCCGAGGGCTACCCGCCCGATGTCGCAGGCGTCGAGCGATTTGCGCGCCTGATCCTGGACGCCGCCGTCGAGCACGCAAGCGCGGTCAAGGTCAACCTGGCCTTCTTCGAAGCCTTCGGAAGTGCCGGGATCGCAGCGCTCGAGCGGGTGCGAGCCTGGGTTCCCGATGACGTGCCATTCATCGCCGACGCGAAGCGCGGCGACATCGGATCGACCTCGGAGCAGCACGCACGAGCCCTGTACGACCTGCTTGACGCGCACGCGATCACGGTCAACCCGTACCTCGGCGCCGAGGCCATCGGCCCGCTGCTGGACCGTGAGGATCACTTCGTCTACCTGCTATGCCGCACCTCGAACCCTGGCGCGGCCGAGCTGCAGGGCCTGGAGGTCGCAGCCGACACATCGGGTGCACCGGCGGAACAGTTGGCACTCCGCGTTGCGCGGCGAGCCGCGAGCTGGGCGAGGCACCCGGGCACGGTTGGACTCGTGGTCGGCGCCACGGCGCCCGAGGAGCTGGCCGCGGTCCGCGCGACAGCACCGGGATTGCCCTTCCTGGTGCCCGGAATCGGCAGCCAGGGCGGCGACCTCGCGGCCACGCTCGAACACGGACCGGCCACCCAGCCACCGGGTGCCGCGCTCCCTGGAGGCGCACTCCTGGTCAGCATTTCACGCGGCATCGCGGGCGCCGCACTGGGCGCTGCCGACCCCGAGAGGGCCCTCCGTACCGAAGCGGGACTTTGGGCGGAGAGACTGCAGGTGCTAGGATGACCGCCGTTCCACGTTCATTCCTGCGACCCGGAGAAGCGGATGCCTAACATCGGGGTACCGGAGCTCATCGTCGTCCTGGTCATCGCGCTGCTGGTACTCGGCCCCGGCAAGCTCCCTGAGGTCGGCGCATCGCTGGGCAAGACGATCCGCGAGTTCCGCAAGGCCTCGACGGACCTGGAAGATACCGTCAACATCAACCAGCCTGCCCCCAACCGCCTGGCAAGCCAACCGTCTGTACCGAACTCTTTGTCCGGCACGGATGCCGTGGCCACGGGCGCGGCCAGGGACGTGACGCCCCGCGGTACTCCTGCAGATCCGGTCGAAGAGTCGAACTGACGGCCGGACTCAGCCAACAGGCCGAGCGTTCCGCCGCACCACCCGCGGATTCTCATGAATGACGCTCTCGAGCCCAGCGCAAGCTCGATCGACGCTGTCGCCCGCGACGAGCTGACGCCTCGACCGCTCTCGGGCGCCGTCCAGAACTCCGGTCCGCAGCCCCCTCGCGGGGACGGGACGGACGGCAGCGTGATGAGCCTGGTCGACCACCTGGCGGAGCTGCGTCGGCGCGTTGCGATCAGCCTGGTCGCGATCGCCGTGGGCGGCGCGATCGGGTTCTATTTCGCCCCCAGCATCATCCTGCTCCTGCTGGAGCCGCTCCCCAACCGGCAGGTTGCCTTCCTGACGCCCAGTGGCGGCTTCCTGTTGTGGTTCAAGATCGCGGTGATCGTCGGCATCCTCATCGGCTTGCCGGTCATCCTGTACGAGCTCTGGGCGTTCGTTGCACCGGGACTCACCGAACGGGAGCGTCGGACCGCCCTGCCGTGGTTGCCGCTCGCGGTCATCTTCTTCATCGTCGGCGTGCTCGTCGCCTATGTGACACTGCCGTACGCGGTGGCCTTCCTCGCGAGTTTCCAGATACCCGGGTCGGTCGTCTTCTTCCCCACCGCGGAGGCCTATTTCGGCTTCGTCACGATGATCTTCATCGTCTTCGGCGCGGTCATGGAGTTCCCCATCGTGCTGATCCTGCTGGCCAAGCTGGGCATCGTCGATCGGGACCGCCTCCGCAGGAGCCGTCGGTATGTGTTCCTCGGAATCGTCATCTTCTCGGTCGTGATCACGCCCGGTGGCGACCCCATCAGCCCGCTGGTCATGAGCGCGGTCATGTACGTGCTGTATGAGTTCACCATCTTCATGCTGGGCAGGTCCCCGAAGCCGGAGCCGTCCGATGCCTGACCCGGGCTCGCCGCCGCATCTCGAACTGGTGACCCCCGTGGGCTCGGGGGGTCAGCACGTGGCAATCGTCACGGGCCTTTCCGGCGCCGGCAAGACCGCCGCCAGCAAGCTGTTCGAGGATCTCGGCTACACCGTTGTCGACAACGTTCCATCGGACCTGCTGCGGGACCTCGCGGAGCTGGTGGCCAACGATCCCGAGCGATACCGCCGCGTGGCGCTGGTGCTGGACGTGCGCTCCGGCAATGCGCCCCTGGCCTTCGGAGCCGCGCTGGGCGCCCTCGAGGGCCGCGACATCGAGCCGCAGATCTTCTTCCTTGAGGCTAGCGACGAAGCCCTCATCCGTCGTTTCAGCGAGACCCGCCACCGCCATCCGCTCGACACCGGCTCGCAGGGGATCACGGGTGCGATCGACTCCGAACGGCAGCTGCTCGACGAGGTGCGTGCCCTGGCGGACGTGATCATCGACACGACCGAGCTCTCCGGCCGGCAGCTGCGCGAGCGGATCCAGGCGGCGCTGACCACGGAGCGCGAGCCGGACCAGATGTCGATCAACATGATCAGCTTCGGCTTCAAGTACGGCGTGCCGCTGGAGGCCGACCTCGTCTTCGACGTGCGCTTCATGGAGAACCCTTACTACCTGCCCGAGCTACGGCTGCTGTCCGGCCTGACCGAGCCGGTGCAGCGCTTCGTGCTGGACCAGCCGGTGACGCGTCGATTCCTCGCATTCATGCACGAGTACTTCGACTTCGCCATTCCCGCGTACCAGCTCGAGGGCAAGACGCGGCTCACCGTCGCCATCGGCTGCACCGGCGGCTTCCATCGCTCGATCGCCATCGCCGAGGCACTCGCCGACGACCTGCGCAAACAGGCCTACGGACCGGTCAGCGTCTGGCATCGCGAGCTGCAGCGGCCATGAGCCGTCCGTCAGAGACCCGAGCCGCCCGCTTCCGTCGCTGGATGCGCCCCGGGACCGGCATCAAGCGCTGGCTCGTGGTGGTCTTCCTCGGAGAGCTCCTGCTCGCGCTGGCCGGAGCGCTGGTCATTCGTCAGGCGTTCCGCGACGTGCCCGACAACTCGCTCGCGGGCCAGCTCTTCAACCTGGTGAGCCTCCAGGGGATCCAGCCCTGGGGCCGCCCGGTGATCGTGCTCGGCGTCGGGCTGGGAATCTTCTTCTACGGGCTGTGGCGGCTGATGAACGTTCTGTTGGAGCCGTTCCCGGCCCGGACCGAGCCGCTCGTCGAGCTCGTGTATCAGAAGCGCTCACTGGCCAGGGGACCGCGACTGGTGGCGATCGGCGGCGGCACGGGCCTGAGCACGTTGCTGCGTGGCCTCAAGGAGGTGAGCAGCAACATCACGGCCGTGGTCACCGTCGCGGACGACGGTGGATCTTCCGGCAAGCTGCGGACGGAACTCGGCATCGCACCGATGGGCGACATTCGGATGTGCATCGCGGCACTCGCGGACGCCGAGCCGACGATGACGAGCCTTCTCCAGTACCGCTTTCCGGCCGCACCGGGGGACAACTCCGGCCTTGCAGGTCACGCCTTCGGAAACCTGCTGATCGCCGCCCTGTCGGACATCTCGGGCGACTTCGAGGAGGGCGTCCGGCTCTCGAACCGCGTGCTGGCGGTGCGTGGCCAGGTGGTCCCGGTGGCATCCGTGCCCCTCACCCTGCATGCGGAGGTGGCCGACGGCACGCAGCTCGAGGGGCAATCGACCATCGCGCGGTCACGCGGCATCCGGCGCGTCTGGATCTCCCCGACGCCGACGCCCGCCAGCGAGGAGGCCGTCGCCGCCATCGCGTCAGCCGACCTGATCGTGCTTGGTCCTGGCAGTCTCTACACCAGCCTCCTTCCGAGCCTGCTCGTCCCCGAGGTGGCGGCGGCCCTGGAGAGCGTCACCGTGCCGCGCGTCTACGTCTGCAACGTGGCGACCCAACCGGGAGAAACCGAGGGCTACACTCTCTCCGAGCACATGGCGGCGCTCAGTGCGCACGGCGTCGGGACGCTCGTGGATGTCGTCGTGGCCAACAGCAACCGCGCCGCTCGCACCCCGGCGAACTACCCGGCCGGGCCCGTCCAGATCGACCTGGCGACAGGGGAGGGATCCCCGCGCGTGGTGCTGGCCGACGTGGTCGACGACGAAAACGCTCACCGCCACGATCCGCACAAGCTGACCGAGGTGCTGATGCGCCTCTACGACGAGCGCTCGCCGGCACGCACGCCGACGGTGGCACGCTCCGCCTGATCGTCATGATGCCCACCGCCGATGCGGGCAGATCGGCGCCGCGCGAGGACCGCGCACGCGACCTGGTGACGGCCATCCGCGCCGAGCTCGCCGCCATCGAGCCCGCACGTGCCTGCTGTCGCCGTGCCGAGCGCGCCGGCCTGGGCGACGCGGCAAGCGGCCGTGCCCGTTCCCCGGTCGTGGCCCGACTTGCGGTTCGCCTCACCTCCTCGGCGGAGGAACGGCGCTTCGACTGGCCGGCCGTGCGCGAGCATTGCCGGCTCGCCTGGCTGCGCGGCCGCTTCCTCGCGCGCGGCTCGCTCAGCCTTGCCTCTGGGCACACGCACCTCGAGTTCGTGGTGGACCCCGCCGAGGCTCCCGTGCTCGCCTCGCAGCTCGCCGGGATCGGCCTGCCGGCGGCGTGGCGCCTGCGGCGGGGACGCGGCGTGGTGACCTGGAAGAGCACCGAGTCCGTGCTGGCCTTCCTGCGACGGATCGGCGGCTCGTCGGCAGTGCTCGAAGTGGAGTCACGGCTCGTGACCCGTTCCCTGCGGGGCCACCTCAACCGCGTGCTGAACGCCGAGGGGGCGAACCTCTTCCGGTCCGTGGCCACGGCCAGCCGCCAACTCGCGGCCATCGACCGGCTGGAGGCCAGCGGCGAGTTGGAGCGGCTCCCGGCTGCCTCTCGCAGGCTCGCGGGACTGAGACGGGAGGCACCCGAGGCGACCTTCAGCGAGCTGGCGCAGCGCCTGGGACTCAGCCGGGCCAGGGTCCAGCGCGCGCTCGAGCGGCTCGAGGAAGCCGCGGAGTCGACGGAGTCCGCTGAAACGGCGGCGAAGGCGCGCGGGATGCGATGATGCGGGCATGCCCCGCACGCGTCCCGTGATCATCGCGGGCAACTGGAAGATGAACACGGTGCCGGGTGAAGCGGGCCCTTTGGCGGCGGCCATCGCCGCGGCCACCACCGTGCCGCTAGTGGAGCGGGTGATCTGCCCGCCCCACGTGTCGCTGGCCGAAGTCGGCGCTGCGCTGGCGGGCACCGGCGTCGAGGTCGGTGCCCAGAACGTCCATGCCCAGCCGAGCGGCCCCTACACCGGCGAGATTGCCGCGGCCATGCTCAAGGGCCTCGCGACGTGGAGCATCGTGGGCCACAGCGAGCGTCGCCGTGACCAGGCCGAGTCGGACGAAGATATCGGCCGCAAACTGCTGCGCTGCCGCGAGGTCGGCCTTCGCCCGATCCTGTGCGTGGGCGAGCACCTGCACGAACGCAACGCGGGCCAGGCAGAGACCAGGGTCCGCGAGCAGCTCGAGCGCGCCCTCGAGGTGGTCCTGCGGCACGGCGACATCGATCCCTCGCTGGTGATCGCCTACGAGCCCGTCTGGGCGATCGGTACCGGCATGACGGCTCACGGTTCCGACGCGGCGCGGATGGCGGACGCCATTCGCGCGGTCTGCTCCTCGCTCGGCGTTCCGGACGGCGCAGCCGGCCTGCCTGTGCTGTACGGCGGGAGCGTGACCAGCGCAGCGATCGGCGAGTTCCTGGCGGAGCCTGCGATCGACGGTGCACTGGTCGGGGGCGCCAGTCTGAAGGTCGAGGAGATGGCCGGCATCGTGGCCCGAGCCGCACTGACGGCCTCTGCGCGCGCCGAGGCGGCGAGCGTCCGCTGATCGCCAGATCGAGGCCCACCTGATGGAG
>JBBSGX010000066.1:0-11526 GCA_038253685.1 Candidatus Limnocylindrales bacterium | reverse complement strand
CCGCAGGCACCGCCAACGCCACGTTCACCGCGCCCGGCGCCGACAGGATCGAGCCGAGGGCATCGATGACCGTTCCGCCCGTCTGTGTGCCGCTGCCCACCAGGTCCTCCCCGTTGACGGAGCGCTTCTCCAGCGCGACGGTCCCGACCGAATCCGGCAGCAGCGCCTCGAGCTCGGCGTCGGCGTGGCCCTCCGGCCCGGTCGACGGAGCTGGCATGTCTCCGGATGCCGCGCCAGGCAGTGGCGTCAGGCTTCCCGCGATGGCCAGGAACTCCGTTTCGGTCGGGGCGTCGATGGTGCCGGTCAGGCTCATCGCGATCACCAGGTAGCGACCGTTCGGGGTCCGAAGGTGGACCTCGCGATGGAGGCTCAGGTCGGTGGCGTTGCGGTAGCCGGCGAGGAAGCCGGTGCCCGCCGGCAGCTCGATCACGTCGATCGAGGTGGCCTCGAGGGGCGATGCACGCGCGGCGACGGCCTGCTGGACCTGGGTGCGGAGGTCGGCCGAGGCGATTCGATATGGGAGGCCGGCCAGCACGCCGATCTGCAGCAGCGTGCTCGGCTGCATGGCCCACAGGCCGAGGTCGCCGAAGATGCCGGCGTTCGCCTGGAGCCGCGTGGCCACGACCTGGAGGCTCGTCACCTGGTCGGGGTCGCGTTGCGCGACGGCGGCAATGGATGGGATGGGGTGCTGCGGGTCGTCGCTGACGCGCTCGAAGTCCGGGGCCAGGTCGATGGCGTATCCGAGACCGGGCATCGACTGGGTCTTCCAATCCGTGTTGTCCGTGACGCTGCTCGCGGGCGCGGGCGCGGGCGCGCTGCCGGGCGCGCTCCCCGTGCCGCGCGGCGTCGCGGTGCCGGACGCGCTCGCAGACCTGGGACTGCTTGGAGGCGTCGGCGAGCGCGAGGGAGCCGGCGCGGGCGAGCAGGCGGCCGCAAGCATCACCGCGCAGGTGAGCACTACGAGCCGTCGCCAGGGCACGAATGAGGTCGAGATGCACAAACGATAAGGGCGCGCGGTCCCAAGGATGGCTCGGATCGAGGGACGTCCGGCTGGAGCGGTGGACGGACGTCGGCTTCATGGCCAGAACGGGAGTGGCAGGTTCATCCACGGACGCGTCGTGCGCACCTGCCAGACGTAACGCAACCGCGTTCCGCCATCCCGCTCGGTGAGCGTCCACATGCCCACGCCCACCAGCTGTCCGGTCGCGTGGCCCTCCAGCAGGTGCGGCCGCTTCGAACGCGTCAGCGTCATCTCGAACACGAGCCGGTATGGCAGCCGGCTCTTCCACGTGTACCGGCGCCGATCTCCGATTCCATCCGCACCGCCCGGATCGAGCTGCACCACCTTCTCGACGCTCTTCCACCAGTCGGCCAGTCCCGGGGGCCGTACGAGCTCCTCCCACACGGCGTCCGGCGTTGCAGCCACCTGCCACTCGGTCACGAACCAGTATCTGCCCACCGTCACAGCCTGCGATGCGGCGCCCGTCGCGGATGGTTGGGCTGAAGCCCCGGGCTATACTTCCCCGGCCGATCGGCGGTCATGATCGCCATCGCGCCCCGTGGGGATGTAGCTCAGCTGGAAGAGCACCGCGTTCGCATCGCGGGGGTCAGGGGTTCGAGTCCCCTCATCTCCACCACTCCTAGGCCGGGGCGCTCCCGTCGTTGTGACAACGGGAATCCTTCAGGTCAGAGACGGCGAGGGCGGAGTGGGCGATGCCACTCGCAGCTCTCGAGTAGGTCAACACCACGAGATGGCCGTCGGAGGCGCAATCCGCCGGGAAAAGGGACGGCAGCGACCCCCAGGTCGCGCGGCGCTCCGGCCGGCTCACAACCACGACGTCAGGCGTGGTGGTCGAGGTAAGACTGGCCTGATCGCTGTCTCCAATGACGAAGAGGCGATGGGTCAGCTGGAAGGGCACCAGGGCATCGGTGGACCAGGGACCTGCCTGTGCGACGCCCTGCTCTTCGCTGTCGCTGGGCACCCACGCAGTCGGGATCCTGGTTCCGGATGCGTCCCCGATCGTGCCGTCCACGTAGGCTTGGGCGAACTGGCCGAAGAGCTCCGCCATCCCGGGCGCATGTGCGACCGCAGCCATCTGGCTCGCAAGGTCGCCGCCGCTCGGCAGCGACTGGACCAGTTTCCGGATGCCCTCCCAACCCTGCTGGTCGGCAAGGAACTGCCACCAGAGGAAGGAAGCAGCAGACCATTCCAGGAGTGACCCGCTCTGGTCGACGCGCTGGAACTGCGGCAGCATGTTCCATTCGGAGTGCACCGACGGATAGACGACGCTGCCCAGGTACACGGCGAGTCCGTCCTCGCGCCAGCTTCGCGCCGCGTATGGCACCCGTTCCTGGTCGGGGAAGGTCGCCGCCTGGAAGCAGTGCGCGAGTTGCTGCGCGATCAACTGTTTGAGCGCGTCGGCGTCGCGTCGCTGGGCATCCGTGTAGATCATGATCAGGCAGCGGTCGCCGTTCATGACCGCTGCTCCCCCGGCCGGGACGTCCACGTTGACCGACAGGACCAGGTCGAACGGCGGCAGAGACCCGAGCTTGAGGTACGCCGGGATCGCATCCGATAGCGCCTGGTCAACGAGCGCCTGATAGCTGTCGTTCCAACCGAAGGCGGCCAGCGAAGGCGCAGGAGAGTAGACCTTGTAGCTAACAGTGCCAACGTGCCCAGTCCGCGCGTCAAGGCACCGTGTAACGCCCGGGCCAATCGAGAACCGACGGAAGAACCGCTGGCAGTCGTTGTCGTAGACGGGCGGCGGAATCGGCGGGAAGGACAACGCGGCGCTGCTGCTCGGCCCGGAGATGGGCTGGGGGCTAGGCGTTGCCACTATCGTCGGCGACGGCGCCGCCGGATCGACGGTCATCGCGTCGAGCCGGGCCGTATCGAACACCTGAGATTGGAGCAGGTAGTCGAGCTCGTCGGCCACAGCCGATGACCGATGCTGCTCGAGGTATTCGCGTGCGGTGGCAATGATCCCGGTCAGGTCATCCGATACGACGGGCCGTTGCAACAGGACGCGGATTGGCGACGCTCGGCCCTCGATCATGTTCATTGACGCGAGGATCCCGAAGTCAGTGGCCCAGTCGCCGCTCTCGACCCGCGCCAGCATGTTGTCGAGGTATCCAAGGCTCGCGAGGCCGGCCCGGTCCGGCGTCGTGGCGGGGCTGGCCGGCGCCGTCGACGGGTTGGAGGGCTTGGTCGTTGCGGGAACCGGTGTGGAGGTACAGCTTGCGACCATCATCGCCACGGCACACCAGCTGCGCCAGCGTCTACCCCGGACGAGGCGCGAAAGCCAGTCGGGCAACATGCGCGCCAGCATAGCGACACAAAAAGCGAGAGCAGCCCTTTCGAGCTGCTCTCGCTTTCCGCTACGAGTGCGGGTGGGTTGTCAGTTGAGCGGGCAACCCAGGTTGTTCAGGCTGTCGTAGTGACCCTGAAGATTGAGGATCGTGGTGGCGTTGGCGCTGGCGAGCGCGGCGTTCACGTTCGCGAGGATGTTTCCCGGATCCGAGAAACGTCGCTCGGGATACCCCACGTCGGGGTTGGCCGCGTTGAGGAAGGCCGCAACTGCCTGCTTCAGCAGGAGCTTGGCCTTGTCCAGAATGGTCGAGCCGCCAGAGTAGTTGAGCGCCTCCAGGAACGTGTCTCCCGAGAGAGAGCTCGCATAGGCAGGCAGGGTGAATACCGAGTCGATCGTGGTCGTCGGCGAGTAGCCAACCCAGGAATCGAAGTGCTGCGACTGCTTCCAATACCCGAGCGTGCAGCCTTCATTTCCGATGGCAGACGTGTGCTCGGGATTGTCATAGATCCGGCTCGCGGTGGTGGGTAGTGCCCCCCCGACGAGGCTGAGACTGAGGGCCGCAACGAGCAGACCTAGCTTGACTGATCTTCCTCTCATAGATACCTCATGAAACCCGCCTCAGCTGCCCTCTGGGTCGGGGCGCCGTAGGCACCGCACTGGGATCGCGGTCCGGTACATCCTGCCATGTCAGGCAGGACTTTCGTACCACGAAATCGCACAATTGGTGCGCTCTGGCAACAGCCCGCTCTCACCCCTGGCTTCGATCGATCGGTCGCTGTTGTCATCAGGTCGTGACTTCAATGCCCGGGATGAACTCGTTTGGGCGGGATCAAGCCGCGCTCCGGGTGCATCCAGCGGACGAGCGCCTCCATGGCCGTGACCGTCGCGCTGGGGAGTGCCACGATCGGCTGGTAGTGAAGAACGAACCCTTGCGGTCAATGGCCGCGCGCAGGTCCATGCCGAGCCGCAGCCGGTCTGCCGTGGCCTGTGCCTCGACGGCTCGTAGATCCGGTACTGCCCCTGCTGGTCGGGGGCGGACGGGTTGGCCCAGAGCCCCGGCTGCTGTGACGGACCAGATCGAATGTGCACCTGACCGCACCGTACCCTTATCCCTCCATCTGCACACACCACTTGGCCCAAACGTCATGGCACCAATCGGCGAAATCTCGCGGAGACGACCTCAGGAGGCCGCCTGGGAGAGGCGGGTCTCGACCAGCAGCAACTCCGCCCCATCCGGTCCCGCAGTCAGCTCGATGAGCGGCTCATCCGAAATCTTCGCCGCGCCGCCCTCCTCGACCTCGCCGGCGGCGGCGTCGACGCCCACGCGAGCCGTCCCGTGCACGAGGAAGAGATAGCCGCCGAAGTGGGCGCGGAACCGGTGGCTGACCTTCTGCCCGGCATCGAGGAGCGAGGCGTACACGGCCGCATCCTGGTGGACGGTCACGGCGCCGTCGGCATGCGGCGCGTCGGGGTCACCGAAACCGCGGGCTGGAACGAGGACCGGCTTCAACACGCCCCGCCGATCGGCCTCGGAGTAGGACTGCTGCTCGACCGACGGCGGAAGGCCCAGCTCGGCCGGCAGGATCCACATCTGGATGAAGCGCATCGGCTCGGTCTTCGAGTGGTTTCGCTCCGAATGCTGCATGCCTGACCGAGGGTTGCGCGCTGGACCGAGCCGGGCAACAGGACGCCGCCGTTGCCCATCGAATCGGAGTGCTCGAAGGTGCCCTCCGCGACATACGTCACGCCCTCGATGTCCCGATGGGGGTGCATCGGCCACACGGCGCCGGGCATCAGGCGATCGTCGTTGAATCGATACTCCGCGTGCAACAGGATCGACGGCTCGGCCAATCGGGCCATGCCGTTTCCTTTGAGCCGCGATGAACGACGATACCCCGAGGAGGACCCGGGACACGGTGCACAGGGTTTCAAGCAGGTTCCACTCGATCGCGGCTGTGGGCGTCCTCGCGGCGGCCCTGACACCGGCCCCGGCCGCGGCCGGGGCCCTGCTGTCCGAGTGGGGCGTCACCGGCGCCCACCGGCTGGTCGACGGTCAGGGGATCGCCGGCGCGTACTGCCTCTACGACGCGATCGACGGCGGCATCCGGATGGTGCGGGCCCGGCCACCGCTCGCCTTCGCGGTCGATGCGACGGCGGGCGACGACCACGAGGCGGTCACGGCAAGGGCCCGGGTCCAGAAGCAGGTGACCGGGTCGGGGGGACCGACCTGGCAGGACATCTCCCGTAGTGCGCTGTTTGAGGGCGTGGCGACAGAAGCCGCGTCGCCATTCAAGGCCTGGGCGGAGCTGACGACGGTGGGCACGAGGCCTTGGCGCGTGATCTGGACGATGCGGTGGTACGGCCACGGTCGGAGCCACGCTGCAACAGGCCAGGCCACCCACGCGGTGGACACATATGGCAGGCACGTCGGCCGGATGATCGGAATCGTGCAGAGCATCACGTCCTGTCCCGATTCCATCGCCGGCAGCCAGGCGAAACAGGTCAAGCACGGGGATCGCAGTCTGCGACAGGTGGGCCTGACCTTCGACATGGGGTTTGCGAGCGGCAGCTCGTTGATCCGTTGGCTGGTTCAGCGCGAGGTCCAAGCGACGATATTCACGACCGGCCAGCAACCGACGTCCACCGATTTCGGCCGGGCCCTGCTCTCGTACATCGGTGCGCACCGGGACATCCTGCAAATCGGGAATCACTCATGGAACCATCCGAATCTCACGAAACTCAAGACGAGCCACGAGGTCATGGACCAGGTGACCCTGGCCGAGGACGCGATAACGGGCCTCGTTGGTGGGACGATGAAGCCGTTCTTCCGCCCGCCATATGGAATCGCCCACGTGCGGGAAAAGGACGCCATCGGGGCGGCCGGCTGGTCGCTCGACATCATGTGGGACGTGGGCACGACTGACTGGATCAGCGGCGCGGACGGAGGTCCGACCACCGACGAGCTGGTGCAGCAGGTGCTCAGCAAGGTTAAGCCGGGCTCGATCGTGATCATGCATGTGAACGGTCCCAACACGCTCAATGCGCTTCCGGGCATCGTCGCGGGCCTGCAGGCAAGGAATCTCAAGCCGGTTCAGCTGGGCGACCTGCTCGATCTGGACATCTGAGCCCTGCGCGGGCTTCCGCACGCGCATCCGGGCCTCAGCGGGTATCCTCGCCGCGACCCGTACCGACCGAGGAGGGACGACCTTGGGCATGCGAGCGCTTCTCGTTGCTCTCGCCATCGCCGCCGTCGCTGGGTGCAGCGGCAGCCCGTCGGCGTCACCATCGTCGTCGGCCAGTGCCAGTCAGAGCGGCAGCCCGTTTCCGTCGTCGAGCTCGAGCGGGAGTCCCGGCGCGACCGTGGACGAGGCCTTCTGCGGCACGATCGGCGACCTCGAGAGCAAGCTCCAGGACTTCGAGGCGATCAAGCTCAAGACGGCCAACAAGTCCAGGGTGAAGCCCGCCGCCGACAACGTTTCCGGTGCGTACTCAGCGATCTCGGATGCCGCGTCCCCAGCGCTGACGTCGAAGATGGACGCGCTCAAGGCGGCCATCGACGCCCTGTCCTCGGCCGCGGAGAACTACTCCACCAGCCCTCACCCCGACAGCGCCGCCGGAGGCGTCAGGAACGCCGAGAAAGCGCTGCACAAGGCAATCACCCAGTTGCGGTCCGCCGCGAGCTGCGCGAGCTGACGCACCGACGATCAGTCGAGGGCCACGAGGAGCTCTGCGTGATGCTCTCGCAACCAGCGCCGTGCTCCCTCGGGATCCGCAGCGTGGCGGCGCACGACAGCCCAGAACGATCGAGAGTGGCCCACTACGCGCAGATGCGCCAGCTCGTGGATCACCACGTAGTCAAGGACGGCGGGCGGCGCCAGGATGAGGCGCCAGTTCAGCGATACGCGCCCGTTTCGTGAGGCACTCCCCCAGCGAGCCCGCTGGCCGCGGATCGTGACGGCGGCCGGAACCACTCCCACGGTCGGTGCCAGCTCCGCGACGCGTGCCAGGAGCACGTCACGGGCCTCGCGCCTGAGCCACGCCTCGAGCAAGGACGCGCCCGATCGACCCTCCGTGCCCAGCTCAACGAGAAGGACGTCGCTCCGGGGTGAGCGGGGCAGATCGGGCTCCGCCCGTGGCGAGTACTTGATGCGCCGCACGCGGCCGCGCGCCGCGCTCCCGGCAGGCTCGACCACGACGTCGTGGAGCACGCCTGCAACCGTGAGCTTGCGCCCACCGCCGAGGGACGGGCGGGTCGCCAGTTGCGCGGTCCGGTCGCGCGCTCGGGTCATGTGCCGGCGAAGCCAGGCGCCGTGTTCCTCGAGCAGCTTGCCGGCCAATGCGGCCGGCGCACGCATTGGCAGGACGACCACCGCCTCGCCCGACGGGGTCACGGTCAGCCGGGCACGTCGGGCACGGCTGGATCGCCGAACCGTGTACTCGAACGGTTGCTGCGTGGCACCCGGCCGCGGATCTGGATCGGCCATCAGCCGTCCGATTCCACGGGCAGAGCGAGCCGGCGAGCGGCCTCGGCGAGGTCCCGCACAGCCGCCCGGAGGGCCTCCCGGGCCTCATCCAGGGTGACAGCCACGAGCCGCACCCGGTCTCCGGCGCGCAGCTGTCCGAGAACCGGCCGGTCGACGCTGGCCACGACTGCCACGACGGGATAGCCGCCGACGGTCGGGCCGTCAGCGAGGAGGACGATGGGGAGGCCTCCGGGCGGCAGCTGGACGGCGCCCCAGGCCATGCCGCTCGACACCAAGTCGGGCGCGCCGGCCGTGCCGAGCGGCAGACCGTCGAGGCAAACGCCCATGCGGTCGCTCTGCGGGCCAACTTCCCAGGTCGCCGAGATCAGTCGCTCGAAGGTGTCCGGGCCGACGGCGTCCGCATTCGGCCCGGCAAGCACCCGAACGGTCCGGGGTTGATCGCCGGGGACGACGCCTGAGCTGGGGCCCGGGCCTGCCCATCGACGCTCGGAGCGTGCCACCTCAGTGTCTGCTCGGGCCGCCAGCCGGTCACCGGCGGCAAGGGGCCGCCCATCGACGCCTCCGAAGCCGCCCACCGGCGCGGTGGAGGCAGACCCGAGCACGCGAGGCACGTCGATTCCGCCCGGAAGCGCAACGTAGCCCCGGGCGCCGTCGACGGCCGCTCCGAAACGCACGCTATCGCCGGCCTCGAGGCAGGTCGAGCTCCCTGGACTGACGCGCCGGCCGGAGTCGAGGACGATCGCCTCGAAGTCGGCCCCGGCCACTCCCACGACGCAGGACTCCAGCACCGCCAGCTCGGGCCCCAGCAGCGAAATCTCCAGGGCGGCCGCCTCCGGATCATTGCCGAGCAGCAGGTTCGCCGCCGCCGACGCAAGCGGGTCGCACGCTCCGGACCGTGGCACCCCGAGGTGCGCCGCGTCGGGACGGCCGGCATCCTGGATCGTGGAGAGCAGGCCGGGTGAGCGGACCTCCAGCAGCGCGCGGCCGCTCACCCGCGGATCGGCACGAAGCGCACCGACTGCCCGGGGCGCAGCCGCGCAGGCGGCGTCCGCGTCACGTCCCACAGGGGATCGCCCGTGCGGCCGATGAGATGCCAGCCACCCGGCGTGGAGAAGGGGTAGACGGCCGTCTGGCGGCCGGCGATGGCCACGCTTCCCGCGGAGACCCGCGTTCGCGGCTCGCTGCGACGCGGTAGCACCAGGGCGTCGGGCAGAGTGCCGAGATAGGCGAACCCTGGCACGAAGCCAAGCAGGAACACGCGGTACGTGGTCCCGGCGTGGAGCTCCACGACGGCGCGCTCGTCCAGGCCCGTTCGTTCCGCCACTGCGCCGAGGTCCGGCCCGTCCTCGCCCCCGTAGCGGACACGCAGCTCGACCACGGGGAGTGCCGGCTCTTCTGCCGCCTCGCTGCTCTCGGACTCGATCAGAAGCTCGGTCAGCCGCGCGATTGCAGCTTCAGGCGAGGTTCGCAGCGGGTCATACGGCACCAGGACCGAGGCGCATCCGGGGACCGGCGACCCCCACGCGGCGAGCCCGTCGGCACGATCTCGAGCGATCGCGGCGGCAAGCGCATGGGCACGCTCGTTGAGCTCCACGTCCACGGCCTCGCCGAGGATGACCAGTAAAGCCTCGTCACCGAACGGCACGATCCGCGGCGCAGCACTCCTCGCGGCTGAGCCACTCCCCGTCGCCGAGGCACTTCCCGAGGCTGAGGCACTTCCTGAGGACCCGCCCTGCCAAGACGCGGCGCTCACGAGCGATCAGCGAGGGCACGAACCTCGACTCCGGCAGACTCCAGTGCCTGGCGGACTGCCCGAGCCAGAGCGGGCGCCCCGGCCGTATCGCCGTGCAGGCAGATCGTGTCGGCCTCGACCGCCACCATCGAACCGTCGGACGTCCGCACCCCTCGGTCGCATGCGATCGCGACTGCCTGCGCGGCCACCGTGTCGGGATCGGTGTGAACGGCGCCCGGCAGGCGGCGCGAGCGCAGTGTGCCCTCGGCCTCGTATGCGCGGTCCGCGAAGCCTTCACCGGCGACGGCCAGGCCCGCAGCGCGCCCAGCCTCCAGCAGCACCGAACCCGCAAGGCCGACGAGGACGAGCTCGTCGGAGAAGCGACGCACGGATCGCGCGACCGTCTCGGCCACAGTCGCATCGATGGCCGCGCGGTTGTAGAGCGCGCCGTGCGGCTTGACGTGACGCAGCTGGACATCCGCCGCCGCTGCAATCGCCGAGAGTGCACCAAGCTGTGCCAGCAGTGATGCCTCCAGCTCTTCGCTGGTCATCTCCAGCTCGCGTCGGCCAAAGCCGTCGCGGTCCGGGAACCCCGGATGAGCGCCTGCCGCCACTCCGAAGCGCGCCGCCAGCGCCACGGTGCGTGCCATGACCATGGGATCGCCGGCATGCGCGCCGCACGCGATGTTCGCGGACGTCACCAGTGGCAACAGCCCTTCGTCATCACCCATGACCCAGGCGCCGTAGCTCTCGCCCACATCCGCATTGAGGTCGATCGGCACCGAACCATGCTATCCGAGGCGAAGCCCTGCGCGACCTGCGGTAGGATGTCGCGGCTCGGGGCGATAGCTCAGTTGGAAGAGCATCTGCATGGCATGCGTCCGCCCGCATGCGCTATGCAAATCGGCCTCCTGAGCGTCCGGCGCTGGTGCGAAAGTGGCGCAGTTATCCGCTCTCTTTCGCAACCGAGAAGCCCCGGCGACACCCCGGACTGACCACCGTCCTGCGAACTGGTACGTAGTTACCAGTTGTCGACGGGCTCGCATCCGGAGGCGCCAAGCGCCGGGACGGCGAGGCTAGCGGCCGGCGCTTACCGGCTTTGTGGACATCGTCGCGCGGCTGACACGGAACAGGCCAACCGCTTTTGCATCCAAAGGTATCCCCGTTGGCTAGGGTTGGATTGGCGGGCCCGAGTTCGATAGTCCACACGTCGATCCCGGGCCTGTCCTGACGCTTATGAAGCCGAGGTAGAGCTTCCAGTGCCAGAGGTCGACGTGGTCTGCCTTCCATCCGACGACCCCGAGTTCGAGCGCGCGGCGCGCAGGGTGGTCAGGAGCAGACCTGAGCTGATGACTGAGGAGGCGGAGACCCTGCTGCACGCGGAGTACCCGAAGGCGCGACTCCTCCTGCGCGTGGGCAAGGTCGGCGTCGTCCCGACTGAACAGCGCGAGACGTGGTACGCCTACCGCGACGGCAGCCTGCACCGAGAGGCCTAGGGCCGTCACCTGAAGGAAGCCTGCGCCCGCCGTTCTGGGATCGGGGGACGCAGGGCCGCCTATCCCAAGCCTCCCATTGGTGTTCAGGACCTGACGGCGAGGCAAGCATGGGCCTTCAGTCCTTCGGGCGACCCTGTCGCGACCTGGAATGCCATTCCAACGGGGCGGCAGTTGCGAATAGCAACAAAGGAGGCTACGGGCCGGCGCTTACGTCCGGCGGTGTGGACTCTTCGACGTAGACGAGGCGGTCAGGACTCGCGTCAGGGGCAGCGACGATTACCGGATTTGTCCGCGGTTGCGGAGCTGAGCGCCTTCGCCCTCTCCATCGCCGAACCACACCGACTACGGTGATCAAGAGCCAAATAGACCGCAACCAGCCCATCGTTACGCGAGCGACGTAACGACTTCGTCGCGGTCCTCCACGCCAAGGGCATGGCCGATCAGCATCAGTGTCGGTGCCCAGAGCCCCACGAAGACGGCCAGACGGCCAGCTCGGCCGCGGT
>JBBSGX010000065.1:0-11562 GCA_038253685.1 Candidatus Limnocylindrales bacterium | reverse complement strand
GGTCGAAATCGGGGTCGCGGCGCCCGCGGACCTGCCAGAGCCCGGTGATGCCGGGTTTCATGGACAGGCGGCGGCGGTGCCACAGATCGTAGTCCCTGACCTCGTCGGGGAGCGGCGGACGCGGCCCGACCAGGCTCATCTCACCGCGCAGCACGTTCCAGAGCTGGGTCAGCTCGTCAAGGCTGGTGCGGCGCAGGAAACGGCCGACCCGGGTGATCCGCGGATCGTCCGTGAGCTTGAAGATCGGACCGCTCACCTCGTTGAGTGCTGAAAGTCCGGCCCGGCGCGCTTCCGCGTCGCGGACCATGGAGCGGAACTTCACCAGCGAGAAGGCGCGACCGTGCACGCCGAGGCGCTTCTGGCGGAAGAGGACGGGCCGTCCGCTGTCGATGACGATGGCGACGGCGATTGCGGCGAAGACCGGCGAGACGACCAGGAGCGCGACGGCGGAGACGACAAGGTCGAAGGTTCGCTTGATGGCAAGGGTCAGGGCCCGATCCGGGCCCGACACCAGCGAGAAGACGGGCGTCCCATCGAGCTCCTCCACACTACCCACCGAGATGACGCGTTCGAGGGCGTCGATCGGGATGCGAACGATCTTGCCCTCCTCTTCGCAGACGTGGGCAATGGCATCGATGAGGTTCCACTGGCTGAAGGGCAGGCAGATGACGACCTCATCCACGATCCGATCGTGCATCACGCGCTCGAGGTCCTCGATCGAGCCCAGGCGCGGCCACCCCGGCGGAAGGTCGAAGTCGTCCCGGTCGTCCAGGAACCCGACCACACGCAGCCCGAGCTCGCGGTGGCCTTCGAGCTTGCGCGCGAACGCCTGCCCCCGCGGACCCGCGCCCAGCACGATCGCGTAGCGACTGTTGCGGCCCTCGCGACGGAACCGCTCCATGGCCGCCCGCAGCACGGCTCGTGAGGCGATCGTGGCCACCGCCTGGACCGGGAACAGCACCACCAGGAAGAGGCGGCTGACGTCGGGCAGCTTCACCACGAAGAGCACGCTGAGCGTCACGGCCGCCATGACCAGGGTGGCACGCAGGATGTCTCTGACCTCCGCACGCAGCGACCAGCGGGCGCGCGGCCGGTACAGCCCGTTGAGCGTCAGGACGGCGACCCACGTGGCGGCATAGAAGCCGAGCATCGTGCCTGTGTCGGGGATGAACTCGCGCCAGGTGTTCGCCCAGTCGGGCCCGAATCGCCACATTGACAGGCCCACCAGAAGGACAGCCGCAAGCACGGCGTCGGCGAGCATGAGGATCGCGCGGAACCCAGCTGCATAGCGTCGGAACATCTGTCTGCAAGTCTGGGAATGGCGGTGCGTCCGGGCAATGGTACCGATGCACTACGGCGAGGCCTGAGCGTGCGGCAACCGTACTCAACCGATCCGGGCCGCCCCTCACCGCGTCTGGTCGTTTCCCAGCCAGTCGTGCAGGGGCTGGAGGCCCCGTTCGTCGCGGTAGTGGCGCCGCCGGCGGCCCTGCGGCAGTGTCTGGATGAGGTCCGCCGACCGCAGCACGGCGAGGTGTTTCATGACCGCCCAGCGGGTCATCCGCGGCTGGCGAGCCGCCAGCTCGGCCGTCGTGAGGCCGGGTTCGCGACCGAGGTCGTCGTAGATGCGGCGCCGCGTCTCGTCGGCGAGGCAGCGGCACAGCCTGTCAACCAGCTCTGCCGTCGTCGTCGCCATGGTGACCGAACGGTCACACTTCGGCACGTGCTTGTCAAGGTGCCCACCCCTTCGCCGACGGCGTAGCATGGCGGCGTGAGCGAAGTCCTGGAACACGCCGCCACCACCTCAGGGACCGGTGATGCGCGTGCCTCCGCCGAATCGCAGGCATCCGCGCTGGTGCGCGCGTGGGTCGGGCGTCCGGGCTCGCTCGGAGCGCTGGTGGATCGAGCGGGGGGCGTCGACCAGGTCGGCGTCAACGAGCGCGTCGAATCGCTGAAGCGCCGCTCGATCAAGCGCGAATCCAAGGTCTGGGCGCTGAATCTCGCGATCCGGATGATGGATCTCACGACCCTCGAGGGGAAGGACACCGAGGGCAAGGTCCGGGCGCTCTGCGCCAAGAGCATGCGCCCCGACCCGTCCGATCCGTTGATCCCCAGCGTCGCGGCGATCTGCATCTACCCGGCGCTGATTCCCGTCGCGAAGCAGGCGCTCAAGGGATCGACCGTCAAGGTCGCCAGCGTCGCCACCGGCTTTCCGAGTGGCCAGACCTACCTCGACGTGAAGCTCTCCGAGACCCGCCACGCGGTCGACGCCGGCGCCGACGAGATCGACATGGTCATCGACCGGGGCGCCTTCCTCCAGGGCGACTACGCCGCCGTCTTCGACGAGATCGTCGAGGTCAAGGCTGCGGCCGGAGATGCCCACCTCAAGGTCATCATCGAGACGGGCGAGCTCGAGACGTTCGACAACGTCCGGCGCGCAAGCATCCTGGCGATGGCCGCCGGCGCCGACTTCATCAAGACCTCGACCGGCAAGGTGACCCCGGCCGCTACGCTGCCGGTCACGCTGGTGATGCTGGAGGCGATCCGTGACTTCCACCGGCGAACCGGGCGGGTCGTCGGCATGAAGCCGGCTGGCGGCATCCGCACCGCCAGGGAGGCGATCTCCTACCTCGTGGTGCTCTACGAGACGCTCGGTCCGCGCTGGATGACCCCGGACCTGTTCCGCTTCGGCGCCAGCAGCCTGCTCAACGACGTTCTGATGCAGTTGCGCAAGGAACGCACCGGCCGCTACCAGGGCCCGGACTACTTCACGATCGACTGAGGTGGCGGGCGCCACCACCGGAACGCCGTCCGAGGTCTTCCGCGAGTTTCTGCGGATGGGTCTGATCGGCTTCGGGGGGCCGTCCGCGCACCTGGCCTTGTTCCGCCAGCGTTTCGTGCGCGACCTGCGCTGGATCGACGAGCACGCCTTCCTGGACAGTTTGGGCGCTGCCAACCTGCTGCCGGGCCCGACCTCGACCGAGCTGGCGCTGTCGATCGGGCAGGCCCGGGCGGGACGGCTGGGTCTCCTGGCCGCGGGGCTTGGGTTCATCGCGCCGGCGGCGCTCACGGTGCTCGTCCTGGCGATCGCCTACGAGCGATTCGGGACGATCGATGCCGTCGGATGGTTGCTCTATGGGATTCAACCCGTCGTTGTTGCGATCGTGGCTCTGGCCGTGGCCGGCCTGGCTCCCACAGCGTTGCCCGGACCGGTGACGTGGCTCATCGGAGCTGCGGCCACGATCGGGCTCCTGGTCGGGATCGACCCGGTGCTGGTCCTGTTCGCCGGTGCAGCAGCGGGCCTCGTGGGCGCATGGCTGCACGGGTGGCGACCCCCGCCTGGTGCCGCCTCGTTCCTTGCTGCCGCGGCTGGCGCGCCCGCGAAGGCAGCAGCCGCGCTCGGGGTCGCGAGCATCGGGCTGCCCACGCTGTTCCTGCTCTTCCTGAAGATCGGCCTGCTGTCCTTCGGCAGCGGCTACGTCCTGGTTGCATTCCTGCGCACTGACCTGGTGCAGGGCCTCGGCCTGCTCAGCGACCGCCAGTTGCTCGACGCGGTGGCCGTCGGGCAGGTCACGCCAGGCCCGGTCTACACGGCAGCGACGTTCGTGGGTTACCTGCTCGCCGGCGTACCGGGCGCGGTCGTTGCCACGGTCGCCATCTTTCTGCCTGCGTTCGTTGGGGTGGCGCTGGTGCATCCGTTCGTGCCACGGCTGCGCACCTCGCCGGTTGCCGCGGCCGTCCTTGACGGGGTCAATGCCGCCTCGCTGGGACTGATGGCGGCCGTGACAATCCAGCTGGCTCGCACCACGGTCACGGACGCGGTCACGCTTGCCCTTGCCGCAGGCTCATTCGTGATCCTGCTGCGGTGGCCGCGGGCCGCCGTGCCGTTGATGCTGATCGGCGCGGCGACCGGCGTCCTCGTCCACGCCGCCGGCCTGGTGCGTTGAGGCCTGCGTATCCTCAGGCGCGGCGCGGCCTCGAGAACGCAAGCGCGGCGTTCAGTCCGCCGAAGCCGAAGGATGTCGATAGCACCGTACGGATCTCCGCGACCAGCGGTTCGGCGCGGAGGCCCGGAAGCTGTTCCAGCACGGCCGGGTCGGGCGATGTCAGGTTGACCGTGCCCGGTGCCCACCCGCGGCGGATGGCCAGGCCGCAGATGGCCGCCTCGATCGCACCCGACGCACCGAGCGGGTGCCCGTAGTAGGCCTTCGTGCCGCTGACCGGGACGGACTCGCCACGCGGACCGAGCGCCTTGCGGATCGCGATCGCCTCAGCCACGTCGCCGAGCGGCGTGGACGACGCATGGGCATTGACGTAGTCGACCTCGGCAGCCTTGAGGCCCCCGTCGGCGAGTGCCAGTCGCGCAGCACGGGCCGCCTGGAGCCCGTCGGGACGTGGCTGGACCATGTGGTACGCGTCGCTCGTGGCTGCATAACCGCGCAGCTCGGCGTATGCGATGGCGCCGCGCCGGGCCGCGCCGTCGGCCTCTTCCAGGACGAGCAGGGCAGCGCCTTCGCCCATGACGAAGCCGTCGCGGCCTGCGTCGAATGGCCGGGCGGCGGCTGCCGGCTCCGCGTTGTGTCCGGCGCCGAGCGCCCGGATAATGTCGAATGCACCGAACGCCAGCGGGCTCAATGGCACCTCCACGCCGCCCGCAAGCGCCGCATCCGCGCTGCCGTCCCGGATCAGGTGGAAGGCTTCGCCGAGGGCCACGGCGCCGGCCGCACAGGAGTTCGCCGTCGACAGGATCGGGCCGTGCAGGCCCAGCGCGATTCCCAGGTTTGCCGGCGCGGCACCGCCGAACACCGCCAGCGCCAGGTTGGGCGCGACCGAGCGGATCCCGCGGTCGAGGTAGCGCTCGTGCTGGGTCTCGGCATATGAGATGCCGCCCAGCGCCGAACCGACGTAGACGCCCACGCGATCGGCTCGAACGCCCGACCGCCCGCCCACGACGAGGCCTGAGTCGGCCATCGCAAGGCGCCCAGCCGCCAGAGCGAACTGGCTGAATCGGTCGGTCGAGCGGGCCTCCTTCGCGGTGAGGTGGTCGAGGGGCTCGAAGTCGTCAACCTGTGCGGCCACCTGGGAGCGGAACCCCGACGGGTCGAAGCGATCGATGCGCTTGACGGACGAACAGCCGAGGCGAAGGCCCGCCCAGAACGCGTCGAGCCCGACACCGACGGACGTGATCATCCCGAGCCCGGTGATCCAGACCCTGCGCCGCCTGTTCTTCATGTGGTGTGGTTCGTCGCGGCTGCCCCGGCTGGATGTTGCGACTCGGCGAGCCGCTTGAACTCGGCCAGCGTGCGCCCCGCGATGGGCCGCGTAAAGACCTGGTCCACGAAGCTGGGCAGAACGTCGGGCCGAATCAAGGGGAGGGGCCGCCGGAACTCGTGCACGATCTGCACGTTCGCCTCCTCGCCCGCGGGCCCGGCCGGGCGGATGTGCCACGTGACCGCCATGCCGCGGGTGACGCCGCGCACGTGGTGGAAGTGGAGGCGCAGGTCCCCGGGATCAGTGGCGTCGGGCCAACAGATGGCTCGCCACATGACGGGGATCGCGATCAGGCCGAAGCGTCGCAAGGCGATCATCCGGGCAAGGACGTGATCCCCGGCACGGGCCTGGATGGTGCTTGCGACGTAGTGCGGCAGAAGCTCCGCCCAACGGCCCACGTCGTGCGCCAGCTCGTAGACCTCGATGGGCGTCGCCCCGATCCAGATGCCGATGGAGGTGCGCACGGTTCCTGCTCAGCCCGGCGACCGCTGGAAGAGCAGGAGCATGCGGCCGGCCTCGTCCAGGCAGAGCGCGTACGCGGAAATGCGCGTGTGGCGGCGCATCGCGGCGTCAGCACCGGCCGTGCCGCGCCGCCCGGATTCGGCCCGCGGATCAGCCACGCCGCCCGGTTCACTCACGGCGCGAGAACCGCAGCCAGGAATCCCGGCTCGAGCGCGCGACTGGCCGGGACGAGATCGGCCATGACCTGTGCGAAGGTCCGTCGCGCGATCGGCCGTCGCGCCAGGCGATCCAGGGCGTGATCGAGCAGACGCGGCTGCTCCACGAAGACCTGGAGCAGCCACGACAGGACGTCCTTGCTGCTGAATCGGGCTGACATCCGCCGGTGATACGTCTCGAGCGCGGTGGCCGCATTGAGCGGCTGATCTCGTCCGCGCAGCCAGATGCCGGCGGCCTCGGCACCCAGCTCCGCTGAGACGAGGGCGCGATGCAGCCCTTCCCCGCTGAGTGGGTCGATGAAACCGGCCGCGTCACCGACGAGGAGAAAGCCCCGACCAGCGCGGCGAGTCACGCGGTGGGCAAGCGGCAGCGCCACGGCGACCTCGTCGCTCGGAACGGCGTCCTGCCACGGGTCGCGTGGACCGGGAATGCTCGCCAGCACGTCCTCGACGACGCCTTGAGGACCTCGGCCAGCCGCAATCGCAGCTCGCAGCCTGCCTTCTGTCACCACGACGCCTATGTTGACGCGTCCTCCCGGAACCGGCGCGAGACCGCAGTACCAGCTCCTGCCGATCACCATCCGCGCCTCCATGGGTTCGGTGGCCGCGCGTGCCGCGGGATCAGGATGGTGGAGGGTCAGCCCGGTGCGCCGGAAGCGACGCGAGGTGCGCAGCACACCGAAGGCACGCGCGACCATCGAGCCGGGGCCGTCGGCGCCCACCACGAGGCCGGCGGTCCACCTCTCGGGGCCCGCTTCCGCGGAGATGCTCAGCTCGGTCGTGCCCGTGGCCGACCGCGAGGGCACCAGCGAACGAACCACCGCGCCTTCCCGGACCAGCACGCCGGATGCGGCCGCGTAATCGAGCAGTGCGCGGTCCAGGCGCACACGATCGAAGCCGCAGGCGCCACCGTGGGCCGAGTAGTCGAGGCGGCAGCGAGCTCCGCGCACCGATTCGACGTTCATCGCCGAGATCGGCCGGATCAGGTCTGCGAGCCGGGCGTCGTCCAGTCCCAGGGCCGACAGCCGGGCTCGCGTTCGAGGCGACGCGTACACCCCGCACGCCCGCCAGCGAGGCTCGCGGAACCGCTCGAACAGGACCACCTCGTGACCCGCCGCTGCCAGGCGCATGGCGATCGCGGCGCCGGCGGGTCCGCCTCCGACGACGGCGACCTCCGCGCTTCGTTCAGCGTGCGGCATCGGCGAGCGGCTCGTCCGGGGGTTTCGCGTGGACGAACGCCATCGCATAGCGGTGGCCGGCGAATCCGTGGAGGCGAGCCACCTCGATCAGGCCGACGCGGGCAGCCAGCTGCGCGACCTGGGCGGGCCGATAGGCGCGCCGCACCGAAAGGGGTCCGTCGTGGCGCGTGTAAGCGTTGCGCGTGAACAGGTGGCCCAGCAGCCACGCGCCGAGCCAGTTGGGCCAGCCTCGGTCCAGGTCGTTGACGATGATGCCCGTGCGGCTGACGCGTGCCATTTCCGCGATGAGGCGAGCCGCGTCGTCGGGCTCGAGGTGGTGCAGCACCAGCGAGGTGTGGGCCACGTCGAACGAGCGCGCCTCGAAGGGCAGCCGCTCACCGCGCGCGATGACCAGGTGAAGGTCAGCGCGTTCGCCGATTCGTTCGTACGCCGCGTCGAGGATCTCGTCGCGCGAATCGATCGCCACGACATTGAGCCGGATGCCCTTGGCCCTCGCCCATGCGATGAGCGCCTCCGGGATGTCCGCGGCGCCCGTGCCGACGTCCAGGAACCGCAGCGGCTCGGCACGGCTCGCAGCGCGACCTAAGCCGCGATCCGCGTGGAACCCGGTGATGAGCGCCAGCAGGGCTTGCCGCGAGAGCGCCACGCCACCGAGCAGCCGGTTGACCCGCTCCAGGTCGCGCAGGTTGCCTGCCAGGACCGCGCGGTCGAGCGGTCCGTCCAGCAGTTCGGGCGCGTGCGCAAGCCGTTTCACGAGCAGAAGGGTAGCTGGCCCGTGCGCCTGACGGGGCTGCGGCGCATGAAAGGTGACTCATCAGTCACCTGAGTCCGTCGGATCAGCCACGAATGGAAGGTGTAGGCTGAGAACGTGGCTGCCACTCGACGACGCAACCCGGGGTCCACTCCCGCGGCCCTGACTCCGCACGGCCGTTCGGAGGCAGTCGGGCGCGGCACCGACAGCCCGTCCTCGTGGGGCCTCGGCGACGGCCAGCAGATCCCGTGGGAGTACGCGCCGGCGCCCGAGTCGCGAGACATCGTCCATCTCCAGGCGCGCTACGGGCTGTTCGTTGGCGGCAAGGAGATTGCGCCACGCAGCGGCCAATGGTTCTCTACCATCGACCCCGCCACCGAGGAGCCGCTTGCGGAGATCGCGCGCGCCGGAGTCGAGGACGTGGACCATGCGGTCGGCACGGCGCGCCGCGCCTTCAAGCGCAACTGGGGAGACATTCCCGGTCGCGAGCGTGCCAAGTACCTCTTCCGCATCGCACGCATCCTCCAGGAGCGCAGCCGCGAGTTCGCGGTGCTGGAGACGATCAACAACGGCAAGCCGATCAAGGAGACGCGCGACGTCGACGTGCCGCTCGCCGCGGCCCACTTCTGGTACTACGCCGGCTGGGCGGACAAGCTCGAGTACGCGTTCCCCGGCCGCAACCCGAAACCGCTGGGCGTCGCAGCGCAGGTCATCCCATGGAACTTCCCGCTGCTGATGCTTGCCTGGAAGATCGCACCTGCGCTCGCCGCCGGCAACACCGTCGTCCTGAAGCCGGCCAGCTCCACGCCGTTGACCGCGTTGCTGTTCGCCGACGTGTGCCGCCAGGCCGACGTGCCGCCGGGGGTCGTCAACATCATCACGGGCCCCGGTGAGATCGGCCTTGCCCTGGTGAAGCACTCGGACGTCGACAAGGTGGCCTTCACGGGGTCGACCGTCGTCGGCAAGGAGATCGCCCGTGCCATCGCAGGAAGTGACAAGGCGCTCACCCTCGAGCTGGGCGGCAAGGCCGCCAACATCGTCTTCGACGACGCCCCGATCGACCAGGCCATCGAAGGAGTCGTCAACGGCATCTTCTTCAACCAGGGTGAGGTCTGCTGTGCCGGTAGCCGGCTCCTCGTCCAGGAATCGATCGTGGATATCTTCGTCGAGCGCCTCAAGGACCGGTTGTCCACGCTGCGCGTCGGCGATCCGCTGGACAAGAACACCGATGTCGGCGCGATCAACAACGCCGCTCAGCTGGCGAAGATCGAGGAGCTGATCGAGGCGGGGCAGGCCGAGGGCGGCGAGATGTACCAGCCTGCCTGCGAGCTGCCGTCGCGCGGCTTCTTCGTGCGGCCGACGCTCTTCACCAATGTCGCCCAGTCGAGCCGCATCGCCCAGGAGGAGATCTTCGGGCCCGTGCTCTCGGTGCTGACCTTCCGCACGCCGGACGAGGCGATCGAGAAGGCGAACAACACGCCCTACGGCCTCTCGGCGGGCGTCTGGACGGACAAGGGCTCCCGCATCCTGGCCATGGTGCAGCGGCTGCGGGCCGGCGTCGTGTGGGCCAACACCTTCAACCGCTTCGATCCCACGAGCCCGTTCGGGGGCTACAAGGAATCGGGCTACGGCCGCGAGGGCGGCCTGCAGGGCATGCTCGCCTACCTCGACCTCGGGGAGGGGCACTGACATGTGGCCGAGGCGGAGCTCGAAGGACCTGTTTCGATCCCCGACCACGTCGCCGCGCTCACCGAGGCGTGGCCGGCGCGCGCATGGCGTACCTCGACCCGGGGCAGGGCCACTGACAGCGGCAGATCGGCGTGCCCGGCGTGGCTGGCGCGGGATTGGACTTCAAGTACACAGGCGGGCGGCAGATGTGACCTCTCCGACCGCCGCGTCGGCCCGTGCGACCGAATGACGCTACGCCTGATCTTTCACGCTGCGCTCCACGTCACGCGACCGCTCCACGACCGGCAGCGCCGCGGTGAGGCGCCCGATCCGCCGGGTCACGCGGCGCGGTGTTGACTTGAACTGCAATGTCGCCCGGTAGCGTGGCGAAGCGCCCTCCGCCCCAGGTGACTGTCGAGCCGCGTATCGCCGTCCGCAAGACGTACAAGCTGTACATCGGCGGGGAGTTCCCGCGCTCGGAGTCGGGCCGCTCCTACGTGGTGCGTGGCGCCGATGGCACGCCGCTCGCCAACGCCGTGCGCGGCTCGCGCAAGGACATCCGCGATGCGGTCCGCGCGGCCCGGGGCGCGGTCGCAGGCTGGAGCGGCAAGACGGCCATGAACCGCGGTCAGGTCCTGTACCGCGTGGCCGAGCTCATGGAAGGCCGCCGCGACCAGTTCGAAGCCGAGGTTGGGGCCGCAGAAGGCCTTGATACTGTGGCCGCTCGCGAGCAGGTGGATCGCGTGATCGATCGCTGGGTCTGGTACGCCGGGTGGGCGGACAAGATCGCACAGCTGCTCGGCACCGTGAACCCCGTCGCCGCCAGCTACTTCAACTTCACGATCCCCGAGCCGACCGGCGTGGTGGGCATCGTCGCGCCGGAGGCATCCTCATTGCTGGGGCTCGTGTCGCGCCTGGCGCCGGCCGTTGTCAGCGGCAATACCACGGTAGTGCTGGCGTCCGAGACGCGGCCGCTTCCCGCCGTGACGCTCGGCGAGGTCCTGGCCACGAGCGACGTGCCCGGTGGCGTGATCAATCTCCTGAGCGGTCACCGCCGCGAGCTCGTCCCCTGGCTGGCGGCGCACATGGACGTCAATGCCCTCGACACGTGGGGCGTCCCGCTCGACCTCCGCGCCGCCACCGAGGAATCGGCCGTCGAGAACGTCAAGCGCCTCGCCAAACCACCGCGCGGCGACCCGGAACGCTTCGACTGGCTCGACGATGCCCGCGCACAGCGCCCGGAATGGATCGCGGCCTACCTCGAGATGAAGACGGTCTGGCATCCCATCGGGGTCTGAGGCACTCGGTTTCGAAGCGTCGCTCGGAGCCTACCCGCCCATCGCTGCCAAACGCTCGGCTCGCACCGCGGACTCGCCGGTCGCGTCGTGCCGGAAGAAGACGTACGCATCGAGGCCGTCGTTCAGGAATGGGGCCACGCGCGCACGCCAGGCCGACAGCTCGACGTCATCGTAGGTCGAGCGGCGAAGTCGCAGGTACAGGAAGTCGCCCGTCACGCGCAGGTCGGGCGCGTCGCCGTCGTCCAGGTCCGTGGCGCACAGCGCGGCGTGGTGCTGCATCAGCTGTTGGTGCACCTCGTCGACATGCCACGACGCGTTCTGGAACTCGACGGTCAACGGCAGGTCGGCGGGCCAGGCGTCAAGCAGCCGGCGCAACGCGTCGTCGTCACGCTTCACCGCGTCGGGCACGCGGAAGAGCACGCAGCCGAGGCGGTCCCCGAAGAGGCGATACGGCGTGGTCAACCAGGGAACAGTCCCCGCCGGATCCTGGAAGAGCGCACGCATGCTGCCGCCGCGCTGCGCCTTGACCGCGAACCGGAAGTCGGAGGGCGTCGCGGCCAGCCACGTCTCGATGCGCTTCGGCGTGGGGTGCTGGTAGAAGGTGTTGTTGAGCTCGCACGTGTTCAGCCGCTGACCGTAGGCGCTGAGGAGTGCATCACCGCGGGTATCCGGAGCATAGAAGCGAGGCGCCCAGTCGGGAT
>JBBSGX010000064.1:0-11752 GCA_038253685.1 Candidatus Limnocylindrales bacterium | reverse complement strand
GGCCTGGAGCTCAGCGCGCTCTCCTGCCACGGGAATCCCCTCCATCCGCAGGGAGACGTCGCGCTTTCCAGCCACGAGACCTTCCTGCGGACCGTGGAGCTGGCGGAGCGCCTGGACGTCGATCGCGTCAACCTCTTCTCCGGCTGCCCGGGCGATTCCGACACTGCGACCTACCCCAACTGGGTGACCTGCGCGTGGCCGAATGACTACGGCGAGCTGGTCGAGTGGCAGTGGCGCGAGAAGGTCCTGCCGTACTGGCGCGAGCAGGCGGCATTTGCCGCAAAACACGGCGTCCGGCTGGGCTTCGAGATGCATCCCGGGTTCGTGGTCTATAACCCGCGGACGCTGCTGCGGCTCCGCGACGAGTGCGGCGAAAACGTGGGCGCCAACCTGGACCCCAGCCACCTCTTCTGGCAGGGCATCGACGTCGAGACCGCCATCTACGAGCTCGGCCGGGCCGGCGCGATCTTCCACACCCATGCCAAGGACACCGCCATCCATCCGCGGAATACGGCGCTCAACGGGGTCCTGGACACGGTGCCGCTCAACCGCGTGCTGGAACGCTCGTGGGTGTTCCGCACGGTTGGGTACGGCCACGGGGAGCTGGACTGGCGCCGCATCCTCACCGCGCTGCGCCTGGCCGGCTATGACGACGTCCTCTCGATCGAGCACGAGGACGCGCTCCTCTCGGTCGACGAAGGCTTCCGCAAGGGCGTCGCGTTCCTCCGGAGCGTGATGCCGGTTGAGCCCGCTCTCAGCGACGCGTGGTGGACGTGAAGTTGCGCGCGGCCGTCATCGGGACCGGATTCGTGGGACCGCACCACGTTGATGGCATCCGCCGGGCCGGGTACGCAGACGTGGTGGCTCTCGGCGGCACGGACGAGGCGCGCACGAAGGCCCGGGCCCTCGAGCTCGGTGTCGCGCGCGCGACGACGGACGTCTACGGCCTGCTCGGCGACCCCGAGATCGACGTCGTCCACATCTGCACCCCGAACGTCTCGCATGTGCCGCTGGCCGCGGCCGCGCTCGAGGCCGGGAAGCACGTCGTCGTTGAGAAGCCGCTGGCGCTGACGTCCACAGATGCGGACCGCCTCGTGGCCCTCGCCGAGCGCCTCGGACGGCATGCCGCAGTCGCGTTCACGTACCGCGGCTACCCGATGGTGCGGCGGGCGCGGCAGCTCGTCGCCTCGGGCGAGCTCGGAGACGTGCGGCTGGTTCACGGGGCGTACCTCCAGGACTGGTTGGTCGAGCCCACGAGCTTCAACTGGCGCCTGGCGTCGGAGCTCGGTGGGGCGTCCCGGGCCGTCGCCGACATCGGCTCCCACTGGTTCGACACCGCCGAGTTCATCAGCGGCCGCCGCGTGGAAGCTGTGTTCGCGGACCTCGCCACGTTCATGCCCGTTCGCCGCCGCCCCGCCGCGGCCGGCATTGCCTTCTCGACGGCCGAGGGCTCGGCGGACGAGGTTCCTGTCTACTCGGAGGACGCAGCGACGATCCTCGTGCGCTTCGTGGACGGCGCCCGTGGTGCGGCCACCATCAGCCAGATCAGCCCCGGCCGCAAGAACGCCCTCATGCTCGAGATCGACGGCTCCAGGGGCGCCATGGCGTGGGCGCAGGAGACGCCAGAGACCATCTGGATCGGCAGTCACCGGCCGGACGGCTCGAGGGTGCTGCCGCGGGCGCCGGACCCCGAGCCGACCATGGGCGTGCCGTCCCTGCCCGCGGGGCACCCGGAGGGCTGGGGCGACGCCTGGAAAGACCTCCTGCGCCCCTTCTACCGGCGTATCGCGGACGGGCTGCCTCCGCCGGCGCCGGACGAGGATCCCGGCTATCCCACACTGCGCGTCGGCGCCAGGGCCGTACGCTTCGTGGAGGCCGTGCTGGCCAGCGCGCGCTCCGGCACATGGGAGCGCCTCGCCGACTGAGGACCACGAGACAAGGGCTGACACGCGTTTGAAATCCGGGGCCCAGCCCGGTGTGTCGCGACCGCAACGCTCGCTTGCCATCGTGCCCCTGTCCGATGGGCCCAACCATCGGCGTTGGATGGGAGGACTCCATGGCGACCACGGCGGTGAGCGTCCCAGGGAAGACGCCCTACACCTTCAAGATCCCGTTCGTGATCACGGCGTCGGCCGCCGGTACGGCGATCGAGTGGTACGACTTCTACCTGTACGGCGTGCTGGCGACATTCTTCAGCACCCAGTTCTTCCCGAGCGGTGATTCCACGGCGGCGCTCCTGTCGTCGCTTGCCACTTTCGGCGCGGGGTTCGCCGTGCGGCCCTTCGGCGCCGCCTTCTTCGGGCGCATCGGGGACATCGTCGGTCGCAAGTTCACGTTCCTGGTGACGATCACCCTGATGGGGCTGTCGACGGCCGCGGTCGGCCTGCTGCCGACCTTCGCGCAGATCGGCTACGTTGCGCCGCTGCTGCTGCTGATCCTCCGACTGCTGCAGGGCCTGGCGCTCGGCGGCGAGTACGGCGGGGCGGCGATCTACGTCGCAGAGCACTCGCCGGACAACAAGCGCGGCTCCTACACCAGCTGGATCCAGACGACTGCCACGGTCGGCCTGTTGCTGGCCCTGACCGTGATCGGCATCGTTCGCGTATCGATGGGCGACGCCGCGTTCAAGGACTTCGGCTGGCGGCTGCCGTTCCTGCTCTCGGCGATCCTCGTCGTGATGGCGCTGTACGTCCGCCTGAAGCTGCAGGAGACGCCGCTATTCACGAGGCTCAAGAACGCGGGCAAGTCGTCCACGTCTCCCTGGCGCGAAAGCTTCGGCGATCCGGCGAATCGCCGGCTGATCGTGCTCGCGCTGCTGGGGATGACGGCGGGCCAGGCAGTGGTCTGGTACCAGGGCCAGTTCCAGGCGCTCTTCTTCCTCCAGAACACCCTGCAGATCCCGTTCAGGGACGCCTACCTCATCACGGCCGTGGCGATCGCTCTCGCGACCCCGTTCTTCGTGGTCTTCGGGCGACTCTCCGACCGCATCGGCAGGAAGAAGATCATCCTCGGCGGCTGTCTCCTTGCCGCCATCACGTACGTGCCGATCTACCTCGCCATGAGCAACTTCGCCGGCCCCGGCACGCCCGGCACCGATTCGGCCGGCAAGGCCATCACGCTGCACCTGGCGCCGAACATCCCGGCCGAAATGGGGCTGGTGTTCATCCAGGTGCTGTACGTGACGATGGTCTACGGGCCGATTGCGGCCTTCCTCGTGGAGTTCTTCCCGGCGCGTATCCGCTATACGTCGCTTTCGATTCCGTACCACATCGGGAATGGCTGGTTCGGCGGATTCCTGCCGCTGATCTTCACCGCCCTTGCGACTGCGACCGGCAACATCTATGCGGGTCTCGTCTACCCCATCGCGATCGCGCTGATGAGCGTCGTCATCGGCGGGAAGTACATCCGCGAGACGAGGCACGTGCGCATCTGGGACGAGGTGGGCGGCGAGCGCGTTGGTTTGCCGGACGCCGAGATGCAGGCCGCCGCCACCGGAGGCGGGCTGGCGGGCTGATCCGATCGCGGGACCGCAATTCGGTCCGGAAGCGCTCCGGACCGGGCTCCAGCGACGGGCGATGCAGGATCAGGACCGCGAATGTTGCACTGGCGATCCGCCCTGACCTCATCGGCCGGCTGTTAGCATCCTCGGGTCGTTGCCGAAGGGAAAGGGAGCCGTGAGCGTGGGTCAATCGGGCGTGCCTGACGGCGGTAACCAGCAGGGGCCCGAAATCGAGAACCTGATGGGCGAGGGTCGGTCCTTTCCGCCCGATCCGGCCTTCGCAGCCCAGGCGAATGCGACCGCGGAGCTGTATCTCGAAGCCGACGACGATTACGAGGGCTTCTGGAAACGCCTGGCACAGAAGCGGCTCAAGTGGACGACGCCCTTCCGCAAGACCCTCGAGTGGGAGCTGCCCTTCGCGAAGTGGTTCGTTGGCGGCACGCTGAATGTCTCGGAGAACTGCCTCGATCGCCACGTGGCCGCAGGTCTCGGCGACAAGGTCGCCTATCACTGGATCGGCGAGCCGGGAGACACGCGCACGATCACCTTCGCCGAGCTGCTGGCGGAGGTCGAGAAGGCCGCCAATGCCCTGAAGGAGCTCGGGGTGCAGACCGGCGACCGCGTCGCCATCTACATGCCCATGATCCCGGAGCTGCCCGTGGCGATGCTGGCCTGCGCCCGCATCGGCGCGCCTCACACGGTCGTCTTCGGCGGCTTCTCAGCTGAGGCCCTGGCCGGCCGCATCAATGACGCGCAGGCCAAGGTGCTGATCACGGCCGACGGCGGATGGCGGCGGGGCAAGCCCGTAGATCTGAAGACCGCGGCGGACGAGGCGCTCAAGGAAACCCCGACGATCGAGCACGTGCTCGTTGCGCGGCGGCTCGGCGACGCCCTGCCGGCCTCGATGACCGCCGGCCGAGACGTCTGGTGGGATGAGGTCGTGCCGCGCCAGCCGGAGGCGTGCCCGCCCGTTCCGGTCGACTCGGAGCACATGCTCTACCTGCTCTACACATCGGGAACCACGGCCAAGCCCAAGGGCATCATCCACACCACGGCGGGCTATCTGCTCGGTGCCTCGTACACCCACGAGATGGTCTTCGACCTGAAGCCGGACGACGTCTACTGGTGCGCGGCGGACATCGGCTGGGTCACCGGGCACTCGTACATCGTCTACGGCCCCCTGGCCAACGCCACGACCGGGATCCTCTACGAGGGCTCGCCCGATACGCCCGGCTGGGACCGCTGGTGGCAGATCGTCGAGGACTACAAGGTCACGATCCTGTACACCGCACCGACCGCCATCCGCGCCTTCATGAAGCAGGGCGAGGAGCTGGTTGCCAAGCACGACCTCTCCAGCCTCCGCCTGCTCGGCTCGGTGGGCGAGCCGATCAATCCGGAGGCGTGGCTCTGGTACCACCAGTACATCGGCGGCGCGAAGTGCCCCGTCGTCGACACGTGGTGGCAGACCGAGACCGGCATGATCCTGATCACGCCGCTCCCCGGCGTCACGACCACCAAGCCGGGGAGCGCCACGTTCCCCTTCCCGGGCATCGCGGCGGACGTGGTGGATGCGCGCGGCGAGCGCGTGCCGCTCGGCAGCGGCGGCTATCTGGTGCTGAAGCGGCCGTGGCCCGCGATGCTGCGCGGCATCTACGGGGACCCGGACCGCTACCGCGCCACCTACTGGGGCCGCTTCCCGGGAATGTACTTTGCGGGCGACGGCGCGAAGCGGGACACGGACGGCTATTACTGGCTGCTCGGCCGTGTCGACGACGTCATGAACGTGGCGGGCCATCGGATCAGCACCATCGAGGTCGAATCGGCACTGGTCGACCATCCAGCGGTGGCTGAAGCCGCCGTCGTCGGGAAGAACGATCCCGTCGTCGGCCAGGCGATCTTCGCGTTCGTCTCGGTCAAACAGGGCATCACGGCGGGCGACGCCCTTGCCCGCGAGCTGCGCGAGCATGTGGCCAAGGTTATCGGCCCGATCGCTCGGCCGAAGTACCTGCTGTTCACACCGGATCTTCCGAAGACGCGCTCGGGCAAGATCATGCGACGCCTGTTGCGCGACGTCGCGGAAGGTCGACCGCTGGGCGACACGACGACGCTGGCCGATTCGGGCGTGGTCGAGACGATCCGAGCGGGCGCGGGCACGGGCACGGCCGAGGAGAATTGACGACGTTCACGCCAGAGCGGCGCCAGGAGAGGGAGAGTCGATGCTCGCGAGCATGAGCCTGCCCAAGGCGTACGCGATCGTGGTCGGAGTCGTGCTCATCGTGCTCGGGCTGCTCGGCTTCGTCAGCAATCCGCTGGTCGGGGACGTGACGGCCACGAGCCACCCGATCTTCGTGACCGGCGCGGCGCATAACCTCATCCACCTGGTCACCGGCGCGCTCGCGATCTACGTCGCCTTCGGACTGGTGGAGGATCAGCAGGACCTCGCCGTCACTGGCCTCGGGCTGGTCTACGTCGCGATCGTGCTCCTGACGCTGATCAACGGCACCCTCTTCGGCGTCCTGGCGTACCCCGTCAACCTTCCGGATCAGGTGCTGCATGTGGCGATCGCCGCCATCAGCATCGGGATCGGGCTCATGGCTCGCAGCCAGGGCGGCCTCGCGGCGCGCTGAGCAACGGAAAGACGGCCGCGCCCCACGCGGGTCTCACGGAGCTCTGGCGTTACCATCGGTCCGTGATTACGAACGTGCACGCGCCGGCCGCAACACTGGACCGCCTCGGGAGGCCGCTGCGCGATCTCCGGATTTCGGTCACCGATCGCTGCAACTTCCGCTGCACGTACTGCATGCCGCGCGAGATCTTCGGAAGTGATTTCCAGTTCCTGCCTCGTGCCGAGCTTCTGACCTTCGAGGAGATCACGAGGCTCGCACGCCTCTTCATCGAGCATGGCGTCGAGAAGCTCCGACTCACGGGCGGCGAACCCCTGCTGCGGCGCGACCTCGAGCGCCTGGTCTCAATGCTGGCCGGGCTGCCGGGGCTCATGGATCTGACGCTGACCACCAATGGGTCGCTGCTCGCGACAAAGGCTGACGCACTGGCCGCTGCGGGCCTGCGCCGCATCACCGTCAGCCTCGACTCGCTCGACGACGAGGTCTTCGCCTGCCTCAACGACGCCGACTTCCCCGTGGGACGGGTGCTCGAGGGTATCGCCGCGGCCGAGCGTGCCGGTCTCACGCCGATCAAGGTGAACATGGTGGTGCGGCGAGGCATCAACGAAGGGAGCGTGCTGCCGATGGCGCGCCACTTCCGCGAGCTCGGCCACATCCTGCGCTTCATCGAGTACATGGACGTCGGTCATTCCAACGGCTGGCGCCTGGACGACGTCGTACCGGCCGAGGAAATCGTCGCCCTGATCGACGCCGAGATGCCGCTCGAGGCGATCCCTCCGAACTACCCGGGTGAGGTTGCCGACCGCTGGCGGTACCGGGACGGGAGTGGCGAGATCGGCCTGATCGCGTCGGTCAGCCAGCCCTTCTGCGGCACATGCACGCGTGCCCGCCTCACCGCCGAGGGGCTGCTCTACACCTGTCTCTTCGGCCTGCGCGGGCACGATCTGCGGGCTCCGCTGCGCGCCGGCTTGTCCGACGAAGCGATCTCGGCACGCATCGGTGTGGTCTGGAGCGCCCGCACCGATCGCTATTCGGAGATCCGTTCGGCAGCGACAGTACCGCTCGCAAAGGTCGAGATGTCGCATATCGGCGGGTAATCGTGCAAACCCCTGTTGCTGCGCGATGCGGGACGGTATCCTGAACGCGCATCCACGGCCGTGGGATGGGACGGTCGCCGCGACACCCGGCGAGGTGTCGGACGTTGAAATAGGGAGAGTCGCATGACGCAATCGGGTCAGCCCGGGGCGCCACCGCCCGGCGGAACCCCGCCGGCTCCGCCCGCGCAGGCGCCGCCGCCTCCGCCGAACTGGCAATCCACCCCGCAGCCACCGGCTCCACCGCCGGGGGCAGCCCCGTCACCGATGGCGCAGCAGATGTCCGCGCTCTCGGCGAACCTGATGGACCGCAGGCCGGTCGCAGGGCCCGCCGGGTTCTACTACGCCGACGTCCCGAATCGGGCGATCGCCTACATCATCGACGCGATCATCATCGCCATCGTGGGCATCGTCATCGCGGCCGTCCTCTACGCGATCCTCGGTCCTGCGACCACGCTCACCATCGGCTCCTCAAGCATCGGTTCGTCCGTCAACATCGTTCCGCTGCTGATCGTCACGCTGGTGGGGCTCGCCATCAACGCGGGCTACTTCATCTACACCTGGATCTACATGCGCGGAACCGTCGGCATGAAAGCCCTTGGCATGCAGATCGGGAACGAAACAGACGGCGCCACGATCACCATGAACCAGGCGATCACGCGCTGGCTCCTTCTCGGGGCACCGTTCAGCCTCGCGCAGCTCTTGAATCCATGGCCCGGACTGGGACTGCTGATCTCGCTGGCAGGCTTCATCTGGTTCATCGTTCTGCTGGTGACCACCGCCCAGAGCCCCACGAAGCAGGGTCTTCACGACCGCTACGCGCACACCATGGTTGTCAAGGCGGCTCGCGCAGTCGGCTGACCTCGACGTTCCGTGCCGCCATGTTGCGACCCCGGCCCAGGTGGGCCGGGGTCGTTTCATGTCCCGAGGTGCTCGAGCCGCGTCGCCGACACGCCCACTCCGCGGAGGCGCGACCGCACGCGACGCCTGGGAGGACCGACGTTGTTCACGTTCTGTCCACAGTGGCCCACGTTTCGTGGACGGTCCGGGGGCCGGCCGAGGAGGTTCGTGGATAAGTCCGTTGACCGCTCCAGGCGCCGGCACCTATTGTTCTTCTTGCCCGGAGGGGCGGTCGAGAACCATAAGCGCCGAGATTGCATCAAGGCGACTGTGGATCGAGACGGTCTCTCCGGGCGTTTCGTTGTGCGCCGTCCCGGGGGAGTTCCATGTCCGGTGAGCACGAATCCGCGACGGTGAGCGAACGACTGGCCGAGATGGCAGCGGCCGTGCGATCCCATTCGGCAGTCGTTCCCCGCGTCGGCATGGTGCTCGGCTCAGGGCTGGGTAGCCTGGCGAATGCGATCGAGGACGCGACGGCGATCTCGTTCGAGCAGGTGCCCGGCTGGCCCGCAGCCTCCGCACCCGGACATCGAGGGCGGCTGATCCTCGGGAGCCTCGAAGGTGTGCCCGTCGCCTGTCTGCAGGGACGCCTCCACATGTACGAGGGGCACAGTGCGAAGCGTGTCGTGGAGCCGGTGCTCCTGATGGGCCGGCTGGGAGCACCCACGATCGTGCTGACCAATGCCGCCGGAGGCGTCAACCCGGCGTTCGGCGCCGGGACCCTGATGGTGATCGGCGATCACCTCAACCTGACCGGCCGGACGCCGCTGCTCGGACCCAACGACGACTCGGTCGGGCCGCGCTTTCCCGATCTGACCGATGCCTGGAATCCGGAGCTGCGGCGTGCACTGCACGCGGCGGGTGAGGTCGCTGGGGTCGCTCTTGCCGAGGGAATCTACGCGGGCCTCATGGGCCCGGCCTACGAGACTCCGGCCGAGGTGCGGATGCTGCGTGAGCTGGGTGCGGACGCCGTGGGCATGTCCACGGTGATGGAGGCGATCGCCGCCCGCTGGGCGGGCCTCCAGGTCTGTGGCATATCCCTGGTGACGAATCCCGGCGCAGGGCTGTCGGATCATCCGTTGAGCCACCAGGAGGTGCTGGAGGCCGCGAGTGCCGCCGGGCCACGCCTGGAGCAGGTTCTCCGCGGGTTTCTGCGGACGCTGAGCCTTGGTCGGTCGGACTGAACCTAGGTCGGGCCAGTGGCGCTCCGGTTGAGATCGGCGGGGCTGGACTCGCCCCAGTCGGCCAGCGGTGCTTCAGCGGCAGGCCGCCACCTCGTCCAGGTCACGGCCGCTGCGAACGCCGTGCCGACCAGTGCCGACCCGATGTCGCCGAGCGTGTCGTCCTCGGACAGGGCCATGCCGCGAAAGCCGACCGCCTGGCCGATGTACTCCATGCCTTCCCAGCCGAGCTCCCCGATCACCCCGAAGGCAATCGTGGCGGCCGTGGCGGCCCGTCGCGACTTCATGCGCGTCGAGATGACGGCACCGAACAATGACGAGAGCACCCCGGCGTTCACGCCGTGCACCACATCGTCGAGCCGCGCCTGGTCGTAGATGCCCAGCGCGTTGCCCGCGGCGTCGATGAGCATTGGCACGGATACGGCAAGGTCCGCTCCCGCGGGGTACGGTCCGCGAGCTCGCCGCGCGGCGTGCACGGCCGGCACGAGCGCCAGGGCGGCCGCGTAGCCGACCGCCCGGATACGCATCGCCTTGCCCCGATACCGTGGCGCCGTCGGGTGGAGCGCGCCCGCCAGCGCGAATGCCGCAGTCAGCACCTTGACCGGGAGCAGGATGAGGATCGCCAGACGGTGCGCCCAATCGGATGCGTCGCCACGGCGCTCGCCGGTCAAAGCGTCGGCAGCTCCCGACCGGCCTGCTTTGCCGCCGCTCGTTTCTCCGCCCATGCCGCCAGCACGTTGTCCTTGTGGGGCCGGATGGGACAGTGTTCGTCGCGGTTGCGATCCTCGTCGCAGTACCCTAGCGGTACGCATTTGGGCGCCAGGAAGGAGCCCAGGAACGGGCTCACCGAGAAGACCTCGTGGCGAACGAGCTGGAACAGCCGCCGGATCTCCCACTGGGCCATCGTGCACAGGCGTAACCCCGACATGTGGATGAGGGCGCGGAGGTTTGCCGTCATCACGAGGTTCGTCCGCGTGGCGTTCGGCATCACGAAGCGTGCATCCTCGCCGGGAATGCCCGCCTCGAGCATTTCGCCGTAGAACGCAAGGGAGCCTTGCATTTCGTCGAGGAATCGCTCGCGGATGGGCTCCGGCGCGTCGCTGATGCTGCCGGGCACCATGTACGACGGTTCCTTGTACTTCAAGTAGCGCTGCGACTGCTGGTCGAAGGCGAGCCCGGCCCGGTGCCGCACCAGCTGGTGCGAGAGCGTGCGCGTCACGCCGCTGATCGCGAAGGTGAAGACGATGTGCTCGATCGTGGAGCCGTGGCCCGATTCGATGACGCGGCGGACCAGGTCCTGCTGCTTCTCCGAGGCGACCTTTCCCGACGTCGCCCGTTCGAAGATGTCCTGCGGCTCGAGCTCGCTGTAGCAGGTTCGGCAAGCGGTGTAGACGAGTGGCAGGTAGAACTGCTCGCAGATCTCGGGCGTCGGGAAGAGGAGCTTCGCGCGCATCCCCAGGTCGCGGGTTGCGGGGCTGCGAGGCGTGGAGCTCACCGGGGCTGAACTGGTCACGGGTCGAGTGTACGTGGCGGCGAGGCAGCCTGCGGAACAGCTCCCGAAGGCGCGGACGGGGCCCTCCGCAGTGGTCGCGTCCAGAGCAGCCAGGTCCCTCCGGAGAGCGCCACCAGGGCCATCATCACGTAGAGCGTCACCACCGGGCCGAACGTCGCGGCGAGCCCTCCTGCGACCAGGGTGGAGACCGTCGCGGTGAGGGTGACCGCCGCGCCAGATCGAGCGTCTCCCCTGCGGCGACGCGCAGTCCGCCCAGCCGATCGGGGCAACCTCGTGGGCCTGCCCTGTGGCGCGCGCTTCCCGGAAGGAGCGGGTGACACCCCAGATGAGCCCCGCGGAGATCGCAAGCTGAGCGCGTCCATCAGGAAGGCCGCGTCCCTCCCGAGAAGCGCCGTGACCACGCCGCCGAGGGACGCGACGATCAGCAGGCGCCGGCGATCCAGGCGGTCGGCGAGCATTCCGGCAAACGGCGAAACCAGGAAGAGGGCCCCCGTCTGGAGCACCAGGACCAGCGAGGCCACCGCTGTCGAGCCTATGACCTGGAGGCACAGGCCGAGCACGGGCACCGTCGCGACCCAGTCGCCCGCGAAACTCACGAGCTGCGCTGCGTACACCCGGCTGAAGTCGCGGTTTCGCGCGAGCAGGCGGAAATACGCCTTGGGTCCACGGTTCTCGATGATGACAGGCGGTCGCCGAGTCCGCCGCGGCGGCTGTCGGACCCGCCGGAAACGGCGAGGCCCCTCCCTGCCCGGGGAGGGGCCTGCAGGCCGCGTGGAAAGCAGTGTGGGCTAGCGGATGCCGGTGTCGTAGGTGAGAGTGACGGCTCCGCTCGCAGCGTCCGTGAGCTGGACCGTGACCGGCTGTGGCGTACCCATCCGCCCGGGGGCCGGCCTGGCTTCCACCACGTAGGAACCGGGTGCCAGGTCAATGGCTGCGTGGCC